>CAZMWZ010000030.1:0-21563 GCA_964570045.1 uncultured Spirochaetaceae bacterium
GGCCAGCCGCCCCCGGCCGGCTCTCGCCTTCAGCAGGGTGGGCTCCGTGTACACGCTGTAAAAGCGCTCGGCCAGCCCCCCGCCCGCCTTGAGCATCAGGGCGCGCACGGGGAAATCCCGGCGGCCCGGCAGGGCGAAGAAGCCGACGAGCAGGTGCGTACCCTCCGCCAGGCCATCCAGCCGCCGGGTGGCCCCGGCGGGCAGGCTCTGGAAGGAGGCCTGCCCCGTGGCGGGTCCTTCAGCGAAGTAGTCGTAGATCACGTTGGCGAAGACGCTGGAGGCCGGGTCAAAGCTCTCCAGCTCCGGCGGGTCCAGCACGAAGTGGAAAACCGCCTCCTCGGGGTTGTTCAGCAGCACCGTGAACGGTTGTGCCCCGGCGGCCGCCGCCGCCAGCACCAGCGCCAAACCGATCGCTTGGATTCTCATGCTTAAACCTCCATCACTTCTTGCGGATCGCCAGGATGGTCAGGTCGTCGTACTGTTCGTCCTCCCGCAGGTGGGAATAAGCGTTCAGGTAGCCGTCGGCCTCCCCTTCCCCTGCCGCCGGCCGTCCGAAATACCTGTCGTACTGGCCGAAGTGCTTTTTCAGAAACTCGTCGACCCGCTTATCCACGAACACCCGGTCCTTCTCGCCGGCGCTCGGGTCGGGCACCAGGCGAAACACCTTTTCCACCGCCACCATGGCCAGAACCGCCTCCTCCACCGTCCCGGCGCAGCGGCCGAAGTCGAACTCCAGGACTTCCTCCGCCACCGGGTTGTGGTACTTGAGCAGGCGGTACGGGCGGTGTTGGAACACGGAGGTGATGATTTCCCGGATCCGCCCGGTGCCCATCTCTTCATTGTCCGCCCCCTTGGAATGCGTGCCTCCATGCGACTCATTCTCCCCCAGTCCCGGCTCGTTGCAGGGGATGACCTGGAAGCGCTCGTCCCGGAAGTGGCGCTTGGCCTCCTCGATGCCGTCCGTGTACAGGAAAATCGTGTCGCCGCTTTCCATCTGGAAGGGCACCTGCTTGAAGCCGCCCTTCATGTCCACCAGATCCTTGGGAAACACCCCGGCTGCGGGCGCGTCCGGGAGCTTGAAGTCGCTCACCACCCCCTCGGCCTGGCGGTATACCCGCTGGATCGTGTCCCCGGCGTTGCAGAACAAGACCTTGCCGTTCTGGGCGTTGAGGATGGCCAGGGTCAGCGCCGCGAAGCGCCCCTTGAAGCCGCGCTCTTCGACCATGTCGTTGATCAGGTCCGCCAGAGGCTCGAGTTTGAGCCCAGGGTTCTGGGGGGTCCAGTTGCGGAAATACGTGGAGAAGATCGTGGCCACCTCCACCATGATGAGCGCCGCCGACACCCCCTTGCCGGCCACGTCGCACTTGATCACGGCGTAGTACTTGTCCGCCAGATGGCGGTAGTCGAAGTAGTCGCCGGAGACGCCCTTGGCCCCCTCGTAGTAGCCGAAAATCTCGACCAGGTTGTTCTGCTCCCCCGCGGTCGAGCCCTTGCGCCCCTGGTCGTCCTTGACCAGGGGGAGAAACATCTTTTGTATATCCTTGCCGACCGTGAGCTCCTTTTGGGCGATGGCCGCCTTGACCAGGCCGCGGGTCATGTCGTTCACGGTGGCGGCCAGGCTCCCGATCTCGTCGCGGGTGCCCACGTCGATGCGGTGCTCCTTGAGCTGCTCCTTGTCCTCCGTGTCGCGGATGATGGCCACCCCCGCGGCCAGCTTTTTGATCGGGCCGACGGTGATGCCGGCCATGACGAACGCCCCGATCAGCCCCAGCCCGGCGGCCACCAGGGCTATGATGCCCGTCTGGATGAGCAGGCGCTGCTGCGAGCTTGCCAACTCCGCGCGGATGCGCTCGGTGGAGACCCCGAGGCGCACGGCGCCGCGGAAGTACACGTCCTCGCCGCGCTGCCGGTATACCACGGGCAGGTAGAACAGGTAGCCAGGCTCCAGGCGCTGGGAATCCAGCGGCGGGAAGCTGCGGGCGCGCCCGCGGATGGCCTGCAGCTCGGAGGCGATCCTGGCCCCCAGGTCCTTGATCTCCTTGTCCAGCTCCCGGATGCGGGCCTGCGACTGGGCGTCGCTCTTGAGCACCAGCTCGCGGGTCTCGGTGCCCAGGCGGTCGATCTCCGCCGCCAGTCCGGACACGCGGGAACGGGCCGCCGCGTTCAGCTCCGCGGCGAGCTTTTCCACGTCGGCGGAGACCTCGTCCTTATACCTCACCTCGCCGTAATCGCCGGCGGCGAACCTCTCCCCCTCCACCTTGCGGGCGATCTGGCTGTCGCTTGATACCCACAGGTAGTCGAAGCGGCCGGGGTCGCTCAGCCCGAAGCTGGTCAGCGTGACGTACTGCGCTTCGGCCATGCTGCTGCCCTGGTCGCGCAGCGTGTTGAGCTCGGAAATGTTCTGGGCGGGCAGGTTGTTGCCCGCCGAGGAGGAAAGGCTGCCCAGCAAGGTATCCACCCGCTGCTCCAGCCCCTCTGCCAGGGTCCGACGCTGGGCGTTGATCATGTAAATGCTGAGGGGGAAGGCCACCATCAGCACCGTGATCAGCACCAGGATCATGGTGAGGGTAGTGAACTTCCACCGCAGCCCGAAACCCTTGCGCTTGAGCTCTTCCATTCTGACAACCTTTCTCGCCAGCGGCACTTCGCCGCGCAGGACCGCCAGCACCTCGCGGCGCAACAGTCGGCCTTCCTGCGCCAGGGAGGCCAGCCGGCGCACGGACACCAGGAACAGCACCATGAGGAACAGCACTACCAGCCAGGCCACCAGGGTGTTCGTGCCGATGGTGGCGGAAACCAGGCGGACGCTCTCCCAGGGGCGGCGGTAGACGTAGGAGAAGTCCCCGAACTTCACGGTGCCCGGCCGCTCCAGGCGCAGCACCGGTCGGCTCCAGGCCGGGCCGCGCACCGGGTGAACCACTCCGACGCGGTACAGCCCCTCCTCGACCTCCAACAGGGTCAGGCCGCGGATCAGGCGGTCGGAGACGACCCGGAAGGCCCCGCTGGCCCGGGTGAAGCTGTAGTCGTAGGGCGCGGCCCCGTCCCGGTCCAGGAGCACCCGGCCGACCAGGCCGTCCAGCTCGAAGCCCCGCCCGCCGATGGTCAGGTCCACGCTCCCCAGCGGGTCGCGCCGCTCGTTGACGTAGCTGATGTAGGTGACCGGCACGTACTTGTTCAGTCGCAGGAGCGCGATCGCCGGCTCCCCGCGGTTGCCCGCCGCGTCCAGCGCCGCCACGGCGAAGGCCCAGATGCCGTTGTCCAGGTTGGCGTACGCGGCCCGGGTGCCGGTGGTGTTGGCGGTGGCCGGAAGCGGCGGGGCGGACAACGAAGCGGGCGCCTGTTCGGAGCCGAGGAACTCCAGGTTGAAGGCGTAGCCTGCGGCGTCCTGCGGGCTCTCAGGTCGCCAGGCGATGTCGAAGCTGTTGGCGGCCAGGTAGCCATCCGGGTCCGCTGCCGGCAGGCTCAATGCCGGCTTGCCGGGCGGGGTCGTGTCGCGGGTGAAGGAGACCGTCGCGGGCTCCGACCAGTTGCCCGCGTAGTCCTGGGAGGCGACGCGGAAGTACCAGGCCCCGTCCCGCTCCGCGCGCACCGAGGCGCCCGTCGCGTCGGCCAGCAGCTTCGCCTCCCCTGCGGGGAGCGGCGCGTCGGGATCCTGGGACCATACGTAGTTGAAGCCAGAGACGCCGGAGGAATCCGGCGGCGCGGACCAACGCACCTGCACCAGCTCCTGGCGCGAGGCCTTCCGGGGATCGAAGTTCACGGCCTGGAGCGTAGGTGCTTCCACGCTCTGGTCGGGCTGCAGGACGATCAGCCGAGAGTTCGACCCCACCCGGTTCTCCCAGAACACGTACAGCTTCCCGGCCAGTTCCACCGGGTAGGTGAAGTACGAGGAGCCGGCGAGCTCATTGAGCTCCCGGGCTGCCCAGCCGGTAGCCGTCGCTTCCGCCGCGAACACCTTGTCCGCCCCGCTGAAGAAAAACACGTAGGAGCGCTCCCGGTAGCGGATGAGGCGCGGGAAGAAGGCGGCGGCGCCGCCCACGGTCACGGCCTGAGGCTGCCCCAGCAGGCCGCCTTGAGCGTCCAGCTCCAGAAAATACACCTGCGCCGGGCGCGACTGATACTGACGCTCCCACACCAGTCCCAGGCGGTCGGGCAGGGAGGCCAGGAAAGGCCGCTGGTTGGAGAACAGCTCCGGTCCCTGCACCTTCCCGTCCACGGTTTGCTCGAAGTCCAGCTGCCGAGCCTCGCCCCAGGTTCGCCCGCCGTCCTCCGAGCTCTTGATCGCGAGCTGGTAGCGCCGCTCCCCGCGCTGCAGGGTCTGGTACACGACGTAGTCCCTGCCCCCGAACACGGCGTGGTTCGCCAGGAAGTTGATCGGGACCTGCTCGCCGCTCACCAGGGGCTGGAAGGCCGACCAGGCGGACCCGTCGCGGGACAGGGCATAGCGCAGCGAAAGGAAGGTGCCGCTCTCCTGGCTCACGAATAGCAGCAGCTCCCCCCGGGAGGTGACGAACAGGCTCGGCGCCAGGCTGGTGGCGAAGGCCTCCACGGAGGCGAGCTGGGCGAAGCTTTGCCCCCCGTCGCGCGAGGCGTAGATCGAGGTCTTGCGTTCGGCGGCGGCCGCCGCGACGAAGATGCTTCCGCGTTCGTCCACGGCCAGGGAAAAGATGGGCGTTTCCCGCTCCTGTATGGGGAAGGGGCCGGCGAAGCGGGTGACGGTGCGCCACTGCCGGGCATCGCGGGATACCGCGGCGGTCAGCCACGCTTCGCGCTGGCCGCCGGCGTTCTGCACGAACTCCTGCCAGGCCGCCACGAGCAGGCCGCCGGCGGCGGCGGCGGCCGGGAAACGGGCGCCGGCGGGCACCAGGACCCGGGGCGTTTCCCAAAACAGGCGCTGCGCCCCGGCGGGGTAACTCAGCAGCGTCAGGAGCAGCAGCGGGAGCAGGACCGGCAGGCGATGCGGCGGGCGGCTCACAGCCTGGCCTCGATCCTGGTGCGCAGCTCCAGCAGGGGCGCGTAGCCCTGGTTGCGCTTGCTCTTGAGCAAATCGATCACGATCTGGTAGGCGCTGGGGTACTGCCCGTCCAGGAAAAAGCCCTCCGCCTCCTTGAAGCGGCGCTGGTCGTCGCTGGACAGGAAGGGCTGCCGGCTGCCGCCCAGGGCGATCTGGAGCCGGTCCTTGAGGTCGACCGCCTGCCGGTAGTCCGGGTCCAGGGCAATCGCCCCGTTCAGCTGCTCCAGGGCGCGCGGGAACAGCTCCCGCTGGTTCTGCTGGAAGGTGCGCAGGGCCTCGGCATATAGCCGGCGCGCCTCCGCCTTCTTGGCCGGGTCGGGGGGCGGCAGGTCCAGGCCCATCCGGATGCGCAGGGCGCTGATGGCGTTCTGCAGCCCCGGGTAGCTCGGGCTTAAGACCTTGATCACCTCCAGAGTGTTCAGCGCCTCCTGCGGATTCAGCTCCCGTTTGCTCAGGGCGTCCCGGAACTGGCCGTCGAGGACCTCGCGGAAGCGGTCCTGGTCCCGGAGCTGCTCGATGCGCAGGATCAGGATCTGGGCTTCGCTGTTGTAGGGGAAGAGAATCTTGATCTGATCCAAGCGCTCCACGGCCTTCTTCAGCACCTCCAGCGCCTCCTGCACCCGCCCCGCCTCCACCAGCCTGCGGCCTCTCTGGTACTCCTGGAAAGCCAGGTTGTACAGCTGGCTCATCTGCGGGTACAGCGGGTTGGACAGGGCGATCTCGCGTCCGGCGATGTTCTGGATCGCGGATCGCGTCCAGTCCAGCCAGAGGTCGACCTCGGGGTTCGCCTCCGGGTGGGTGTCCGCCCAGCGGACCCCGGCCCGCATGAAGACCTGCTCGGCGCTATTGTAGTCCCCCAGGGTGTACATCCTCCTGCCGTTGTTGATCAGCTCGCGCACCTCGCGGATCACCAGCCTGTTCACCGCCGCGTTGATATCCTCGGCAAGCCGGGGCAGCGTGTCGTCCCGCAGCCGGCGGACTTCCGGGTCCTCCTGGAATTCCAGGGAGCGGTCGAAGGCCTCCTGGGCGTTCCGCAGGCTTTCCCGGGCGGCCGCCTCGCGCAGCGGGTTCAGGCTTTTCTGCACTTCCTGCACCCGCAGCTGCCCCTCCTGTTTGAAACGGCCCGCCTGCAAGACCTCCGCTTGCGCGGAAGACGAAGCGAGGGCCAGCTCCGCCTGGAACCCGGCCAAGGCCCCGCGCAGGCCGGCCAGCCCCTGCGCCGTATCGCGCAGGCTCGGGGAGGTTTCCAGATAGCCGGGTTTGACCGCCAGCTCCCCCGCCAGGCGCTCCGCCTCGGTGGCGGCGGCGGCCTGCTCCGTGGTGAGCCGGGTATACTCCCCCAACGCCCGTCCGGGGTACTTCTCCAGCCGCTCCGGTTTCTGCACCCCCCTCTGCAGGCCCAGCGCCGTCTGGAACCGGGCACGGAAACCGGCCTCAGCCTCGGCTAGCCGCCCCAGGGCCTCGTCGGCGGCCGCGGAGAGCAGCCGCAGGTCGAAGGTTTCCAGACGGCCGCGCAGGGCCCCGGCCGCCAGGCTCAGCGCCCGCGCCTGCTCGGGCACCTCTCCCAGGGACAGGCCGGCGGCCTGACTCTGCTTCTGCAGCGACTCCGCGCCGGCGGCCCCGTTCTCCTCGAGACTGCCGGCCCGCCGGATCAGGACAGCCAGCTCCAGCCGGGCGGGCCCGATCCGCGCGAGTGCAGGGATGCCGCTCTGCTCCCACGGCGCGAAGGCCTGACCCACCCCAGCGAGCTCCCCGTACCCGCGGGCGGCGCGGATCCGCTCCCTGGCCAGGAGGTACGCGGCCCCCTCCCTCGCGACCGCAGCGGCAGCCGGCGCGTCCAGACGCAGCGGCGCCGCCGGCGGCAAAGCCAGGACCCACAGCGACAGCAGCCGCAGGGTCGCCGCGTAGACCGAGGCTGCGGTATTCAACCGCTCCAGCGGGTAGCGGCCGCTCTCGTACGCCTGCAGGCCCTCCCGCCAAAGGGCATCAGCGGCGGCCAGGAGCGCCTGCTTCTGACCAGCGACCGCGGACTCCCTCGCCAGGCCGAGGACGGCGGCGATACCCTCCCGCGGCTTGCCGCTGCGCCCCAGAATCAGCTGGGCGCCGAAGAACAGGAAACTGTCGTACTTGCGACCCGCGGGGCGTTCGCCGACCTGCCGGCCTTGAGCCTGGAAGTTCTCCCCCGCTTTGCGGGCCCCAGCCTCCAACCCGGCCATGGTCCGCGCGGCGTCCGTCACCGCCCCGACGCCGCCGGCCAGGCGCGAGACGTCCAGCGGGCTAAGCATCCCCTCCAGGGCTGACTGGGCGGCCGCCAGCCTTTCCAGAGTCCCCGGGAAGGAGTCTACGGCCGACTGCAGGGAATCCAGCGAGCCCAGCACCGAGTTCTTGAGGATATTCCCGTAGTCGGCCGCATCGAAGCTCTCCCGCCCCAGCGAAAAGCCCTCCAAGTACCGGGCATTGGCCTCGGCGTACCTGCCCTCCCCGAGCAGCCCGGCGGCCTCGTCCATGATCCGGTTGAAGCGGTTCATGTTGACGACCAGCTCCCTGCCCACCTTGGCCTGCTCCAGGGCCCGGGCCACGGCCTCGTTCGGGTAGGGGTCCAGCTTTTCCAGCTCGTCGATCAGCGCCAGGCCCTTGGGGACGTTGTTCTCCTCGAACAAGGCTTTAATCAGCTCCTCGAACTTGGCGTTGTACACCGCCCGGGCGTTGCGGATCTGTTGCATGAGCCCCTCGGCCGCGTCGAACAGGTCCGGGTTCTGCTTGATCAGCTCGCTCAGGGCCAGGATGGCCTGGTTGTACTTCCTGGCGGCGATAAGCTCGCCCACCTGGGCGAGCCGTGCCCGGTTTTCCCGCTCCGCGCTCCCCCTCGGGAAGGCGGCCAGGGGCAGGCCAATGCCTAAGCAGAGGGCGAGCAGAAGAATTTGTCCCGCACCGGGTCGCGAGCTCAAGGCCTGTGTTTCTCCCAGTTTCTACATACTATAATTTATATCATTATCGACCGAAAACCTTCCGCTGCCAACGCCGAAAGTGCCGATACTATGATGGACCCCGGTGGATTCCGGGGCCCCGCCGGTATATACTTGGGATAGATGAGAAGGCTCGGGCTCCTGATCCTCGCGCTGCTCTCCCTGGGCGGCCCGCTGTTCGCCGGCACGGGCGAGGCGTATTTCTCCCTGAGCGAATTCTTCGCCCAGTTCGCGGACCCGAACACCGGGCTGACGATATTCCCCACCCTCCTCATCCCCATGGGAGGACGCTACGAGGGCATGGGTACGGCGTACACCGCGGTGGCCGGGGACTCCGGCTTCCTGGAATCCAACCCCTCAGGCAGCTCGGTGCTGGAGCACGGCGAGCTCTCCTTCCTGCACCACAGCTGGATCGCCGACTCCAACATCGAGGGCGTGATCTACACGGTGCGCTACAACGACCTGGGCTTCGGGGTGGGGGGCAAGTTCCTGTACGTGCCGTTCACCGAGTACAACGATTGGGGGGAGCGGGAAGCCCGGGGATACTTCTCGGAGTCGGTGGCCATCCTGAACCTCTCCTACAACTTCTTCTCCAGCTACAACTTCTACGGCTTGGCCATCGGCGCCAACCTGAAGGCCGCCTACCGCAACGTCCCGGCGGCGATCTACCCCGACCAGTCAGTGCTCACCGGCCTGCTGGACATCGGCCTGTTGACCCGCTTCAACTTTTTAAAGGGCTACATTTCCCGCACCAAAAACTTCTCCGTGGGCCTGGCAATGAAGAACCTGGGACTCCCTGCCCTGAGCGAGCCGGTGCCCACGACCGCCACCCTGGGCATCGCCTACTCCCCTTTCCGGCCGTTCACCTGGGCCCTGGACTTCAACCTGCCGATCAGCTTCATCCCCGACGAGGCGCCCGCGGAGCGCTGGTACCTGGCCACCGGCATCAACCTTACCGTGGCCAGCTTCCTGCAACTGCAGAGCGGCTTCCAGCTCAAGGGCGACAACCCGCGGGTCAGTGTGGGCAGCACGATCGACCTCCAGAAAGTGAGCTTCGTGCTGAACTACAACCTGGACTTAAGCGGGCGCCTCAACCCGCTGGACAAGTTCAGCATCGAAGCCAAGCTGAACCTGGGGGACCGGGGCCGCCTGGCGGAACGCGGCCGTCTGGACGAGCTGTATCTGAACGGGCTGGAAGCCTACGCCCAGGGGCGCCTCGCGGAAGCGATCGTTTTCTGGCAGCAGGCTCTGGAGATCGACCCGGGATTTGCCCCGGCCCGGGAGAACATTGACACGGCCCAGAATGCCCTGAAGCTGCAGCAGGAACTGGAGCAGCAGCTGGAGGCCGGCAGCCGCTAGCTGCAACTTGACTTTCGAGGCGGCATCCATTAACCTGAAGATCCTTGAGCAGCAGCGATAAGACGCGCCAGCCCCAGGAAGTGATTCCCGTACAGACTCTACGGCGCATCCCGCACTACCACCAGATCCTGATGGAACTGGAGCAGAAGGGCGAGCAGTTCGTCTCCTCGCGCTACCTGGCGCATTTCTTCCAGGTCGACGACACCCAGGTTCGCAAGGACATGTCGGTCATCGGCTACAAGGGCAAGCCCAAGGCCGGCTACTCGGTGAGCGGCCTGCGGGCGGCCATCGGCGAGTTCCTCGGCATCAACACGGAGAACACGGCGATCCTGATCGGGGCCGGCAAGCTGGGCTCCGCTCTGGTGGAGTACCCCGGCCTTCCGCAGTACGGCCTGAAGCTGGTCGCGGTGTTCGACAACGACCCTGGCAAGGCCGGCAGGATCATCGGCTCCTTTTCCATACTGTCGCTGGAGTCGCTGCCCAGGGTGGTGAAGACCTACGACGTCGGTATCGCCATCCTGACCGTGCCCAAGCAGGCGGCCCAGGAAGTCTGCGACCTGCTGGTCAGGCTGGACATCAAGGCCATCTGGAACTTCGCCCCCACCCAGCTCACCGCCCCGGACGACGTCATCGTGCGCAACGAGAACATGGCGGTGGGCCTGGCGCTGCTGTCGCATTACGTGAAGAAGGAGAAACTGCGCAGGAGCGGCGCCGCCTTAAGCGGTGCTACGCCTTAAGCGGAGCTACCTGCGGCCGAAAACGGTGCGCTTGAAGCTCTTGTACACCGAGTACAGCGGGAAGTCGACCTTGCGCACCGCCAGCAGGCGGCCCGCCTCGCGCTTGCCGGACAACCGGCGGAAAGTCCGTTCCTCCCGCTCCAGCTTCCTGAAGTTGAAGCGCTGCTCCAGCAGGCGCACGAACTGTGCGGCCTCCGCCGGGGTGGCTGCGCCCCCGGGGGCGGGCGGTGCGGACTCCTGCCCCTGCTCCACCGGCGCCACTATGCGGCGCACGACCTGCTCCACACTCTCGCCTTCGGCACTGTGCAGCGCGCCCTCAACGTTCTTTACGAACGCGCTCTCGCGGAAGGCGATGCGGTCCACGACCAGGCGCAGGTCCAGGCGCTTCTTGGCGGCCCGCCGCGAGGCCAGGTCGCGCCGTCCGAGCAGCACGAAGGCGATCACGGCCGCCGCCCCGCCCAGCACGACCTCGTCGATCACCGGCAGCGGGTCGCGGACCACCGCGGAGAAGAATACGTAGGTGGCCACGAACACGCCGGAGGCGATCAGGAACTTGGGAATAAAGCGGATGTCGTTGATCCAATGGCGCACGCCCTGCTCCACCTGCCGGTACAGCTCGTCGCGGAAGCCGGTCAGGGCTTCCACCCGGGGCTCCAAACCGTAGCGGCCCTCCAGGGGCCCCTTTTCCAGGGCCTCCACCACCTTGGCCGGCGGGGTCAACGGGTGCAGGAACAGGGAACTGCCGTCCTTGCGATGAATGTGAAAGATATAGGTCTTCTCCGCCTCGGCCATCGCTGGTTTAGAACATACTGACCCCCCCGACGGCTGTCAAGTTGCCTCGCGTGCCTGTCCTCCCTAAGGCCTCCCGCAGCCGTAGTGCCTCCGCGCGCCCACGCTCCAGGCCCAGGACCCGCTCCACGTGCAGGCTCAGGGCGCCCAGTTCCTCCTCCACCCTGCCGCAGACCAGGAAAACCCCCCCGCCGTCGATCACGGGGTAGAACTCCCGGAAGGCCTTGGGGAAAAACACGGTCTCGAACACGGAGTGCTCGTCCTCGAAGCTGACGAACACCATCGGCTCCCGGGTGCGGGTGAGCACCTCCTTGCCGGTGACCAGCAGCCCGGCCATGGTCACCCGCCGCCCGCGGTGCGCGGCAAGCTGCCGCGAGTCGATCACCGGCGGGAGGCCGGCCCCGGCGAGCAGGCGGAGGATGCGGCCGTGGAACACACCCAGCGGGTGGCGCGAGATCATCAGCCCGAGGGTGGCCAGCTCGTCGCGCAGCTTCACCTCCGGCGGGTAGTCGCCGATCCCCGGCGGGGTCGGAGACCCGGGTACGCCCGGCGGCGGGGCCAGCGGCAGCCCCGGGCCCTGCCCTGGGCGCGGGGACTCGCGGAAGTACAGCCAGAACAGCTCGGGGCGGGTCAGGCCGCCGCCCAGGCAGTCCAGGCTGCCTGAGCGCAGCAGCACCCGAATCTCGGGGAGGCCCGGCGCGAGGCGGGCGAGGAAATCCTGGAAGTCGGCGAAGGGGCCCCGCCGCTCCCGGTCGCCCAGCAGGCGCTGGAGGAACTCCAGCGGGAGGTCCTTGAGCTGGCCCAGCCCCACCCGCAGCGCCCCCGCCTCCGCCGTGTAGGCCTGCGCGCTGGAGTTCACGTCGGGGGCCAGGACCGGGAAGCCCAGGCGGCGCACCTCGTTCACGTAGGTCTGGCGGGAGTAGAAGCCGCCCCCGTTGTTGATCACGGCGGCGAAGAACTCCAGAGGGTAGAAGCGCTTCAGGTAGGCCAGCTTGTAGGAGACCAGGGCGTAGGAGGCGCTGTGGGCCTTGCAGAAGGAGTAGCCCTCGAAGGACAGGATCATGTCCCAGACCCTCACCAGGGCCTCCTGCGGAACGCCCCGTGCGGCGCCGCCGCGGAAGAAGCGCTCGCGGAAATCCGGCAGGCGCAAGGCGCGGTCCTTCTTGGACAGGACCTTGCGCAGCTGGTCGGCCTCCCCCGGGGAAAAGCCGGCCGCGTCAATCACCACCCGCGAGACGTCCTCCTGGTAGACCATGATGCCGTAGGTCTCCTCGAGGGTCTTCTCCAGCTGCGGGGTGAGGGGCTCGTAGGGGGCGCCGTGCAGCCGCTTCACGAACTCCCGGATCCAGCGGTTGGCCGCCGGGCGGATGATGGAGCTGGCGATCACCAGGCGCTCGTAGTCCCCGGCGCGCATCTTCTGGAGGAGCTGCCGGGTGGCCGGGGACTCGACGTAGAAAATGCCCAGGGTCCGGCCGGCGGCGATCAGCTCCTGGGTCTCGCCGTCCTCCAGCGCCTCCCTCCCCTCCCAGGCCAGGCCCGCCCCGCGCGCGCGGTTCACCAGCGCGAGGGTGTCGCGCAGCACGGCGAGGGAGCGGTTGCCCAGCAGGTCGATCTTCACCAGCCCCGCCTCCTGCGTGGCGTCCTTTTCCCAGGCGATGACCGGGTAGCCCAGGGCAGACTCCTCGACCTGGGTGTAGGCGGTGATGGGGCCCGGGGTGATCACCACCCCGCCGGGATGCGTGCCCAGGTGCCGGGGGAAGCCCCGGATGCGCTCGGAGGCTATCCGTAGATAACGCGGGATGCGGGCGAGCTCGCCGTGCCGCCAGAAGGCCACCAGGCAGGCGATCTCCTCCTCCGGCAGGCCCAGGGCCTTGGCGGGCTCCCGGAGACAGGAGCGGGGCCCGAAGGTCACGTGGTCGGCCACCATGGCCGAGCGGCCCGGGTAGCGGGCGAACACGTAGCGCAGGGCCTTCTCCCGCTCGTCCCAGGGGAAGTCCACGTCGATGTCCGGCGGGTCCCTGCGGTCCATGTTCAGGAAGCGCTCGAAGAACAGGTTGTAGCGCAGGGGGTCCACGTGGGTGATGCCCAGAAGGTAGGCGACGATGCTGGCCGCCGCGCTGCCCCGGCCGCAGGTGCGGGGGCACTGGGCCACGATGTCCTCCACGACCAAAAAGTAGGCGGCGAAGCCCTTGGCCCGGATGATGCCCAGCTCGTAGTCCAGGCGCTCGCGGCAGCCTGGGGGCGGCGGGTCCCCGTAGCGGCGGGCGATCCCCCCCCGGCAGCGCGACTGCAGGCGGCGGAAGGCCTCCTCCTCGCTCAGGCCCTCGAAAGCGGGGAAAACGAAGCTCTCGGAGAGGATGCCGCGGGTGTCCGCCTGCTCGGCCAAGGCCCGGGCGTTATTCAGGGCCTCGGGCACGGCGGAAAAGTAGCGCTCCATCTCCTCGGGCTCGACCCAGCGGTGGCGCGGGGCCAGCCGCGCGGCGGGGGGCAGGTCCTCCACGCGGCAGAGGCGGCGCATGGCCGCCAGCAGGTCGCCGAGGGCCGCCCCCCCCTCCTCCGCGTACCAGGCGTCGTTCACGGCGCACAGCGGGACCCCCAGGTCGGCAGCGGTCCGGGCCAGGGCGCGGAAGGGCTTCCCGTAGGCCAGGCGCGCGTACAGGAGGCCCCCCCGGCGCCCGGGCGTACCCGTGCCTTTGCCGCGCGCGCGGGCCAGCTCGCGGAGCAGGCCCTCGTCCTCGCAGAGCAGGGCCAGCCCCTCCCAGCCGCCCTCCAGCAGGGCCGTGCGTACCCGGGCCGCCGGCCCCGGCCCCGGCCCCGCGCTCGTCTCGCCCGGCCGCGAGCTCAGCAGCCCCGCCAGCCGGGCAAACCCTTTGCGGTCCAGCACGTAGGCGGTGATCGCCCCGCTGCCGGCCAGCACTGCACCCGCCACCGGCTTGACCCCCTCGCGCCGGGCGGCCGTCAGGAAGCGCACCAGCCCGTAGAGGTTGCCCGTGTCCGTCATCCCCACGGCCACTTCGCGCCCGGGGGCGGAGTCCCGGGCCAGACGACAGATGTCCTCCGGGGACAGGGTGCCCCCCCCGAGCGAAAAGTAGGAATGCACGTGCAAAGACAGCGACATACTAAACAAAAGTTTAGTATTTCTTTCCTGCCCCGTCAAGGGCCGGAGGGGGACCGGAGGTCGGGGCGCCTGCGCTCAGTCTTGAAGCGAGGCCAGCGCCTGCCGGGCGAGCTTCCTGTCCGAGTCGGCCAGGTCGTAGGACTCCAACTCGGCCGGATCGACCCAGGCGAGGGCCTCGTGGTCGTGCAGGGTGAAGGTGCCGCTCACGTATTCCGCGCGGTACAGCAGGATTTCCAGGTCCACGACCCCGTTGGCGTAGCGGGCGCTGCCGACCGGTCCGCCGATCCGGACCTCGATGTCCAGCTCTTCGGCTAGCTCCCGGCGCAGGCATTCCTCGGGGCTCTCCCCCGGGTGGATCTTGCCTCCGGGGAACTCCCATTTGCTCCCCATGTGCTTCCCTGCCTTGCGCAGGGCGATGAGGACTTTTCCGTTGCGGGTGAGCAGGGCGGCGGTCACCTTCTGCACGGCTTTCCCCTCAGGGCAGCGGCAGCTGGACGCGGAAGGTGGTTCCGCCGCTGCCGGTCTCGTAGCTGATGTCGCCGCCCAGCTCCCGGACGAAGCCGTAGGCGATCGACAGTCCCAGACCCTCCTGCGCTTTGGTGCTCACGAAGGGCTCGAACAGCCGGGAGCGCACCTCCTCCGCGATGCCGCTGCCCTCGTCGCGCACCGAAGCCTCTACCCGTCGCGGCTCGCCCGGGTGAAAGCGGGTCTGGATGAAAAGGTCGCCTCCCCCGGGCATGGCTTCGGCGGCATTCTTGAGCAAATTGAGAAAAACCTGCTTGAGCTTGTTCTTCTCGGAGTCCAGCGGCGGGACCTGGGGGTCCAGGGCAAGCTGCAGGCGGATGCGGGAGCTTTCCCACAGCGGCTCCCGCGATATCCTGGCCAGGTCGGCCAGCAGCTCGTTCAGGTCCACGGGCTGCCGCACCACGGGCGCCGAGAAGCTGCCCAGCTCGGAGATGATCAGCGACACCCGCCGGATCTCCTCCCGGAGGATACGCAAGTCCTCCTGGATCGGGGAGTTGCCCTGCAGCTTGGCGCTGAGGATGCTCAGGTAGTTGCTGATGATCCCCAGGGGGTTGCGCGCCTCGTGCACGACCCGTCGGGCCAGGGTCGAAGCGGCCCCCAGTTGCTCCTCGCGGATCCGCTCCGCCTGGCGCTCCTGCACGACCAGGGCGAACAGGGCCAGGGAGGCCTGGTCGGCCAGCATGGCCAGGAGGGTGACCCGGGCGGCCAGCGCGGTGTGCTCGCGCGCGCGGATGCCGGCGGCCAGCACGCCGAGGGGCTCGTTCTCGGCGCGCAGGGGCAGGCACAGGATCCCCTCGCCTGCCAGTAGACGGGCCAGCTGCTCGTCGAAGATGCTGGGTGAGGCCAGCGGGCTGAAGGAATCCAGCACCTCGCCACGCGCGAGGCAGCGCGCCAGCAGGCTGGATGATTCCTGGTAGGGGATGCGCAGCTCCCCTCCGCCCGCTCCCGCCGGCGGCTCGCTCACCAGCGCGCCGCTCTCCAGGCGGAAGTACCGGGCCGAGCCCAGCTCGAACAGGAGCGCTAGGCCGCGGCGCAAGGCCTCGAGCACCTCCTCGCGCCGGGCGGCCTTCAAAAATCCCTCGCTGATGCCTGCTAGCTGAGAATAGTCCCGGACCAGCCGGGCCAGGGCATCGGCCTTGGCCCGGTCCTTGGGGCCGGTTTCCGGCGAGGGGGGGGGTTCGACCTCGATCTCCAGCGACCCTGCGATCTGCCGCACCTCCTCCGCGGCGTCCGCCCGCAGGGACTCCAGGTCGCGAGCGCCCAGGCCCACGGCCCGCGCGGCCTCCGCCAGGCGGGGTTCGCCGCCGGCGTCACTGGGGCACAGCAGGTTCGCGGCGAAGACGATCCGCACCAGGGGAAAGGACTCCGCGATGCGCACCGGCGGCTCATGGTGGTAACGCACCGCGTCCGGCAGGAAGGAGCGCAAATCCCAGCGCCCGAGCAGCCAGGCCCCCGCTTCGGCGTGCGTGAGGCCCATTTTCTGCTCAGCGGCCAGCAGTTCCACGCTGCGCTCCCCGCTGGCCTTCAGGATCGCGGAGTACTCCCCGCGGAAGCTCGACCAGAGGAGGATCTTGCCGATATCGTGCAGCAGCCCCGCGAGGAAGGCCTCGTCCGGCGACGGAAAGGCGGTCTTCACCGCCAGCAGGCGGGCGGCCACCGCACAGCTCACCGAGTGCCACCAGAAGCGCTTGAGGTTCAGACCGTGCTTCGAAGGCGAGCCGTGAAAAACCTGGTACACCGAGGAGCTGATGGCGATGTTCCTCACCGCCTCCAGGCCTAAGAGCAGCAGCGCCTGGTCGATGGTGGACACCTTCTGCGGCAGGCTGTAATAGGCCGAGTTCACCAACCTCAACACGCGCTCGCTCAGGGCGGGGTCCTGGTTGATGAGCCTGGTGAGGTCCTTGAGGCCCATTTCCGGGCGGTTGCAGGTCTCGATGAGCTGCAGCAGGATGTGCGGGAGCGTAGGCAGGCTGCGGAGGGTCTCCAGGCGCGCCAGCAGCGCGCTGGAGCCCATAAGCTCGCTCCCTTCACCCTTGGCAGGCCGGTTCAATCCCAACACCCCCTCAATGCGCGTAGCGGCGGAGGTAGATATCCAGCAGGAGGCCGACCCCGATCAGCGCGGTCCACAGGGAGGAACCGCCGTAGGAAAGAAAAAACAGGGGGATTCCCGTGATCGGCATGATGCCCATGGCCATGCCGATGTTGACGACCACGTGGAAGAAGATCATCCCCACCACCCCCGCGGCCACGTACATCCCGAAATCGTCGCGGGCGATGTACATGATCCGGATCCCCCGCAGGAGGATGACCAGGAACAGCGCGAAGACCGCCAGGCCGCCGAGCAAGCCCCACTCCTCGGCCAGAATGGAGAAGATGAAGTCCGTGCTCTGCTGCGGCAGGAACTGGTAATGGCTCTGCGTGCCCTTCAGGAAACCCTTGCCCCCGAAGCCGCCGGAGCCCACCGCCGTGACCGACTGCAGCAGGTTCCAGCCCGCCCCCTGGGGGTCGACCTGCGGGTCCAGGAATACAATGAAACGCATGATCTGGTAGCCCTTGAGCACGCGGTTGATGAGCATGGCCCCGGTCAGGCCCGCGAAAACCAAAGAGACCGCGTAGAGGATCCAGTAAAAATAGCGCCGCTTGAAGCCCCAGAATCCCCAGGCCGAGAGGGCCGTGACCAGGGCCAGCACCCCGAGGATGTACTTGGACAGGCCGAAGCCGGTGAGGGCGGCCGCGAGGCCCGCCTCCCGCCCCAGGAGCCAGCGGCTGTAGTGGGGCAGCACGGCCAGGATCACCATCAGCAGCCCCGCGGCGACCAGGTAGGCCAGGTGCCGCAGCCTGGCGCCCGCCGCGAAGCACATGAACAGAAAAATCGGCAGGTAGACCAGGGCGGTGCCCATGTCCGGCTGCAGCAGGATCAGGCCCACGGGCAGGAGCACTATCGCCATCCCCAGCAGAAAGCGCGGCAGCTCCCGCACCCCCTTGCCGATGCCGGTGAGGTAGGCGGCCAACAGCAGGATAGTCGTGATCTTGGCGAACTCCGAGGGCTGGATGCCGAACTCCCCGATGCCCAGCCAGGAGCGGGCCCCGTGCACCTCCCGCCCCACGAAGCGGGCCACGATCAGCAGCAGGATCATCAAAGCGTAGAGGTAGACCGCAACGTCGCGCAGGCGGGCGTGGTTCACCAGGATCACCCCGACCATGAGCAGCAGGCCGGAGCCCGCCCAGGCCAGTTGCTTGAGGAACTCGCTGGAGGAGCGCGCCCCGACCACGCTCACCCCGCTGGAGTAGATGAACAGGATGCCGAAGGCTAGCAGCAGGGCCGCGGCGGCCAGGAGGAAAAAATCGAAGCCGAAGGCCGTGACCCGCTTCACTGGTTCTCCTCCTCGGGGAGCACCCTGGCGGCGGCCTGGCGCCGCTCCTCCAGGTACCACCAGGGACGCAAGGTCTCCACGGCCTCCTCGAAGGTCTGCCTGGCGAAAATCCCCTGGAAGATCACGTCCGCGGCCTTGGGCGCCCACCACTCCCAGGGGTTGGCGGCCTCGACCATGACCACCACGACCACCCGCTCCTCGGGCCTGTCGGTCTGGTACGGGGCGTAGGCGGCGAACCAGGAATGCCACTGGTCCTCGTAGCCCGCCTCCCCCGTGCCCGTCTTGCCGGCCACTTCCACCGCCTTGGTGGTGATGACCACGTTGGCCGTGCCCTCCGTGATCACCTTGCGCATGGCCTGCTGGACGGTGCGGAAGGTCTCCTTACGGACGGCCGAGACGTGCAGCAGCTCGGGGGAGGCGCGCTGGAGCACCGCCCCGCTGGCCGCGTCCCTTACTTGTAAAAGCACGCTCGGGCGGTACACCCGGCCCTCGTTGGCGATAAGGGCCACGATGTCAGCCATCTGCAGCGGGGACACGGCCATGAAGCCCTGGCCGATGGACATGTTCAGGGTATCGCCGCCCAGCCACTTCATGTGGTGGACCTTTTCCTTCCACTCGGGGGTGGGCACGAAGCCCCCGACCTCGCCAGGCAGGTCGACCCCCGTGGGCTGGCCCAGGCCGAAGTCGCGGGAGTAGTAGGAAAGCCGCTCCACGCCCAGCAGGTCCCCGACCGTGTAAAAATACACGTCGCAGGATTGGGCGAGGCCTCCGAACAGATCCAGTGCCCCGTGGCCGGTCTTGCGCGCGTGGCAGCGGAAGATCCGGTCCCCGTAGGCGATCTGCCCCGTGCAGACGACCTTGCGCGTCAGGGGGAAAGCCTCCTCCTCCACCAGGGCGGTAGTCACCACCATTTTGAAGGCCGAGGCCGGGGGGTACACCGACTGGATCGCCCGGTTCAAAAAGGGGAAACTGGGATCCAGGGACAGCCGGTTGAACTCCTCCGTGGCCCGCTGGGTGAAAAACAGGTTAGGGTCGAAGTAGGGGTAAGACACCAATGCCAGCAGCTCGCCGGTGGAGGGTTTCAGCACCACCACCGAGCCGATGCGCTCGCCCAGGGCCTTCTCACAGAGGGTCTGGACGCGGCGGTCGATGCTCAGCACCAGGTTTTGCCCCGGCTCAGGGGGGATATCCTCCTCGGGCCGCTTGGAGAGGTACTTCTCCCGCACGTCCACCATCTGGAAGCGCTTGCCGTCCTTTCCCCGCAGGAGGCGGTCGTACTGCTTCTCCACGCCGCTTTTGCCCAGCACGCTCCCGAAGGCGTAGCCCTGGTTGTACAGCACCTGGATCTCCTCCCGGCTGATGTCGCCGACGTAGCCGATCAGGTGGGCCAGGGAGCCGGGAATGAGGTAGTTGCGGATGGGCTTGTTGTGCCAGGTCACCCCCGGGAAATCCGCGAGGTGCTCGGCCAGGTAGGCGATAGTCTCGAAGGCGACCCCGCCCTTGATCTCGATGGGCTGGAACAGGTGGTAGTATTTCTCGGGAACCCGCTTGTGCACCTCCTCAGGCGGGATGCCCAGCACCGCCGCCAGCCGGCTCAAGACCTCGGCGCGACTGGCGGCCGGCACCGCGGCGGGCATCAGGTCCACGGCGAAGGAGTCCTGGTTGACCACCAGCGGGAAGTCGTTGTTGCGGTCGAAGATCTCCCCGCGCTGGGCGGGGATGGGGATCACCCGCCGGTTCACCGCCCGGGCCTGCCGCTTGTATTCCCAGCCTCGGATCACCTGCAGGAAGAAAAGCTGGCTGGCCAGCAGGAGAAAGGCTGCCGACACGAAAACCGCCAGGGCGATCGCGCGGGTGCGGGCCTGCCTTTCTGCGTTCATACCCTGTCCTTATCCCGTGGGGCCAGGGCCCGCAGGCGTCGCAGGGGCGCGAACAGGAAGGGAGCCAGCAGCGCGTTGTAGCCAACCTCGATCCACAGGGGCCCGGCGAAGATCTGGAAACCCGGGGCGGGAATTCGGAAGATGACCACCAGCAGGCAGGAGGCCAGGCCCTTGAGGATGGTGGCCACCAGGATGAGCAGCACCGGCATGAGCACCGGGTCCACGAAGATGCTCCCCGCCGTCAGGCCGTAGAAGAATCCCAGGACGGTGCGCAGCAGGGCGTTGAAACCCAGCGGGGCCAGGCTCAACACGTCTTCCAGGAGCCCGGCCAGGAAGCCGCTCACTTGAGCGGCCATGCTGCCCCGGCGGATGGCCACGAACACCAGCACGATGAGGGCCAGGTCCGGCTTGACCCCCTTCAGGGCCACCCAGCGCAGGACGGTGCTCTGCAGGAACACCGCCGAGCCCAACAGCAGGGTCGAAAGCAGGATGGTCTTGAACTCCCGGTCCATCAGTTCCCGTACGATAGTATAAACACATATTCCAGGCGCCCGAAGTCCACGATCGGCTCAACCTCCAGCTCGAGAGAGGCCTCGTAGCCCTTGGCCTGCATCTCGCGCACCCTGCCGATGTGCACCCCTTCCGGGAACACCTGCCCCATGCCCGAGGTTACGACCAGCTCCCCGTACTGCACCTCCTGCAGGGCGAGCTTCTTCACGTAGCTCATGACCAGCAGCCCGGAGCCGCCCCCCGATACCAGGCCATCGAAACGGGAGCTCGCGAGGCGCGCGGCAACGTAAGAGTCGGGGTCGGTGATCGGCTGGATGGTGGAGGTGATGAGGCCGGTCATCACCACCCGGCCCACCAGGCCCTGCAGCCCGCCCTGGAAGGCAACCACCGGCATGCCCTTGCGCACCCCGTGGCGGGTGCCGCGGTTAAGGACCATGGTGGAGAAAAGGTTTCCCGGGTCCTTGGCAATGAGCCTGGCCGGCACGTAGCGGTAGGTCAGGGACTCGGCGAAGCCCAGCTGACTGCGCAGCGCCTGGTTCTCCCGGCGCAGCTCCGTGAAGTCCCGGGAGGCCCGCTCGTACTCGACCAGCTTTTCCCGTGCCGCCTCCAGCTCGGCGCGCAGGCGCTTGAGCTCCCCCAGCGCGCTCCAGGTGCCCGAAACCCAGCGCGCGACCCCGCCTACCGAGATCTGGAACACCGCGAAGACGGACTGCCCCACCTCCTTGGGCTTGAGCACCACGTTGCGGTTGGAGAACAGGATCGCCAGCAGGCTGAGGAATACCAGCACGGCGAAGGTCGCTCCGGTCCGGTGTCGTTGCAGAAAGCCGGGGACGCCGGTCATGTCGCTTGACCGCTAGTACTTCAGGTTGTAGTAGCGCTTGCCCATGTCCTTGAGGTTCTCCAGGAACTTGCCTGCGCCCAAGGCCACGCACAGCAGCGGGTTTTCCGCCAGGATGACCGGGACCCCGGTCTCCTTGGCCACCAGCTTGGGGAAGCCCTTGAGCAGGGAGCCGCCGCCGCTCATCACGATGCCCCGCTCCACGATGTCCGCCGCCAGCTCCGGCGGGGTCTCCCCCAGGGTCTTCTTGATCTCCTCGATGACCTGGTAGGTCGGCTCCTTGAGCGCCTCGCGCACCTCCACCGAGTCCATCTCCAGGCGTCGGGGCAGGCCCGTGATGGCGTCGGTACCCTTGATCTCCATCTTCTCGATCTTTTTCTCGGGTGAGGCGTTGCCGATGGTGATCTTCACGTTCTCCGCCGTCGACTCCCCGATGATCAGGTTGTGGATGTT
>CAZMWZ010000031.1:0-5672 GCA_964570045.1 uncultured Spirochaetaceae bacterium
GCTCACCTACCGCTACGCGCCGAAGTTCGCAGTCCAGGCGATCCAGCGGGAGCTGGTGGTGACCGGGATCGTCGAGCCGGTCCCGGCTTTCAGCGGGAGCGCAGCCTTCGCCAACGAGGAAGTGTTCTACGACACCTTCTACTGGAACGTGCCCCAGGACCCGGCCGTCGCGGCCCGCGACGCCGGCCTGTTCCCGGCCCTGCTCCCGGAGTGGGAGGTCCTGGAACGCAGCCCCGACACAAAATCGGCGCAGAAGAAGATGTTCAAGCTGAACCGGGAACCCTGGAAGGGCGCGCGGGTCGACGTGCAGACCATGTTCGAAACGGCCAGCGCCATCGTGGACCTGCAGCGGGGACTGAACACAGTTTCCGTGGTCGCGGTCCTGGTCCTGTTTTTCGTCATCCTCATCGGGGTAGTCAACACCATGCGCATGAGCATCCGCGAGCGCACGCGGGAAATCGGCACCAACCGGGCCATAGGCATGCAGCGCTCAGATGTGCGCTCGGTATTCGTGCTGGAGGTCGTCTTCCTGGCCGTGGTAGCCGCCGCGGTCGGCATCCTGCTGGGCTTCGGCGTCATGGGCATCCTTTCTTCTCTCACGATGGAGCTCCGGGACAATCCGTTCAGCCTTTTCTTCGTCAACAAGCACCTGCACTTCGTTCCCACCGCCATGGCCATCGTCTTCAATTTCATCGTCATCGCGGTGATCGCGTTTCTGATCGCGTTCTTCACCGCGCGGCGCGCCGCGCGAATGCGCGCGGCAGACGCGCTGCGACATTATGAGTAGGAAGGAACATATGGAAAGCCAAGGCTATGCATTCGCCAGGACGGCCCGCGTCGCGGCGCTCGCCGGCGCGCTCCTCCTGTTGGCCGCCGGCCTCGCGGCGCAGCCCTCCGTCCAGAAAATCATCGATTACATCGATACCAACTACGAGGTGCGCAGCGACATGACGGCGCAGGCCCGCATCACCACCAAGGACCCCGACCAGGGCACCAAGGTGATCGAGAGCGTCTACTACCGCCGGGACCGCGACGACGCGTTCCTCATCGTGATCGCCGAACCGGAGACCGACCGGGGCAACGGCTACCTGCGGGTCGGGGACAACATGTGGATGTACCGGAGGAACACCCGGACCTTTACCCACATCGGCCGGGACGAGAAGATCGGCGGTTCCAACGCGAGCGCGGGGGACATCGAGACCAGGAAGTTCAAGGAGCTGTACAAGCCGTCGGCGGATTCCTCCGGGCGGGAGATCCTGAGTGAGGAGACCCTGGGCGGGGCGAAGATTCCGGTCTACCGGCTGGAGGTGGTCGCCAAGGTGAACGACGTGAAGTTTCCGAAGCTGGTGATGTGGGTTACGCGCGACAAGTACCTGGAGCTCAAGCGGGAGTCCTACAGCCTCTCCGGGACGCTGCTGGAGACCTCGTTTTTCACGAACTACAAGGAGGTGGAGGGCAGGTACGTGCCGCTGCTCTGGAAGTTCGTGGACGAGGTGGAGAAAGGCCGGACCTCCCTCTTCGAGATCAAGGGGATCGCCTTCGAGAAGGTCGAGGACTACAAGTTCGACAAGAAGTACCTGGAAACCCTAAGCAAATGAGAATCACGCTCCTGGCGGGTGCGCTTTGCTTCGGCCTAGGCGCGGGCGGGTTGCTTTGGGCGCAGGAAGGGTCTTCCGCGGCCCTCGAGCAGAGCGAGGAGGAGTTCTTCGCTTCCGCCGACGTGGAGGCCGCGGCAGGCCAGGCGGAAGTCCAGGGCCTGGCCGAGGAGCTGGACCGGGAGAGGGTGGGGCTTTCGGGCAACCTGGAAGCCTCCGGCTCCTACATCCTGACCCGGGACTTCCTGCGCCAGGGGTTGGACGATAACGAGCTGCCGCTGATGGTGCAGGGCGACTTCCTGCTGGACGTGCGGTTGAAGAAGGGTTACCGGGCCTTCCTGGACCTGGGCATCGGGTACCTGGCCGGCTCGCAGACCACGCTCATCGGTCTGAAAGAGGTGTTCGTAGACTTCAACATCTCCAACGCCGTATACTTCCGGGTCGGCAAGCAGGTGCTGCAGTGGGGCCGCGGCATCCTCTGGAACCCCACCGACCTGATCAACGTGCAGCGCAAGAGTTTTCAGGACCTGGAGGCGCTGCGCGAGGGGGTCTTCGGGCTGCGCGCCGACGTGGTCTTCGCCCGGACGTTCCATCTGTACACCTTCTTCGACCTGAACGGCGCAGAGGACCTGTCCGATATCGCCGCCGCCGCCCGCGCCGAGTTCCTGCTGGGCAGCGTGGAGTTTGCTTTTTCCGGCTGGGCCAAGCCCTCGGAGATCCCCGTCTTCGGCTTCGACCTCTCCGCGCCCCTGTTCTGGGAGCTCGCCTTCCACGGCGAGGCGAGCCTTTCCTGGGGATTCCCCGTGGACAAGATGGACACCTTGGGCAACCCGGACCCAGTCCGGGACGAGCTGGTGCCCCGGGTTTCCGCGGGCTTGAGCCGGTCCTTCGACGCCGGGGACGTGCAGGACCGCATCGTGGTCAACGCCGAGTTCTACTACAACCACCTGGGGTACGAGGAGGACATGTTCGAGGCCCTCGCTCTCGATACTGTGAATCTGCCCATATTCCTTAACGGCTTCTACCGCTCAGGGGACTACGGCAAGTACTACGGGGCGCTGTTCGTTACCTTTAACCGGTTTCTCACGACCAACATGACGCTGAACGTAAGCGGGCTGGGAAACTTCTCCGACATGTCTTTCATTGCCATGGCCAATCTGTCCTACGCGCCCGTGAACAACTTCACCTTAAGCTTCACGCTCGGCTCCTTCCTCGGGGCTGACCTGCGCGAGTACACCGTCCTGCGCCGCGCCGACGGCACCCTGGGCGGCAGCGCGCTTTCCGTGGGCCTGGGCGCCCGGGTGGCCTTCTAGCTTTTCGAGCCGCGAGAGCGGGCTACGCCAGCAGGCGCGGAAGCTGCCCCAGGGCGGTGATGACCGCGGTGGCCACGCCGGCCTCCTCCGCTCCCCGCAGCGAGCGGGCGTCGCCGGCGAAAAGCACAGTCTGGAAGCCGGCCTCCCGGGCCGGGGCAAGGTCCGTGCGCGCGTCGTTGCCCACCAACAGGACCCGGCCCGGCCGAATGCCCGCGGCCGCCAACCGCCCGCGCGCGGCGGCGAACAGCCGGGGTGAGGGCTTGGCGAGCCGCAGCTCGAAGGAGTACAGGCAGAGTTCCTCCCGGAAGCCCAGCCCGCGCGTATCCGCGCCTAGGAAACACTCGAACAGATAGGGCGTATAGAACTGGGCGTTGGAGAGGATCCCCAGTCGCAGCCCCTGCCGCCGCAGGCTGTCCAGTGCGCTGCTCAGACCCGGCATGGGCCAGACGGGATTGACCAGGGCCTCGTACTCCGCCGCGAAGGCGCGGGCACTGGTCGGGTCTTCCAGCCCGAGCAGCCCGGCCCAGACCTCCTCGATGCGCACCTCGGGAAAGTCCGCGCCCTGCCCGCGCAGCCGCTCCTGCTCCCGCCGCACAGCCGCGGCTAGCTCCTCCGCGATGGACCACGGGGAGCGCGGGCAGCCGTATCTCTCGAGCAGCTCCTGCAGGCCGGGAGGCGTCGGTGAACCCGAAGGATCACGGCTCTCCGGATCCCCGGCAGCGCTGACCCAGAGGGTGCCGTATAGGTCGAACAACACGGCCTGAACCGGCAGGCGCAGGCGCCCGCGCGAGCCAAGCCCCGGTGGGACGGGGTACAGCGGCCGGGAAAGGCGGCGGAAGATGCGCACGCCTTCCGGGCATTCCCGGTCCTGCGACCCGACGCTCTCGGTCGGCTCTGCCGGGGCGGGGCGGGCGGCCTGCGTCACCGGGTGCAGGCCTGCTGCTTCAGCCTCTCGCCGCTCGGTCAGCCACAGCGCCTGGTAGGGCCCCACGTGGATCACCGTCAGCCCTCCGCCATCCCGCGCGGGGAGAACTGCCTGGCCGCTGATCAGGTCAAGCCAGGCTCCGCGCGCTGGTCCGGGCCGGAACTTTTCTGCCCGCGAGCCGGTGTTGTGGAGGCACAGCACCCGTTCCCGCCCATCCGGCGAGGTGCGCTCCAGGCAGAACAATGCGCCCTCCGCCCCCACCACCCGCTGCGCCCCCCGGGGGTGGAAGGCCGGGTGTGCGGCCCGCGCGGCCAGCAGCCGCAGGGTGCCTGCGAGGACCCTGGCGCCCAGGGAGCTCTCCCGTTCGAGCAGCGCCTCCGCTTCCGCGTACTCCAGCTTCCGGCGGTTGATCGCGCGGGGCTGCCCGGTGCGCTCCACCGCTTCCCGGTCACCCGGGGTGCCCAGCAGGCTGTGGGCATACAGCCCGGGCACCCCTGCCAGCGCCAGGAGGATGGCCTGCGCGGCCAGGAAGGCCTGCGCCCCCTCCGGCTCGTCGGGGCGCGCCAAGGCGTCCAGGTAGCCGATGTTCAGCTCGTAAGGCATCTCCCCGTCGGGGGTGGACTTGTAGGACACCCGGCCTCCGCGCTCCAGCACGGCATCGGCCAGCGCCCGGATGCGCCCCGGCGGCAGGAGGCCGGCGGCAGGCAGCAGGCCGATCCCGTCGTGGGAGGCCAGGAAATTGAAGAAGGCGGTGCTCGGGCCGCAGGCGGGCAGGGAGGCGGCCCAGGAGCGCAGGGTCGAGGCGTCCTCGCGCAGGAAGGCGTCCAGCACCAGTGGCGGCAGGGGAAACTGGTACACCAGCTGCGCCTCGTCCGTCCCGTCCCCGAAGTAGCTCAGGTTCTCGGCCTGGGGCACATTGGTCTCGGTAACCAGCAGCACCCACGGGGCCGCGGCGTCCAGCACGGCGCGCAGGAGCCGCACCAGGCCGTGGGTCTTGGGGTGGTGCAGGCAGGGGGTGCCGGCTTCCTTCCAAGCGTAGGCCACCGCGTCCAGGCGCACGAGCTGCGCCCCTTTGGAGGCGTAATACAAGAGCACGTCGAGCATCTCCAGCAGGACGTCGGGGCAGGCGTAGTTCAGGTCCACCTGGTCGGGACCGAAGGTGGTCCAGAGGCGGCGCGGGCCGGCGGCGGTCCGGAACTCGGTGAGCAGGGGCAGGGTGCGCGGCCGGAACACCGCCGACAGGTCGGCGCCCTGCGGCGCTTGGATGAAGAAGTCGCGATAGCGCGGGTCGCCCTGCAGGTACCCCTGGAACCAGGCTCCGCGCGCGGAGGCGTGGTTCAGGACCAGGTCGAGCATGAGCAGGCGGCGCTCCGCGATGCGCTCGATGTGCCCCCAGTGCCCCAGCCGCGGGTCCACGGCCCGGAAGTCCAGCACGGAGAAGCCGTCGTCGGAGGAGTAGGGGAAAAACGGCAGGACGTGGACCCCCCGCAGCAGGTCGTGGAACAGCAGGGTCATGGCCCGCTCCAGAGTTTCCAGGGGGGAGACCCCCCGCTCCCGGAACTGGTCGCCGTAGGCGATGAGCAGGCAGTCGCCCTGGTCGAAGCGCAGGCGGTGGTGCAGGCATTCCCGCGGGTCGACGCCGACCGGCGGCCGCAGGCAGCTTGCCCAGCGTTGCAGGACCGACTGCAGCCGCTCCAGCAGCGGTGAGGCGGCCTCCCGCCCGTACAGGAAGGCCAGGAGCTCGCGGATCCGTGCCCAGGGCCTGCGCATCGCCAGCCCAGTGTAGGCCCTGGCCGGCTGCTCAGCAAGGGTTCTGCTTTCCGCGTGGAACAGCGGCGC
>CAZMWZ010000031.1:5772-15881 GCA_964570045.1 uncultured Spirochaetaceae bacterium
GCGCCTCAGGAGCGAGAATTGCGGTCGCCCTCGGATTATCCCGGCAGGCTGTACATCGGCACCTCGCTCGCTTGCTGGATGAGGGGACACTCGAAATGGAGGGTAGAACCCGCGGCGCCATCTACCGGTTGGCAACGCAGCGGGGCTCCCGCCGGCTGCCCGCACCGCTGCGTAGAACCTACCTGGTCAAAGGGCTGCAGGAGGATGTCGTGGTTGTCGAAGCCTCACGACGGCTCAGCCTCAGCCGGGCCCTCAGCGCCGAGGCATACCAGATTCTCTCCTATTCCTTGTCCGAAATGCTGAACAATGCGATCGAGCACTCCGGTTCCCCCACCTGCCGTGTGGAGGTGCGCCTTGCCGCGCGCGAGGTGCGCGCGGTCGTCCGGGACCAAGGCATCGGGGTCTTTCATTCCATCGCCAGCCGTTTGCAGCTGAGGGATGAGAACGACGCGATTGGAGAGCTTCTGAAGGGAAAGGCGACGACTGCCCCGGAGCATCACTCCGGCGAGGGGATTTTTTTCACCTCCAAGGCCTGCGACTTGTTTGTTCTGCGATCGCATCGCCTCGAGCTTTCGATCGGATCGCCGGGCCACGAGACGTCCGTGAGTATCCGTAAGCCCATTCGCGGTACGGAAGTGACCCTCGTAATCAGCCGTTCTGCAAGAAGGAAGCTCCAGCAGGTTTTCGCTGCCTTCGCACCCGAGGAATACGACTTCCACTTCGAGAGGACCGTGGTGACGGTCAGGTTCTCCGCCAGGGACTACATATCGCGCTCGGAGGCCAGGCGGCTGGTCGTCCGGTTGGAACAATTTCGAGAGGTTGTCCTCGACTTCTCCGGGGTCCGTTCCATCGGGCAGGCCTTCGCGGACGAGGTGTTCCGGATTTTCGCCGGGAGCCATCCCGAGGTGGCGCTGAAGCGCGTGAACGTCGATCCGGCGCTGGAAGTCGTTATACGCCACGTCATTGACAATAAAAGATAAATACTGTTGACAATGGGTTGACGATCCAGCGCGGACCCGGTTGGCGAGGCAGCAACTGCTGCGGCAAGCACCGCGGGTTGTCGAAACGCCCCGCCGCGAGTAGGATGAAAACACCAGCCGTGACCGACCTGGTCATCTTCCACTATCATTTCCTGCCGGGGGGCGTGTCCACGGTGGTGGAGGCGGCGGTGCGGGCGCTGCGGCTTTACGGCGCCGGTATCCGGCGGGTCACCCTGGCCGGGGGAGTGTTCCCGCAGGGAGGATTCCCGGGTGAAGGGTCGGAGCTCGTGACCCAGACCTGCCCCGAACTGGGCTATGACGAGGACCGCGATGCGGGGCCCGCCGCCGTGGCGGCGGCAGGCCGGAAACTGGCCGACTCGCTCCTCCGCCGCTTCGGTTCCGCGGACGCGATCTGGTGGGTGCACAACCACCATCTGGGGAGGAACCCGGTCTTCACCCAGGCCCTGCTGGACGTCGCCCGGTCCGGCCGCCAGCGGCTGATCCTGCAGGTGCACGATTTCCCGGAGTGCGGCCGCTACCCGAACCTCGCCCGCCTGCAGCGCTCCCTGTCTTCCCCACCCTACCCGGTCGGCCCCTCGGTGCGCTACGCCCTGATCAACCGCCGCGACCGCGCCGCGCTGTGGGAAGCGGGGATCCCGGAACAGCATCTGCACCTGCTGGAGAACCCGCTGCCGCCGGGCGAGGGGCGGGGAGGGACGGCGCCGGTCGCCGAGGTGAAGCAGGCGCTGCGGCTTCCGAGCGGACGGGCAGCCCGCCCACTGCTGCTGTACCCGGTACGCTGCATCCGGCGCAAGAACGTCCTGGAGGCGGCGCTGCTCTGCCGCCTGGGCGCTGACCCGGCTGACCTGGTGGTGACCCTGCCCGGAGTCTCGGCGGGCGAGCGGGGGTATTCCCGGCTGGTGGAGAGGGCTTTCGACAGGGGCTGGGTCCCCGGGGTGTTCGGCGCGGGGCCGCGCTTGGAGGCGCTGGGGTTGGGCCTGCAGGACCTGGTCCGGGCCGGCGACCTGGTGGTTTCCTCCAGCGTGCTGGAGGGGTTCGGCTACCTGTTCCTGCAGAGCCTGGCGTGGGGCAGGCCGCTGCTGGCCCGCGACCTGGACGTCCTGGACGGGGTGAAGGACCTGTTCGCCGGCCAGCTTGCCCATTTTTACAGCCGCCTGCGGGCGCCCCTGGGCGCGTCGGCGCGTAGGCGGCTCCTGCGCGCCTACCGGCTGAAGCTGGGACGCCTGGCCCGGCTGGGCGTCCTGCCTGTGGAGGTGACGGAGGGGCTGGACGGGCAGCTGGCCCGCCTGTGCAGCGAGCCGGCGGTGGAGTTTTCCTACCTGCCGGTGTCCGTACAGATGGACCTGCTGTACCGGGCGGGGCGCCACGCCAGGCTGCGCGCGGAACTGCGGGAGCTGAATGGCGAGCCGCTCCAGGCCCTGGAGCGGCTGCTGGGGGAGGGACGGGCGGGCGAGGCGCGGGGGACGCCTGAGGCGCCCGACGCCCTGGAGGGCCGGCTCGATGAGCGCTTCGGCCCGCGCCGGTTCGCGGCGTCGTTTGACGGGCTGTGCCGTTCCTTCGGCGGGGGGCCGGCCGCCGAGGAGGGGCCGCCCGCGGAGGTGATCTGGGAGCGGGTCATCCGGCGGTTCGCCACGGTCGGGAATGTGAGGTTGCTGCATGGAAGCTGAACGCAAACACCCCAGAACGCTGCACATCGGTTTCGTGTCCACCCGTTTCCGGGGGTTGGACGGGGTCTCGCTGGAAACGGCCAAGTGGGTTTCCCTGCTGGAGCGTTTTCACCACCGCTGCTTCTGGTTCGCCGGGGAGCTGGATACGGACCCCGAGCGCAGCGTGTGCGTGCCCGAGGCCTACTTCCGCCACCCCGCCAATCTGGAGCTGGAGCGGCAACTTTTCGGCACCGTCTCGCGCAGCCGCGCGCTGACCGAAACCCTGCACCGGACCAAGGAGCGCCTGAAAGACCGTCTCTACGAGTTCGTGGAGCGCTTCCGCCTGGACCTGCTGATCGCCGAGAACGCCTTGTCCCTGCCCATGCACCTGCCCCTGGGCATGGCGCTCACGGAGCTCATCGCCGAGACCGGCATCCCGACCATCGGGCACCACCACGACTTTTTCTGGGAGCGGCCGCGCTTCCTGCTCAACGCCGTCAAGGACATCCTGGACATGGCTTTCCCCCCGGACCTGCTCTCGCTGCGGCACGTGGTGATCAACTCCCGGGCCCAGCGGGACCTGGCGGGCAAACGGAGCATCTCCTCCCAGCTCATCTACAACGTGATCGACTTCGACCGGGACCTCGCCCCCCTGGACGATTTCAACCGGGACTTCCGCGCCGATTTGTCGTTCGCCCCCGAGGACCTGCTGATCCTGCAGCCCACCCGGGTGGTCTCGCGCAAGGGCATCGAACAGGCCATCTACCTGGCCGAACGGCTGGGCCTGCCGGGGGTGAAGCTGCTGATCTCGCATTCCCACGAGGACGAAGGGGTCGAGTATTTGGAGTGGATCATGGAGTCGGCCCGGCGCGAAGAGGTTCCCCTGTACCTGATCCAGAATCGGCTGCACGACAGCCGCCGCTACTCCAGCGGCGGCAAGAAGCTGTACTGCCTGTGGGACGTGTACCCCCACATGGACCTGATCACCTACCCCAGCCTGTACGAGGGCTTCGGCAACGCTTTCCTGGAAGCGGTGTACTTCCGCAAGCCCCTGCTGGTGAACCGCTACGAGGTCTACATCACGGACATCGAGCCCAAGGGCTTCGACGTGATCGCCATCGACGGCTACCTCACCCCGCGCGCGGTCGAGGAGGTGCGCCAGGTGCTGCAGGACGGGGAGCGCCGCCGGGCCATGGTCGAGAAGAACTTCGAGCTGGCCAGGAAGCACTTTTCCTTCCAGTCGCTGCGCCGGGGGCTGAACATCCTGCTCACGGATTTCTTCGGGGCGAGCACGGCCCTGAGCCAGGACGCAGCCGGCCCGACCGGGCAGTCAGTTGTACGACCCGAATAGGGGGAGCTTCGCCCCGTTGATCGTCCCGGCTTCTTCTGTCAGCAGGTAGAGGACCGCGGCCGAAAGCTGCTCGGGGGTCGTGGAAGAGGGCTTCTCCCGGTCGATGGCCTTGGCCTGCAGCAGGTTGGCGGTGACGCCCGTGCCCCGCAGTTCCTGCGACAGGGTCAGCATCAGCGCTTCCTGGCCGGCCTTGCCGATGGCGTAGGGGCCGCCCTTGGCGCCCGGTCGTGACGCGAACGGCGAGGTAATCATGACAATACGGCCCCAGCCGTTGGCCAGCAGGTGCGGGAGGAAAGCCCGAACGGCGTGGAAGGAGGTCCAGACGTGCTGCTCGAGCATGGACTGCAAGTCCGCGGGGGCGGCTTCCAGGATCGTCTTGCCGCCCGTCCAGCCGCCCGCCAGGTGCAACAGGATGTCCACCCGCCCGAACTTCGCGGTTACTGTCTCGGCGGCCGCTGCGGCTTCAGCAGGTTGTAACAGATCGAAGGTCCCGACCAGGACCCGGTCCTCTGGCAAGGCGAGGGCCTGGCGCAATGCTTCCAGTTTCGAGGGGTTTCGGCCCAGCAGGGCCAGGTTCGCTCCCCGCGCGGCCAGCTCGCGCGCCAGGACCGAGCTCAACTCCCCGCCAACTCCGCTGATGACCGCAGTGCGTTTTTCCAGGGACATGCGGGCAATATACGACCGCGGGCAGCCGGCGGGCTACTCAGCGCTTGACGACCCGCCCAAGTCGTGCTATCAATTAAATGAGTATTTTGTCAGAGCAGGCGTGCCGCAAGCGCGCCGGGCCTTGTAGGGCAGCGGGCTCATCCGCCCGTGGGACTGAACCACTGATCTGGTTTTCCCGCGGCAGGTGAGCCCGTTGTGCGTTCGGCGGCGCACATCCTGTCGCGGACAGGAGGAGCGTCGTGACGCGCCTTGAGACACCTTCCATCCCCGCCCGCATCCTCATGAAAACGGCCGGGCGCAACCTGTTTCGGCACGGCCGCAGGACCGTGGTGAACGCCTTGAGCGTCGCGGCGACCACCGCGATCCTCGCCTTCTTCATGGGGTACTACCGGGGCTCCTATGAGGAGCTGCTCTACTCCTCGATCATCGACTACCAGACCGCCCACGCGCAGGTCCAGGCTGCCGCGTTCGACACGGCGGACCCGGACGCGTACGCGAAGCCCGCGAACCTCATGCCGGGCTGGCGAGGGCTGCTGGCGGAAATACGGGAGGTGGAAGGCGTGGTCGAGGCGGCCCCGAGGCTGCTCCTGGCCGGTTTCGCGGGCGACGGTTCCGAGAAACTCCCCCTGCTCGTGTACGGCGTGGAGCCAAATGCGGAACGGACCGTCGGCGTTGTCGAGCGTTCCATCACCGCCGGCGGGGATCTCCAGGGCCCGGATTCCATCCTGATCGGGGAGTCTTTCGCGAGGCTCTTCGGCCTCCAGCCCGGCTCCAGGTGCGTGCTCCAGACCTGGACCGCGAACGGGACGCCCAATATCCGGGACTTCACGGTCTGCGGGATCTTCCGGACCGGGTTCGCTCCCCTGGACAGGACCTCGGTCTTCCTGCGTCTGGAGGATGCGCAGGCCCTGGCCGACACGGGGGACCTGATCAACAAGATCTTCGTCCGCTGCGGGGAAACGCGCGCGGTGGAAGGCCTCCTGCCCGCCATATCCTCGGCGGCCCGAAAGGCGGGCTACTCGGCCGAATCCTGGCGAAAGTACGCCGCGGCCATCCTGCGGCACGCGCGGACCGAAACCTACTTCTATTACATCTTCCTGGCTGTTCTCTTCGCACTGTCCCTCTCCACCATCGCGAACACGATGTACGTGAGCGTGTTCGAGCGCACCCGGGAGATCGGCTCCCTCCGCGCCATCGGCTGGCGCAGGGAGGAGGTGTTCCGGCTTTTCCTGTTCGAGTCCGCCGCGGTGGGGGTGCTTGGCGGCGCCGCCGGCACCCTCATCGGGGCCGCGGCGAGCTTCGCGCTCTGCGTTTTTCCCATCGACCTGCGGTCCATGTCCTCCGTCGTCGAGATTCCGTTCTTCGAGATCAAGAGCGTGCCGGCGGCCATCGATTTCGCGGTATCCGCCTCGGCTGGAATCGCCTGCGCGAGCCTGGCGGGGACCGCGCCCGCGCGGCGCGCGGCGCGCGTGGATGTCGTGAAGGCGCTCACCACGCACTAGGAAAGGGAGGAACACATGAAACTTGCGTCTGCGGCGGTTCTGATGTCGATCCTGATCGTCCCATCCTGGGCAGGTCCGACGGCGGCCGAGATCGTCGCCGGCATGGACGATGCCCTGAACTTCCCTGAAGGGACGATGGTCCTCCGCTTCGAGGACGTGAAGGCCAGCGGAACGGCGCGGAAGCTGGAGGCCCGCGTGCTCTACGCCCTGGATGCCGGAACGCTCGTCGAGTTCGTTTCGCCCGAGCGTGAGAAGGGAAAGCGCGTGCTCATGATCGGTGACTCCATGTGGATGGGTTCCCCGTCCGTGTCGCGGCCCGTTCGGCTCTCCGGGAAGGATTCGTTCATGGGCACCAGCTTCACGAACGACGACGTGATGAACTTCACGAAAGCGGACGACTACGATTCGCGCATTCTTTCCGAGCGTGCTGACGGCTGGACCCTGGAGCTCACGGCCAGGAAGAAAAGCCTGCCGTATCCCAGGATCGTCGTGGACGTCGACCGCGCCTTCCTTCCCGTCCGCATGGTCATGTACGCGCTCTCGGAAAAGGAGGCCAAGCGGATCGAGTTCTCCGACGTGCGCCCATTCGAGGGCAAGAATCGTCCCGCGGTCATGACCGTCATGGACGCCATGACCGCCGGCAACCGCACCATCGTCGGATTCAAGTCCATGAAGTCCGGCTCGGTGGACCGCTCGCGTCTCTCGCCGGCAGGCTTCATGAGATAGGGGGATCACATGAGCTCCGTACACGTGGAAGGGGTCAGGAAAAGCTACAGGCTGGGCAGGCAGACGGTGCCCGCGCTCAAGGGAGTGGATCTCCGCATCAACGCGGCCGCCATCGTCGGGGTAGTGGGGCCTTCGGGGTCCGGCAAGACCACTTTGCTCAACATCATCGGCTGCATCGACAAGCCGGACGAGGGCGGGGTCCGCCTGGGGGACATCGACATCGTCGTTCTCAAGGACCGCGAGCTCACCGAGCTGCGCAGGTCCTCCATCGGCTTCATCTTCCAGTCCTTCAATCTCATCCCGGTCCTCACGGCCCGGGAGAACATCGAGCTGCCGCTCATAGCGCTCGGGTTTTCGAAGGCCGAACGCCGCGAACGCGTGGACAGGATGCTCGCGCTGGTAGAGCTGTCGGAGTACGCGCGGCACAAGCCCGACGAGCTGTCCGGCGGGCAGCGCCAGCGGGTCGCCATCGCCCGCGCCCTGGTTATAAACCCCAAGATCGTCCTGGCGGACGAGCCGACGGCGAACCTCGACGGGGAAACGGGCCGCAAGATAGTCCAGCTCATGCACGACATGAACGAAAGCCTCAAGACGACCTTCATCCTCGCCACGCACGATCCCCGCGTCCTTCCCTTCCTGGATGCCCGGGTCTATCTGGAGGACGGGGCGGTTTCCCGCGTGGAGAACCTGGAGAACGGGAAGGCCGCGTCATGAAGCCGATAGCTCTTGTGCTGGCCGCGCTCGGAGTGCTCTTCTGCGCGGCGTGCCCCGCGGGGGCGCTGGACCTCTCGGGAAGCGTCATCGGGAGCGCGGCGTATTTCGGGCTCCGGGACTGCCCTTTCTATCCGGACGCCGATGCCAAGCTCGCGGACTACGCCGCCTTCACGACCGCCGGCGTCGCGGTCGAGGCCGGGGAGGGTTCGAGGCTGTCCTTCGAGGGACGATGCGAGGTCGACGCCGCCGAACGCTCGGTGTCCTTCGAAGTGCTGCGGGCGTACGCGGAGGCCAGGATCGGGGACTTCGTCTCCTTCGGGCTCGGCCGGCGCATTACGGGGTTCGGCTGCGGGCTCATCTGGAACCCGGTCAACGGCATTGACGCGCCGCGGAATCCCTTTGACCGGGGCGCTCTGCGTCCCGGCATGGACGCCCTGTTCGCGTCCCTGGACCTCGCCGCCGCAACGGGATTCCCCCTTTCCTTCTCCTTCCAGGCCCTCCCGCCCCCATTCGAGGAGGGCATCGACATTGCCGAAGGGACCGTGGCGGCCCAGGCATACATTTATGCCGGTGGCCTAGAGCTGGGCATCGTCGGGGATTGCAGCGCTTTCGCCTCGACGCAGCCGCGCTGGTCTGCCGGCGCATGGGGCACGGCGGACCTGGCCGGACTCGTCCTGGGCTTCGAAGCGGCCTGGCGGAAATCCGATCGGTTCCCGCGCCCGGATAGCGCAGGGCGTCCGGTCCAGGACGCTGCTGCGCGCTTCTCCGCCCTGCTGACGGCTTCGCTGCGGACCGGGGATTTTTTCCTCTACGCCGAAGGGCTGTTCTCCGCTGCCGCCCTTTCCATTGAGGAAGCGCAGCGCGTGAGTTCCGCGCCTGCAGCGGATCTGCCCGCCTACGCCTTCGTCACGGCGCCGGGGGCGATCGGGGCATGGCACGCGGCCGTGGGTCTCGAATGGGCCCGGGACCAGTGGGCGTGCGGCGTCGGCGGAATCCTGGACATCGAGGAGACGGCGGGCGCCGTCTCCGTGACCGCATCCTGGGCCGTAGACGACATGGTGGTCCTCCGCTTCAAGGGACTCGTCCCGCTGCGGTGCGAAGCGATCAGCGAGTACGATTTCATCCCCTTCAGCTGGACCGCCGGCCTATCCGTGGAGGCGTACTTCTGATGCAGAAAATCATCCTGCTCCTCAAGATGGCTGCGCGCAACATCGTCAAGTACGGGCGCCGCAGCGTCCAGTCCGCGGCCGCAGTTTTCCTCGGCGTGTTCTTCGTCGGCCTCGCGGGCGCGTTCATGTCCGGATTCGCCTCCGGCATCACCCGGGAATTGATCACGGAGGGAGGACACGTCGTCATCACGGCCCCGGGCTACGCGGAACGCCGCGAGATGATGCCGCTCAACCGCCTGATCCCGGGGGTCGAGGCGGCACGCAGGGAGCTGGCGAACGCGGCCCCGGGGGTAAACGCTTTCGCTTCGCTGTACGCCCCCGGCCTCGTGAGCAGGGGCGGGAAGCCCGAGGATACGCTGGAGGGCGAATCGACAACGGTCCTGTGCGCCGGCATCATGCCGTTCGCGGCGGGCATTGCCAACCCGGCGGTTTCATCCGTGCGCGACCGCGTGAAAGCGGGCCGATTCTTCGGTCCTGCGGGAGACCGGGGAATCGTCCTGTCGGACAAGACGGCTACGACCATCGGCGCCGTTCCGGGGAACACGGTGATTTTCCTGTGTTCCGACGCGTTCGGGAGCTTCAGCATGATCGAGCTGCCTCTGCTCGGGGTATTTTCCGCAGACGCCTTCGCCGGGGAGTTCTCCTGCCTGATGGACCTGGAAAGCCTGCAGTCGGCAACGGGCGCCGCGGACGAGGCCGCGCAGATCACGGCCTATGCCATCGACGGCGCCGGCGCCCTCCTCGAGCCGCGCAAGGCCGCGGCGCCCGTCCGGGCTATAGAGGCCAAGGCGATCGGGATGGGCCTGGCGGCCGAGCGGTGGGACGCGGCCTCCGGCTCCGTGACCGCGATGATCAACTTCGTGGGCGTCTTCATGGTGATCTCCTACGTGCTGTTCGGCGTTGTGGCCGTCGTGGGTATCATGAACTCCATCCTGCTTTCGGTACAGGACCGCGTCAGGGACTTCGGCACCCTCCGGGCGATCGCCTTTAGCGGCAATGGTGTCTCCGCGATCATCATCGTGGAAGCGCTGCTTCTCGGCGCCGGCGCGAGCCTGCTCGGAACGCTCGCGGCCTGGGGGGTTTCAGGCTACTTCCAGGTCCACTGCATCGACCTGAGCTACATGAGCGAGGTGACGGCCGCCTACCCCGCGGAAATCCGCACGGTCACGGACCCCCTGCAGTTCCTCCTGAGCTTCGTCGCCGGAGCCCTGATCCCGGCTATCGCGTCCCTGTACCCCGTGGGGATGATAAGGAAGATGAGCATCAGGGAGGCGCTCGGTTTCGTTTGAACCACCAGGCGCCGTCGCTTCACCGTCCGGCAATCAGCGCGCCGG
>CAZMWZ010000031.1:15981-21338 GCA_964570045.1 uncultured Spirochaetaceae bacterium
TTTCGTTTGAACCACCAGGCGCCGTCGCTTCACCGTCCGGCAATCAGCGCGCCGGTGAAGCTCAGCGGCACGTCATCCGCGAACCCGTCGAACCTCAACTCCGCAAAATCGTAGGTGCCCGAGATGTTGATGGTTGCTAGTGCCTGCTGTGCATCAAAGGCCTTTTTGTCCGCTCCCTGCAGCAGGCTGGCGATGTGCGCGCGACGCGCCACGGCCCGAAGGCTCGCGCGATCCGCGGACTCGTCGAAGGTCAAAACGGCGTCGGTCAGCGGGACCTGCTCTCCCAGCCTGAGCTTCGGGAAGGCGAGCTCCCCCGAAAGCCGCAGCCGGGTCGCGCCCACGTCCTGCAGGTTGCCGCTGCGCGCAGCGAGTTCCAGGCTGCCGACGGCCTCCGGGTGGGAAAGGGTGAACAGGCCCTCGAAGCTCGTCTTCCGCAGCGCGCTGAACTCGAAGTTGTTGTTCTCCAGATCGCGGCCAGAAAGAACGCCCTCCTCGTCACCGCCGCTGAGGACCAGCTTGAGGCGGTGCGCGAAGGCGAACGTCCGGGGTTCTGCCCTCAGCTCCAGGCCTCCCAGGAGGAACGCCTGGGTCGTGAACCCGGCGGGGAAAAGCCTGAGGTCCTGCGTGTCGCCGTCGGCCTTGAACTCGGCGACCAGGTGGTCGAACACGAAGAAGACGTTCGAGTCCATCGCCTCCGCGAGCGAGATGCTCGCCAGCTCGCTCACGCCGTTGATGCCGAAACGGTACGCGCCGTCGAATTCGATCTCGAATTTCAGCGGCAGGGAGCCCTTCTTGAAGCGGGGGGACAGCTGGCTGAAATCGAAGTCGGCCGCGGCAGTCCGGTTTTCCTTTCGAATCTGAAAGGACACGCTGATGAGGACCCGGTTCGTGTCGCTGTCGTTCGAGACCGCCACGTCGACGACGCTCCGGTCCTCGAAGGCATGCAGCCTCGTGATGATTTCCTGGTACTTGTCGCGTAGAGCCTGCTCCAGGCCCCAATAGGTGGGCTGTTCACCCGCGGCCGCGACCTCGTCGAAGTACTTGGTGATCACGCCGCCGCAGTCGATGAGCTCACCGAACTGGAACTCGCCCTGGCCGGCCTCTTGTGCCTGACCGGGACGGATGCCTGCCCAACAGCCGAGCGCGGCGGCGAGACAGATCGTGGCAATCACCCGCGGCCGAGTCATCGCCCCGTCCCTCTACAGCTCCAGCTTCCCCAGGGGCAATACCCGGTGCAGGCGCCGGAGAATGCCCCGCACGCGCCCTTCGACCTCGAGGAGGTCGTGCTCGTCCGGGCGCTGCCGGATGTCGCCGAAGCGGCCCCCGGTGTTGTAGGACGCCTCGGCTTCCGGAAAGACCCCGACCACCGCGATGTGCTCCACCACGCGGATGCCCTCGTGCTCGAAGTACTGGCCGATGTGCATCAGCATCGGCTCCGCCTCGTTGTACCCGGTGTGCCCGCCTCCGTAGGTGCAGAAGGGTACGGCCGCCACGCCGGGGACTTCGGGCGCCGAGGCGAGGAGCTTCACTCCTTCCCTTCTTCGATTTTTATGCAGGAAAGCCAGCACCGGCTTGGGCGAGAGGTTTTCATAGACCGGAGCGCCGAGGAAGATCAGGTTGTAGTCGAGGTATTCGACGCGGAGGTCCTGCGTCATCCGGTCGATGGCTACCGTCATCCCGGCCTTCTGCAGGGTGTCGTGGATCCGCCGGGCCACCCTTTCCGTGTTCCCGTTCTTGGTCCAGAAAAGCACGAGCGATTTTCCCTCGGCCATCGTGGCCTCCTTCGCTAGGGCATCTCCAGCTCGCTGCAGAAGCGCAGGAACGGGAGCACGCGGACATCGTTTTCGGCATCCCCGAAGTCGCGGTCGCCAAGGTGAACCTGGTAAAAGCGGGGGATGTCGGTCCGGGAGCGGAAGTAGCGCGCAGCCGAGCTGACCGCCTTTGGCCCTGTTTTGCATTCCACCGCGAACAAGGGTTTGCGGTTTCTCAGCACCACGAAGTCCACCTCGCGCTTGTCCGTATCCCGCAGGTAGCGCAGCTCCATGCGATGCCCCTCACGGTCTTCTTCAAAGTGACAGTATTTGAGCAGCTGCGACGCCACGAGATTCTCGAAACGGGCTCCGGCGTCCGGGATCTGGGACCAGTCGTAGAGGTACAGCTTGCGTTCCTTGCGAACCGCGCGGATCCGGGGTGCTCCATAGGGCGGGAGGCGGAAACACAGGTACATGGCCTCCAGGATGGCCAACCAGCGCTCGACGGTTTCGTGCGCCACCTGCAGCAGGTTTTTCAGGCTGCCCACCGATAGGGGTGAGCCGACCCGGTTCGGCAGTTCTTCGGCCAGCAACTCGATCAGGCCGAGATCGCGGACGTTTTCCAGGTCGCGGATGTCCTGGTGGACCACGCGGTCCAGGCGTTCCCGGTTCCAGCGCCGCCAGGTGCGCTCCTCGCCGGACAGAGCCGGTTCCGGAAAGCCCCCGAAACGCAGCAGGTGCTCCACGTCCTGCGCCCGCGGGTCGGCCGCAAGCTCCCGCAGCGAAAAGGGATGAAGCCGGTAGTGATGATACCGCCCCTGCAGGGATTCTCCTCCCTTGCGGTAGACGTCCAGGCGGGCGGAGCCGGTCACGAGGAAGCGGACCGTGGAGCGGTGGGTGTCGTACAGCCCTTTGAGCAGGGACCGCCAGCGTCGAAACTTGTGGATTTCGTCGAGGACCAGGAGCGGCTGGTGTGACGGGATCTCGCCGCGCAGCAGCGCCGGCCTGGTGTGCGGGTCATCCCAGTTCAGGTAGCCCGGATGGCGTTCGTCACCCGCGCCGAGCAAGCTGAGGGCCAGGGTCGTTTTGCCCACCTGCCGGGGCCCGGCGATGAAAACCATTTTTTTCTGCAGGTCTTTGCGGACCGTCGCACCAAGATACCTTGGTCTGGCATGGAGCTTCATGAGTAAAGTCAGTATAACCTGATTTTACTCATGAGTAAAGTCAGGTTCGCGGCGCGTGCAGCAGCGGGGCGGCCACCACCCCGACGCCCGAGGCCACCAGCGCCGCGGCGGTGCGGTTCAAGGCCTGGTGCTTGTCCAGGTAGTTGCCGAGCAGAGCCTCCATGAGCCCCCGGGCCTCGATGTCCCGCTTGGGCAGGAAGTAGTCCAGGTCGTCGCTGGGGTGCTCGCGGGTGGCCTCCACGTCGGGGTCTCCGCCCTCGTGCTTGGCGGAGATGTTCGCCACGGTGCGGGCCAGCTCCACCAGCTCCTCGCGGCGCAGGTAGGGCTGGCGCACGATGGACTTGTAGGTCTCGGTGATGTGGTGTTCGAAGCGCACCTGCCGGGTGAGATCCAGCGCGCTGCGGATGCGGTCGCACTCCCGGATGGTGTCCGCGTTCACCGAGTTGGAGAAGTTGAAGCCGATCAGGCTGGTGGAGCCGTCCTCCCGGGAGAACAGGCGCGCAGTCAGCAGGGTCCACAGCACGGAGAAGGGGTTGTCGTTGCCCATGAACACCGAGATCTTGAACTCGCAGTCCACCCCCAGTTTGTGCAGCAGATAGGCGGCCAGCACCGTGCCGGGGTTCACGTTGAGCACCTGGCGGATGCCGTAGCGGGTGAAGTAGCCCAGGTACTCCTCGACCCACTTCACGGGGTAGTCGTTGGGCTGGCCGATGCCGCCGAAGTAGCCGGTGATCGTGTCCGGCCCGCCCAGGTGCACGTTGGAGCCGTCGGTGCCCTTGGTGTCCAGGGTCTCCACGTAGCTGGACCCGGCGATGCGCATGGCCGCGGCCACCGCCAGGGTGTCCCCCTGGTCTTCCACCTGCTCGGCCATGCACCGCACCCGGATGTAGCGCCCGGGCATGAGCTCCCGGCGCTCAATGGCCTGGCGAGCCTCCGTGATCAGCCACGGAAAGAACTGCAGGGCGCTGATCTCCAGGGTCACCGCCCGTGCCTCCTCGACCCCGGTCGGGGCGCCGGCGGGAAGACCGCGCGTCCTGCGATAGTACTCCGGCAACGGGATGAAGGCCCCGGCGTCCCGCTGGGCCTGCAGCCAGTCCAGGTCCGGGCCGTAGGGCGAGCGGCTTTCCGCGAGGCGCGCGAGCAGGTTCTCCAGCTTTCCCGCTTCCGCCGCCTGCCGGTTGATCGCCTGCGGTCCGCCGAAGCGCTCGACGACCGCGAGCAGGCGGTTCATCAGCGGGTTGTCCGGGTCCAGCAGGTAGCGGTTCAGTTCCCCGAGGCGCCGGGTTTCGATGCCCAGGCGGCGCCTCAGCCGCGAGCTTCCGAGCGTGGCGCTCATTTCGCGTACCTCCGGGTGAGCTCCCGCAACCCTGCTTCCTCGCCCTCCAGCATGTGGTAGCAGTGCTCCTCGGCCGGGAAGGCGCCTTTCTTTACGTCCGCTACGTAGGCCTTCATGGCCCCGGTGACCACCCCGGCCACGTCCGCGTACTTCTTCACGAACTTGGGGGTGAAGGCCTGGAACTGCCCGATCAGGTCCGACACGATCAGCAGCTGCCCGTCGCAGTCCGGGCCCGCGCCGATGCTGTACACTGGGATGCCCAACCGTCTCGTGATGAAGGCGGCCACCTCCGGCGGCACGGCCTCCAGCAGGAGCAGCTGGGCCCCCGCCTCCTCGATGGCCAGGGCGTCCTCGATCACCGCCCGCGCGGAGTCTACGGTCCGTCCCTGCGCCTTGTGCCCGCCCAGCTGCCCGGAGCTCTGCGGGGTGAGCCCGATGTGCCCGCAGACCACCATGCCCGCGTCCAGGATGGCCCGGATGCGGGTGATGACCCGCCGGCCCCCCTCCAGCTTGATCGCGTCGACCAGGGCCTCCTTGAGGAAGCGGCCGGCGTTGGCCACCGCGTCTTCGTCGCTTTTCTGGTAGCTCATGAAAGGCATGTCCCCGATCACGAAGGTGTTGGGCGCCCCGCGGCGCACGGCCTGACAGTGCACGATGCACTGGTCCATGGTAACCGGCACCGTGCCCTCGTACCCGTACACGCACATGCCCAGCGAGTCTCCGACCAGCAGCAGGTCCAGGCCGGCCTCCTCGGCGAAGCGGGCCGTGGGGTAGTCGTAGGCGGTGAGCCAGGCGATCTTCTCGCCTTCCCGCTTCATTTTCGCCAGCTCGTGGATCGAGAGTTTCTTCTTAGCCATCGACGCCTCCTGATTCTACAGCCTGTCGTTTCACTTAAGCGAATGCCTTCTGGAGCAGCTGGCCGTCCGGCGGGCGGGTGAACGAGCTCACCAGGGGGACCACGCCGAAGGGCACGATCATCGCGATGCTCGAGGCGATCGGCGAGTTGGCCGCGCCCAGGATGAAGAACAGGGCGATGGCGATGGCCGAGGCGGACACCATGACCAGCGAGGAGAGGGTGGACATGGA
>CAZMWZ010000032.1:0-7263 GCA_964570045.1 uncultured Spirochaetaceae bacterium
GTTCTCGCACTAGCATGGAGAATAAAGCTCGGGAAATAGCTAGGTCATTAAAAGGTATAATCGCAGAATATAAAATACCGAAAAGAATAATAGGCTCATAAGGAAAAAGACGAAGTGGCTGAATCAATGCAGATACCCGTCCCTGCACTCATATTGCGGAAGTGGATTTTGGATACCGTCGCCCGCATTGCCCGCATCGCCTCCGAGGAGCTCCAGCCGGAGGTCTTGATCCGCGAGGAGCTGGGAATCGACAGTCTCAAGGCTATGGAAATCGTCGCTACTTGCGAAAAAGAAATGCGCATCACCATCGACGAGAGGCAGCTTTTCGAAATTCGGACTGTAGGCGATTTCCTTAACCTGCTTGAAGGGATATATCAAGATAAGTGATGGTTTCCAGGCAAGATGCTTGGATCAATTGATACGGACGTGATGCAGACAGAGTCATCAAATCGGGATAAAGCGGAATCACCTGTTGTCGCTGGCTTTCTAGGAGAGACCCGAGAGAAGGCAGTAAGAGACACTAGGCTGACTTCGGTTGTCGCTAGCATTGCTTTCGCCCTTTTCAACCTGCTCGACTACGTTATCTATCCACAGCTTTATATTAAGTTTCTTCTGATCCGGGTAGGCGTCGTTGCTATTAATTTTCTGTTATTTTTTGCGGTGCGTACGCGAACTGGTAAAAAATACCCTCTTGAAATCGCGATGCTCGAGTACCTTTTCTGTGGGATATCGATCGTCTGGATGGTTCACCTTGCAGGCGGATATGCCAGTCCCTATTACGCCGGAATCAACCTGGTGCTCTTGGCGTTCATTTTTCTTCTGCCCATTGGCCCCAAACGTACCCTCATCATCAGTACTCTGCTGTACGCCGCCTATATCCTCCCGATAGCCTTTTTGGGGAGAATCACGGATATAGCCGTATTCCTGAATAATAATTTTTTTCTTCTGAGCACGATAATCCTCGTGGTTATCAGCGCCGAGCTCAACCGGCAAATCCGCTTCAAGGAGTTCAGCGGCCGCTTCAACCTTGCCAAGGCTAATGAAGAGCTCAAGCAATTGGACGTATTGAAATCACAGTTCTTCGCCAACGTCAGCCATGAGGTGCGGACACCTCTGACCTCGATTCTGGCGCCGGTGCAAAGCCTGTACCAGGGAGATGTCGGGTCCCTGGAAAGCGAGCAGCAGCACCTGATTAGCCAGGTTTATCGTAACACTCTCAAGCTTCTGGACATGATCAACCAGATGTTGGACTTCTCGAAATTCGAAGCCGGAAAAATGCAGCTTCGTCTGCGATTGACTGATTTGGATGAGCTGGTTCGAGACATCGTGTCGACTTTCCAGGACGTCATCGAGCGAAAAGGCTTGAAGCTCCATTATGTTCGGGAAGGAGAACTGAAGCCGGCATACCTGGATAGCGACAGGATCGAACGAATACTCACCAACCTCATCCGTAATTCGTTCAAATTCACCGAAACCGGATCAATTACGGTGCGCATGGGTTCCGAAATCGGCAAACTGTGGATCGAGGTGCGGGACACGGGCATCGGAATCCCTCAGAACCATCTGGCGAACATCTTTAAGCGCTTCCAGCAGGTGGACGGCTCCTCCACTCGCAAGTATGAAGGAACGGGACTCGGTCTCACAATAGTAAAGGAGTCCGTGGACCTCATGCGCGGCGCGGTGAGCGTGCAGAGCGAAGAAGGCCGGGGGACCACCTTTCGGGTCGAACTGCCATACAATCTGGAGCAACTAGTTCCAGACGCCTACATCGAGCGTCGCCGCGTCCCGGAACGCAGATTTCTGGCGTTCGATTTCGACGGTTCCGATCGCCGCAAGAATGCTCGACGAGTATCGGATTTCGCCAGAATCTCCGCAGATGACCTGGCGCTAATCGAGCGCGATCAACTGAACCTGCGGGATAAGGAACTGTCAGCCGCCGAAGGAGCCGCCGTTTCAACACAGGACCGGGTCCTGCTGGTCGAGGATAATGTGGACTTAAGATCCTATATCAGCAGGATGCTCACGCGCTTCGGACATGAGGTTACGACTGCGGCCGACGGGTTGGATGGCTGGGAGCACGTCCAGAACAACCTTCCCGACATCGTGATTTCCGACATCATGATGCCGCGTATGGACGGCTACGAGTTGGCCCGCAAGATCAAAGGCACCGAAAAAACCCGCAGGATCCCGGTCATCCTGATCACCGCTAAGCCCGAGCTGGAATCCAAGCTCGAAGGGCTGGGGCTCGGAGCGGACGATTATCTGCCGAAACCCATCAACATCCGGGAACTGGATGCCCGCATCAAGAACCTGGTCACCACGCGCAGCTTTCAGCAGGCTCTGGCGCGCGAAGCGGAGTTAAACACGCGCATGGAGGAGCTCAGCATGAGCTTCTCCCAGTCCCTGGAAATTCGGGACTTCAACACCGCCGGCCACTCGCGGGACGTGCTGCATCTGGGCTCTCTTATCGCCGAGGCTTTGGGGATAGCCGTCGATAGGAAGTTCAAGGATTCCCTGCTGCTGCATGACATCGGCAAGCTGGGGATACCCGATCGCATCCTCCTGAAGGAATCCGCGCTGACCGAAGAAGAGTGGGCCATCATGCGAAAGCACCCCGAGCTGGGCGCCAACCTTCTTGGCCATTTCGAATCATACAGGGAGATCAGCTCGATCATCCTTGCTCACCAGGAGCACATTGACGGGACCGGCTACCCGAAGGGTCTGGTAGGCGAACTGATACCCATGACCGCTCGTATTATTGCCATAGCCGATGCCTACCATGCCATGACCAGCAACCGCCCGTACCGCCGGGCCATGCCGGCGCGCGAAGCTGCTTTGGAATTAATGCGCCACCGCGGCACGCAGTTCGACCCGAAGCTGGTGGACGCCTTCATCCAGGGGCTGCTCAAGCTGCGGGTGATAACCCCGGAGGACATGAAAATTCTGGCCTGACTCACGGCGAATCCGGCCACTTCACTTTGGTCGTTTCCACGGCGTCCAGCGCCTCCTGCGCTTCCAGCAGCCTCCGGTTCAAGAGCAGCCTCGCGCGGTCCGCTAAGGCATACGCTTCAGGGTCCTCCCGGAGATAACCCTGCTCCTGCCATCGCCGCCACAGCCCAGGCACCAGCTCCGGCAGGGGCCGCCCGAACCGCCGCACAAAACGCGCCTGCCCGATCCCGCCCCGCAGACGGAAGCCCAGCATCAGGGTCTCGAAGAGGAACTCCTTGGGCGTAATCTTCTCCACGCGCAGGCCCCAAGGATTCCCTGCAAGGTACGCGGGGAGATTTTCCGGGTGGTAGAGCCGCAGGACCTGCCCACCGACCCCCGGCAGGGTGGAAACCGCTCCAGGCCCCACGCCCAGGTAAGGCTCCAGGTTCCAGTAGCGCAGGTTGTGCAGGCACTCCTGACCCGGGAGGGCGAAGTTGGCCACCTCGTAATTTCGGTAGCCCTGCGCTTCCAGCCGCTCGAAGCCGGCCAGCCACAGCTCATCCCGCGCCTCCGGGTCGATCGCATCGGCCAGCGCCGTGCCCGCAGGGGGCGTGAGGGAGTACAAGGAAACGTGCCCGGCCTCGGCGTCGTGCGCCCCACGCAGGTCCCGGAACAGGTCCCGCCGGTCCTGGCCGGGAATCCCGACCAAAAAATCCAGGTTGAGCCGCCGCTGCCAGCTCGAGTGGATCCGCTCCAGGGCGAGCCGGTTGGCCTCGGCATCCCCCGGCCGCCCCAGGACTCTCAGAAGCCCACCCTTCAGACTTTGCAATCCCAGGCTCAGGCGGTCAGGCCCGAGCTCCCCGCAGGCCTCCAGGAAGGAAGGGCTCAGGGATTCGGGGTTGGCCTCCACGGTCCACTCCGCCGCCTGCGGCGCGAACGCGTGGATCGCGGCGAGCAGCCTGCGCAGGGCCCGCTCCGGCAGCAGGCTCGGGGTCCCCCCCCCGACGTACACAGTGGGCACGCTGGATGGCCGCAGGCGCTCCCCGAAGTATACCAGCTCCTGCAGAATGCCCTCGACCACGCCTTCCATGTCCTCGTTCTGTGAACAGGGCACGGAGAAAAAGTCGCAGTACGGGCATTTGCTGCGGCAAAAGGGCAGATGAACGTACAGGGAGAGCGGGAAGCCGGGGGCTAAAGCGCCCGGATCAAAGCCTTCCACCGCGCGCCACCGGCCAGTACCGGAAGAACGCCTTGCCCAGGAGCCGAACGCCCTCCACCGGCCCCCAGGACCGTGAGTCGCTGGAATCCGGCCGGTTGTCCCCGAGCACGAAATACTCCCCGGTGCGAAGCGTCAAGGGGTCCAGGCTGCCGGAAAAAGGCATCTCCTCGGTCCAGCCCTCGGGGAGCTTTGCGGTGCGGATGGAATAGGAAGAGCCCAGCAGCACCTGCTCGGGCACGAAATCCCGGGTGCCGACGGCCTGAACGTAGGCCACGTACCCGCTCATTCTCACGGTGTCCCCGGGAACGGCGATCACTCGCTTGATCAGGTATGGCGGCGTGCGCCTGCCGGTGTGGTCGCGGACCACGCTGCCGCGCTGCAGGCTCAGGAAGCGCAGCGGCGGCTCCAGTGCCGCCCAGGGGAAGGCCGGGCGGACGTAGGCCGGGGATTCCACTACCACGATGTCTCCTCGTTCGGGGGGCCGCAGGGCGGGCAGCCTGACGTTCTTCAGAAAAGGGATCCGCCCGCCATAGAGCAGGGGCGAGACGAGCAGCCGGTCCTTTTGCTCTAGCGCCGGGAGCATGGAGCCGGAATCGACCTGGAACGCCGCCACGAAGATCCTGGAGATGAAAAGGTGAAGAAGAAAGGCGATAAGAAGTATTTTCAGCAGCGGGAATAAAAACCCCCGGCCGAATTGCGTGGCTAGGCGGCTGCTGTAGCGCTCGTAGGGTGAAAACATCGCCTCAACGCACGCCGCCAAACCGGGTGAGGGGCCAGTAGCGGAACAGGGCGCGGCCGAGGACCTTTTCCATCCGAACCGCGCCGAAGTAGCGAGCGTCGCGCGAGTCGTCCCGGTTGTCCCCCATTGGGAATAGGCGGTTGGCGGGGATGTACCAGCCGTTCTCGAGCACCCGCCACTGGGCCTGGAACAGCGGGCTGTAGGGTTTCAGGGCGTATAAAGTCCGGTAGCGCCAGGATTCGACGAAGGCATTGTCCACTATTTTTGTCTGGCGCCAGCTCACCGAGCCGTCGGCGCCTTTGGAAATCGAGAAGAAACGGCCCGCGCCGCGTTCCAGGTCCGGCTGCAGGGGTAGCCGGGCGTCGGCCCTGGCCAGGGCGATCCCCGCCCTGCGGAACGCGTCGTAGTCCTCGGGCTGGAACATCCTGCGCAGGCGGTACTGCATCCCGAGCTGGCTCTTCAGCTCCTCCTCGCTCATCCAGGCTGCCGCACCCGGCGGCAGAAGCTCCACGTTGCCCTGGTTCATCCTCAGCCGGTCGCCGGGCATGCCGATAGCCCGTTTGATCAGGAAGTGGTGCTTGGGGTTGCCGAACTCGTCGCGGTCGATGTCGATCAGTGAGAGGGTCAGCATGTACACGATCCGCTGCACCACGTCCTTCACCGGCCCAATCGGGATGTAGGAGGGGTTCTCGAAGATGATGACCTCCCCGCGGCGCTGGGCGCGGAAGCCCTGGAGCTTGGCGATCCCGGGAAGTAACTCGGGGCCGTAGAGGAGCTTGTTAACGAAGATCCGGTCACCGATGAGCAGGGTGTCCACCATGGACTGGGATGGTATCTGGTAGGCCTGCAGGAGGAACTGGTTGATCACCAGCACGATCAGGACCGCCGAGAGGATGGCTTCCAGCCAGTCCAGGACCGGGTTTTTCTTTTTCTGGCGCTCTTTTTTTCTTGCCTTGCGGGTTTTTCGCCAGCTCAGGTAGCGCTCGGTCGCGCGCTGCACCGCCAGGCACCATTCATTCCAGCTCAAGTGATTTCCTCGCGAGGAGCGTAGCACAGTTGGCTTGCGTTGACAAGGCAGGGGGGTAATCCTATAATCGGCGTCATGCCCAAAGAGCGCCCCGGTCCTCCGGTCAGCAAGAGCCCAAAAGACGTGAACGACGAAATCCGGGTCGAGGTGCGCCTGAAGGCATTCCTCGGCATGCGGCCGGGGGTGTACCTGACGGTCTTGTACGCCCTGATCGTATTAGCCGCCCTGTTTTTCCTGCTTTTCTACAAGGGACTGCGTGACCAAGGCACGTATTTGCGCGTGACCACACTGCCGGCCGGCGCCGCGGTGACCATAGACGGCCGGTACGCCGGCTCTTCGCCGTGCGAAGTGCTCGTGAAAAAAGGCACACGCCGGGTCACCGCCACCAGGCCGTTTTTCCAGCCCGCCGTGCTGGAAGGCTCCTTCGGCGGACGGGTGTTCGGAACCCTTTTCGTACGCCCACGCCGCGACTGGAGCCCGCGCTTGACCGTAATGGATTCCAGGGGCCTGACGGCAGCAGCCTTGCAGGATTTCGCGTCGAATCCGCACATCCCGGAAATTCTGTTGCAGACGGCGGCCTCGGCATTTTCGAGCGATGGCAACGAAAGCCTGTCAACTTTTATGGACAGGTCGAAGTACTTTGTCACTTCCTCGCTGCAGTTAAAGTACTTTCTTACTGCGGCAGCCACCGTGAAGTCGCATGGCGGCGTACTTTCCGCAGGGAGCCTGATCGCCCTGGTGCAGGATTTCGCGGCCTTGAATGAGCGGTTTGAGAACTTCCCCTTCTGGCTCGCCCTGGTGTTGCCAGAAAGCGCCGCCAGGAATCTCCAGGGCTCCGCCTGGTACCAGGATTTCGTGCGCAAGTACCTGGCGGACCTGCAGCAACAGGAGACCCTGCTGCGCTCTCAAGCTGCTTCCGCGACCGGTCCGGCACTGCGCGTCGAGGGCTTGGCGTTCCGCCCCATCCCTGGCGGCACTTTGCTGGCCGGAAGCCTCGACGACAAGACCTCCGCGGCGCATCTCCCCCACCCCGTACCCCTTTCCGCGTTCCTAGCCTCCGAGACGGAAGTGCCCAACCGGCTGTATGGGCAATTCATCAAGTCGAACCCGGAGTGGCGCAAGCAGAGCCTATCGGCGCTCGCGACAAAGGGCTTGGTCGATGACGCCTACCTCACGGGCTGGACCGACGAGGGACACCCGGCCGGGGAAGGCGAGTTGCCGGTGACCGCCGTGTCCTACCACGCGGCCCAGGCTTTCTGCCGGTGGCTCACCAGCCGCCTGCCCTCGAACCTCGCCGGCTACGAAGCGCGCCTGCCAAGCGAAGCCGAATGGGAGTGGGCGGCCAGGGGT
>CAZMWZ010000032.1:7363-20794 GCA_964570045.1 uncultured Spirochaetaceae bacterium
CGGCTACGAAGCGCGCCTGCCAAGCGAAGCCGAATGGGAGTGGGCGGCCAGGGGTGGGCTGGTCGGCAACCCCTATCCCCTCGGCGCCAAGCCTCTGACCGAGGTCTTTTTCGAGCCGGGGATCGCCGGGCCGCGCCCCGTCGGCGCTTCCTCGCCCAACGGCTACGGGTTGCGCGATACCTCCGGCAACGTGTGGGAGTGGTGTTCGGACTGGTTCTCCCCGGCAGCCTACCTGTTTACCTCCCGGGAACCGGCGGGCAACGCGTCCGATCGCTCCTCTGAGATCCCTTACGGGGCGGAAAAGGCGGTCAGGGGCGGCTCCTGGGCGAATGAAAAGGAGCTGGTCAGGCTTTTCACCCGCGCCTCCCAGCCCCCCTCCTGGTGCACGCCGTACCTGGGCTTCCGGGTCGTGCTGGCCAGGCCTCACCCATGAGCGAAGAGCGCAAGCTGCTCGCATTCAACCGCAAGGCCCGCTACCATTACAGCGTGGAGGACAGCCTGGAGTGCGGCATCGAGCTGCGCGGTACCGAGGTCAAGTCCTTCCGGGAAGGGACTTTCTCGTTCAGCGACGCACACGCCAAGGTGGAGGAAGGAGAGCTGTGGCTGGTCGGGCTGCATGTCACCGCGTACCGCTTCGGCAACATCCACAACCACGAACCGGACAGGAGGCGCAAGCTGCTGATCCACCGGCAGGAGATCAAGCGCCTCAACCGCAAGGTGGTCGAGCGGGGATTGACGCTGGTGCCATTGAGTTTTTATCTTAAACATGGGATAATCAAGCTGGAGCTGGGTGTCTGCCGCGGCAAGAAGACCGTGGACAAGCGCGAGACGATCAAGCAGCGCGACAATAAGCGGGACACCGAGCGGGCGATTCGAGACAGGTTTTGACAGGGGGTGTACCGGTATCGACTGAAGTTGGTTGGGCCAGGGGCTGCAGGTGGAGTGCCGATCTCCTTAAAGCGGCAACAATTTAACTGCCGAAAACAATTTGGCACTGGCCGCCTAACTAAGCGACCACGGGTACCCGGTGCGCTGTTCCGAGCGCCGGAATGCCTGTAACAAACCGGGACTTACCGGCCGGGAGCGCCGCATACCGGCAGGGAAAACACATGCGGCAAACGGGAAGGCAACGGCGGGCCGCCGGGCCGGCCTCCCGTAACAAACGGCGGATAAACCTGTAGAAGTTTCTGGAACGCGCTTCAGGACGCGGGTTCGACTCCCGCCACCTCCATATCCACGTCCAGCAGCAGCACGCGGGAGTTGCGCTGCCGGTTGTACTGGCGGCGCCGGTCCTCCGGCAGGTCCCCCACCCCGCCCTCCCGAAAGCCGAACTGCATGAACCAGTCGGCCGTCTGGGTGGTCAGCACGTACAGCTGGCGCAGGCCCAGGCCGCGGGCGCGCTCGATCAGGTAGGAAACGATGCGCCGGCCGATGCCGAAGCCGGCGTAGGTCTCGTCCACCGCCACGGCCGCCACCTCGGCGCGCCGGGGGTCCTCGCTTGAAGGGTGCAGGGCCCCGCAGGCGTGGATGATGCCGTCCACCTCGTACACGACGTACTCCCCCAACCTGGCGGCCAGGTCCTCCTCCTTGCGCTCCAGCAGCACCTGCTTCTCGATGAACGGCTGCATGATGCGCAAGACCTCGGGAATGTCCGCCGCCCCCATGGACCGCACGTTCTCGTGCTGGTTGGCGTAGACCATGGTGCCGCAGCCGACGCTGGAGAAGATCTCCTTGAGCACCACCCCCTCGATTTCGCCGTTGATGATGTGCACCCGGCTGACCCCTTCCCGGCAGGCCTGGCAGGCCAGGCGCACCAGCTCCAGCATGGGGTCGACGGCGGCGCCGGGGTTCAGATCCAGCAGCTTCTGGGCATCGGCGACGCTCAGGTGGGTGACCAGCCCCTCTTCCGAAAGCGGCGTGCCCGGCGGCAGCGTGTAGCGCTCGCCGACCACGCCTCGATGGTCCGAGATGAAGAACAGCTTCTCGGCGGCCAGGGTCCGCCCCACCACGCAGGCCAGCTCGTTGGAGGAGATGTTGTAGGGCGTGCCGGCGACGTTCCAACCGATGTTCGGGAAAATCGGTACCAACCCCTCGGCCAGGACTTTCCGCACGATGTCGGCTTCGATCCGCTCCACGGTTCCCGTGTACTGGTAGTCCACGCCCTTGCGCACTCCCAGGCTGCGCGCTTTCACCCAGTTGCCGATGACCCCGTCGGTGCTGTTGGCCGCCAGCTGGGTCATCAGGCGGTTGGACACGTCGAAGGCGGCCATCTTGACGAAGGGGATGGCCTCGGCAGTGGAGACCCGCACCCCTTCGGCGGTCTCCCACTTGATGCCGTAGCGGGTCAGGATCTCGTCGATGCGCTGCCTGGCCCCCGGAACAAGCACGATGCGAATGCCCTGCCGGTACAGCAGCACCAGGTCCTTGAGCAGCAGGGGGAAGAACGGCCGGTCCATGACGGAACAGTCGATCTTGATCACGAAGGTCTTGCCCTGGAAGCGGTGGATGTACTCGAACACCTGCCGGATGAGCTCGACCTGCTCCTTGAGTTTATGGCTCTCCATCCTGGGTTAGCTATCTCCGGATTCCCTGCTGTTGTCAAGGCAACCGCGGCGTATTATCGTTGGTCCATGCTCACGAATCCCTTCTTCGTGGTCAATCCCCACTCCGCCAACGGGCGCACCCTGCGCCAGTGGGAGGAGCTGCGGGCGGAGCTGCGCCGGGCGCTGGGTGAGGTTCACTTCGAGCTGACCCGCGGCGCCATGCATGCGGCCTCGATCACCGCCGCGGCCATCGAGGCAGGCGCGAACCTGGTGGTGGCGGTCGGCGGCGACGGCACGCTCAACGAGGTGCTGAACGGGTACTTCCGCGTCAGCCGGCAGCCGGCGGGAGGTGCGGCGCTGGGCTACCTGCCCAGCGGCACCGGGTCGGATTTCGCCCGCACCATGGGGTTGTACGGGCTTTCGGTCGCCCAGCAGGTGGAAAGGCTGGCGAGCGGCACGGTGCGCCTGCTGGACTGCGGGCAGGTGCGTTTCACCGGCAAGGGCGCGGGCGGCGAGCCTCTGGAGACCAGCCGCCTGTTCCTCAATGAGTCGAGCCTGGGCTTTTCGGCCGAAACCGTCAACAACGTGAACCGGGCCTCCAAGCGCTTCGGCGGCAAGGCCTCGTTCTTTATCGGGGTGCTGCGCACCCTCGCCCGGCTGCGCAACCCGCTGCTGCAGGTGACCGTGGACGGGAAGCAGGTCTACGAGGGGCCGACCCTGCTGGTGGCGGTGGCCAACGGCAAGTACTTCGGGGGCAGCATGATGATCGCCCCCATGGCCGATGTGCAGGACGGGGAGTTCGACGTGGTGGTGATCAGCGCCATGACCCGCCTTACGGTGCTGAGAAAGATCGGCAAGATCTACCGGGGCGAGCACCTGGCCGAGCCGGAGGTGCACGTGCACCGCGGCCGCGAGGTGCGCATAGCCTCCGTGGGCGAGGAGGTGCTCCTGGAGATGGACGGGGAGCAGCCGGGGCGGCTGGCCGCGGACTTCAGCATCTCGCGTCACACCGTCCCCTTCCTGGCCTGAGGCCTACCCCTCGCCCAGGATCTTGACCATGTACACCTCGATGTAATGCAGGAACAGGTCCTTGCGCTTGATCCTGTCGAAGGCCTTGTTCTGGGACACCTGCGCGGCTAGGGCCTCGAGGCGGGCGGCGTCAGGTGGCTTGATCCGGAAACCACGCCGCAGCGACCGCAGGTAATCCCGGATCATCGCGTTCACGTCCTCCACCAGGTCGGTCCGCGACTTGGGGTCATACAGGGGGTTCCATTTCTCAGCCAGCTCCCCGAGGCGTTCCGGCACCGTCTTGTCGCGGCCGACGAACTGGATCTTCAGGTTCTGCACGGCGCTCCGGTAGACGGCCAGCTGCCTGGCGCTGACCGGGCTGGCTACGGTCGTGCCCGGCTCCTCCTTCCCGAGTGCGGGCGGCCGGTGTACGTGCCCCGCGCCCCTGGGGGCGGCAGCCGCGGGCCTGCCCTCTTCCTTTTTCTGCCGAAACTCCCGGTGGGAGCCGCTAAACAGCTCCTGCAGCCAGTTGACCAGACGCTTGAACAGCGGGAAGCGCTGCCAGACCGGGACCCGCAGCCTGGCGTCCTCCAGCAGGTCCCTGCGGGGCAGCTCGAGCACCTGGTCCAGCGGGGCGAGCTTGCCCTGCTTCTCGTCCAGGCAGCGCCCCAGCTCCCGCAGCTGTTCCGCGCTCAGCTTGCCGGCGTCCTTGGCCAGGAAAAGGATGGTGTAGTTGAGCAGGGCGTGCAGGAGCGGGTCCAGCCCCCGGAGCACGGTGTCCAGGTCGCGCGCGAACTCCCGGTCGTCGGCCATCGCCGGCAGGCGGCGGCCCTCGCGGATCGCGGCGGACCAGACGTCGATGTAATGCTCGCGGACCTGATCGCGGCGGTCGTACAGGCGCTTCAGGAAGAAGGCAACGATCAGCTCCCTGGCGAGGTAGTATTCCAGGCCGTTAGCGGTTTTCAGTCGCACCAGCTCGGGGAGGCCCTTCTGGCTCTCAATCCGCGTCCGTTCCTCCAGGAACTTGACGAACGCCTCCTGGGTGGTGGAGCGCACTAGAGGCAGCCTCTTCTCGTCCTTGACCGCGTAAAGCTCCCGCAGGGTGTAGGCATAAGGGGCCTTGCGGAACTGGCTGTCGAAGCGCTTGAGCACCGTGGATTTTTCGCTCTCGCCCTGGACCCGGCCGCGGAAGTACACGTTGTAGAGCCCCACCAGGTAGGCCGCCTGGCAATAGCCGTTCTCCTCGGCGTTGCGGTCCGTCCTCTCCCGGAACTCCTGGACCACCAGGTTGGCGAAGTGCGCCCAGAAGCGGAAGGAAAAGTCCGAAGGCTCGGTGAGCGAGGCGAGGGCCCGGCCGGACTTGGTGATGATGGTGTTGAGCGTGTCGCGCAGCACGTGATCGTTGCCGCGCAGCGCCGGCAGTAGCCGGTGCATGACGTAGCCGGCGTTGTTGCGGTTGCCCAGGTACTCCCGCAGCTTGGCCAGGGAGATCTCCAGAAGCTTGCCTTTTAACAACTCGGCGGTGACCAGAATGTGCGGAAGGGCGTCCGGAAAGCCGAGGCGCAGGATCTCGGGGGTTTCCGCGGGTGGTTTGGACAGGATATTCACGAAGTCGGACTTGATGTCCACGTCCAGGACCAGCTCTTCGGGCAGCTTCAGGTCCAGACCCTTCTCGTTGGGGTAAGGCTCCAGAGGCTTCTGCTCCAGCAGGGTGTATCCCTTGTGCACGATCTCCGTGAAGAAGCGCGGATAGAGGATGCCCTTGATCTCCGGGCCGTCGTATTCCAGCCGGCACAGATCGCGCTCGGCGAGGGCCCGCAAATGCATGGTGAGCTGGAGCTCGGTGCGCTGGCCCAGCTCCTCCAGTTGGGGTAATTTCAGAAGAAAGCGGCCGAGGTTGAGCTTGACGAAGCCGGCGAACTCGCTGAACTCGAACCGGGCCCGGTGCTGCACCACGGCGAAGTGGCGCAGCAGGTGTTGGACCGCCAGCGGCAGCGCTCCCAGGTCCCCGCGCGGCTCCTTCTCCTCGATAGGCTCCAGGATCTCGCTCATCCGCTGTTTACAGTAGCACCAATGCCCGGGCCTGTCCATTGCGCACCCGTGCGCGGCGCGGGGTCGCGTTGGCAGCGCGGGCAGGTCCAGGTGCCGCGGCCGGCGACCTTCCCCCGGGCGATGGCCGTCCCGCAGCGTGGGCAGGGCTCCCCCTTCCGGCCGTACACCTGAAGGACGAACTGGAACCCGCCGCGCCGCCCGCCGGGGTCCACGTAGTCCGAGATCGAGGTTCCGCGACGGCGGATCGCCGCCCGCAGCACCCGGTGAATGCTAGCGGCGAGGGATTCGACCCGCCGTCGAGTCAGGGTGCAGCTGCGGCGCCGCGGGGACAATCGCTCGCGGAAGAGCACCTCGTCCGTGTAGATGTTGCCCAGGCCGGCCAGCACCCTCTGGTCCAGGAGCGCGGCCTTGAGGCAGCGCTGCGTGCGCCGCAGGCTCTCATACAGGCGCTCAGGACGGATCTGCAGCGCGTCCGGGCCCAGGCGCTTCGCCCGGATGAACTCCGGGACGCTGCCGGACAGCAGCTCCAGGCGCCCGAACTTGCGCACGTCCCGGAACACCAGCTTATGAGCCGACTTCGTGAAGAAGATCTCCAGGTGGGAATGGCCGTCGGGGGGCTCCCGATGGGGGAGCAGCAGCACCTGCCCGGTCATGCGCAGGTGCACCGCGACCTCGCGGCCGTCGCTCAGGCGCAGGAACAGGTACTTGCCGTGGCGGGCGATCGAGATAAAGGTCCGCCCGCGCACCGCGTCCCGGAAGCAGTCGGCGCCGGAGCTCACCACGCCCGGAAAATGGCAAAGCACGCGCCGGATGCGCAGGCCCGGAAGGGACCGGCGCAGCTCCCGGGCCACGGTCTGCACTTCGGGCAGCTCAGGCATCGGTCAGGGTCTGCAGGAAATCCAGGATCGCGCCAGCGGGCGGAGGACAGCCGGCAACACTGCGCCGCAGCCCGCTGGTGCAGGAGCCGACGCCATGCCCCTCGGCTGCGGTATCCCGAAAACCCTGCCCGACGCGTAGGGGTCCCGGCAGGCGCTCCAGCCCTCCCCGCTCAGACAGGCGCTGCAGGGCGTGCAGCAGACTCCCATAGCAGGCCGAACAGGCATCACGGGCCTCGACGTATCGGGACAGGTGCGACAGGGTGCGGGGCGCGGCGGCCTCCCCCGGCGACGGCCTGCCGATCTCGCGGACCCTCAGGCCGGCCAGGTCCGTCCTCCCCACGCCCAGCGCGGCGGCCAGCCGCACGTGCTCGATCTCTCCGGGGCGAAACCCCATCAGGGTGGCAGCATAGCTGTCCACCAGGACCGGATCCCTCCCGAGCAGCAGCCGGTCCAGCCGCACGGGGGTGCCCCCCTCCTCGAAGGTCAGGTCGCCGCCCAGGGCGTCCACCAGGGAGAGCCGCGTCGGCAGCACGGAGGCCAGCAGGGCGATGGGCCGGTGCAGGCCCAGGGTGTGAAAACGCCGCTTCTCCTCGTCGGGGATGCAGCCCTTCAGGTTCTTCAGCGCGCAGGTCATTTTCGTCTGGCAATGGCCTTTGAGCACCGGCAAGTTGAGGAAGAAGTCGGTTTCCAGGGCCCGGCGCGAGACCTTCAGCTCCAGGTCCTCCACGGCAATGACGCGCCAGGAGTCCCCCTTCAAATCGACGAGCTTCACGCCATAGCGCCGCGCCAGGGAGTTGTAGCCGCAGGCCCGAAACGCCCGCCGGGTGGGACAGCCGACCGAGGAGCCCTCGGCGATGGTGATGTCGCGCACGCCGCAGTCTCGGAGAAACTCGATGGCCCCCGCGACCACCGCCGGCGTGGTGGTCGCTCCCGTGGAAGCGTCGCGGTCCGTGACCAGGTTGGGCTTGAGCAGCACGCTCGTCGCCGGTCCCAGCTCCCGCCCGACGCCGGAGGCCTCCAGCAGTGCCCGGGCCATGACGCTGGGGTCCCTGCCGTAGATCACCGTGAGGTGAGGTTCTTTCACGCGACGACCGTGGCCGCGGCTTCCTCCAGTGCGCTGCAGGCGGCCTGTACCTGCTCGGGGGAAACATCGTGGTGCGTGACGAAGCGGACCCAGCCGTCATCCGGGGGATAGGTGAGCACTCCCCGGCGGGCCAGCTCCTCGACCAGGCGCTGTTCCCGCCCGGCGTTCTCAGGGCGGAAGCGCACGAACAGCATGTTGATCCGCACCGGGTACGGGGACACCTCGAACAGCCCCGTCCGCTGGAAAGCCTCGCCGAGCCGCCGCGCCTGCTCGTGGTCCTCCGCCAGCCGCAGGGTCATCTGCCGCAAGGCCACCAGCCCGGCCGCGGCCAGGACCCCGGCCTGCCGCATGCCCCCGCCCATGATCTTGCGCTTACGCCGCGCCCGCTCGATGAACTCCCGGCTGCCGACGAGCATGGAACCCACCGGCGCGCACAGCCCCTTGGACAGGCAGAACATGACGGAGTCCAGGGGGGCGGCCAGGGCAGCCGCCTCCAGCCCCAGGCAGGCCGCGGCGTTGAACAGGCGGGCGCCGTCCACGTGCACGGGCACCCCGCAGGCGCGCGCACCCCCGCTGATCCTCTCCAGCTCCGCCAGGGGCATCACCTGCCCGCTGGACAGCGCGTTCTCCAGGGCGACCAGGCTTGTCGGCGGGATGTGGATGTCGGCCCCACAGCGGATGCGCGGGCGGACCTCTTCCCAGGTTGGGTGGGCGCCCGCGGGGATGAAGGTCCGCAGCTGAACCCCGGCGATTATCGCCGCCGCCCCCGCCTCGTGCTGGACGATGTGGCTCCCGTCGCTTAAGACCACCTCGCTGCCCCGAGGGCAGTGCGTGAACAGGGCAAGCTGGTTGCCGAAGGTGCCGGAGGGAACCAGCAGGGCGGCTTCCTTGCCCAGGCGCTCGGCGGCCTCCCGCTGCAAAGCGTTGACGGTCGGGTCCTCCTGCATCACGTCGTCGCCCACCTCAGCATCGTACATGGCCTTCCGCATGGCCGGGGTCGGGCGGGTGACGGTATCGGATCGCAGGTCGATGGGACGTGGGGAGCTCATTGGTCCTCGCTTTCCGGCCCGTCCAGCTCCAGCAGGCCGTGCTCCGGTCCGCGGGTCTTGACCAGCCGCTCGCGCTCGGTTTCTGAGGCGCCGATCCGCTGCTCCAGCCCCCGCACCTCTTGCTCCCGCGCCCGGATCTCGCGCGTGAGCTTCTCGATCTTTTCGCGCATGGCGCGCACCTGCGAGTCCAGGGCGTCGATCTGGATGGCCGCCTCCAGGCGCCGGATCTGCTTGCGGCATTTCTCCCCCTTTTTCTCGGCCTGCGCGGCCCGCCGCAGACGGTTCTTCACCTCCGAGTCCGCGGCAAAGCTGCGCACCGGCTTGGCGCGGTACAGCTCCCCCAGCCGCCGGCTGTTCTGCTCCAGCTCGTTTTCCGCGCGCTGGATGCTGCGCTCGATCTCGTGCACCCGCTTCTGATGCGCTTTATCGGCGCCCAGCTCCTTGAGCTCGCCCCACAGGACGGACTGCTCGCTGCGCAGGGCCTCGGCCTCGCGGGTGAGCTCCTCCAAGCGGGCACGGTTTTCCCGATAGGGGGCGATCTTGCGCCTCAGGGAGGCGTCGCCGATTTTCTCGGAAAGCGGCGAGTCGCACACGCCGCGCCCCGCCTCGGCGTAGGCCCGGGCCACGGCCTTGCGCTTGAAGCTCACCGCGCTGCGGATGAAGAAGCCGCGCCCGGCTTCCCCGATGATCTTCAGGATGTTTCCCGAGCGCATGGAGCCGCGGCCGCGCTCCTGGTCCTCGACCAGGCCCTGCAGCTCCTGCTCCTGCCGGCCCACCTTGACGAACAGCTCGCGCAGCTCCTCCAGCGGCAGGGATTGGCTGCGGAAAGCCGCGTAGCTGAAGCGCCCGACCTCCTCGCAGACCGCCCCGTTCTCGCGCTCCAGCTCGGCGTAGCGCTCGGCAGCGCTGCGGAGGCGTGCTTCCAGCTCGGCGTTCTTCTCCATGCACTGCATGATGCGTCGGACCTGGCGGCGGCCGGCGGGCAGCTGGGCGCGCAGCTCCACCACGCTGCGGCGCGTCTTCAGGAAATCCGGGTCGCTGAAGGCTTTTTCGTCCTGGCCGGCCAGATACTCGCCCAGCCGCTCCAGTTGGGAGCCGGCCTCCACGGCGTTCTCCGCGACGCGGCGGTTGAGCTCGGTGATGGCGCGCTTACGTGGGTCCATGGGCCGCCCCGGCTACCCCTCGACGCCCAGGTGGCGGTCGATCAGGGCCTTGGTGGCGGAGAGCACTTCCCCGTTTTCGACCCAGAGCAGCTTGAGGAACAGCTCATAGGCCGGGCCCTTGGAATACAGGCGCCCAACCACCAGGACGCGGGCCCCCAGCAGCTTGCCGACTTTGGCGGCCTGCCCCTCCTCCGCCAGCCCGGATAGCTGGAGCTCCAGCTCCGACAGGATGTTTTGTAAATTGCGGCGCTCCAGGATCCGGAACGTTTTACGAGTCGCCTCGCCCCTGCCGAAGCTCAAGACCAGCTGCTCGGTGAAATACTCCGCCGGCAGGCCTAGCTCCTGTGAGGCGGGCGCCAACGGCAGCACCGCGGCCGGGGTGTCGGGGGGGATACGGAAGGAGGAGTAGTCAATGAGCTGGGAGACCGCCATTCCGAACAGCTTGTCTAGTGTCTGGTCTTTCTGCTCCTCGTCGACGCGGGTGGCCTGGAAATAGTCCTCTTGCACGTCCACGGGCTGGTCGGAGCCGAAGGCCAGCTCCTCCCTGGCGAAGCGGATGATGATGGCCTCCAGCTTGTCGGTCTGAAAGTTCGCTCCCGTGTGGTGGCTCACGCTGCCGGGCGCTCCGCCCTCGCTCTCCCCCTGCTCGCCGTAGGTGAGGAAGATGTACCTGGCCGCCGTGTACTGCGCCACCTGGCGCAGCACGATCTCACCGGCCAGGTCCAGACCGCCGGTGCCGACGCCGAAGATTTTGATCCCCTGCTCCCGCGCCTCGCGCGCCGCGTCGGCGTAGGTGTAGTCCTGGCCGTAGTCCAGGTGGGGAGGGGCGTCGGTGACCACGAAGGCCAGGCGGATACCGCCGCGGTTCCACGACAGGCGCATGGCCTCCTGTAGGGCCGTCTGCAAGTCCTCCGGGTCGTCCCCTCCGCCGTCGGCCTCCACGCGGTTCAGGCTGGCCTGGAAGCTTTCCAGGTCCTCGGTGAAGGGCACGGTTTGCGTGACGTACGCGTCCCCGCGGTCCCGGTACAGTACCAGTCCGAAGCGGATTCTGGGGCGCGAGGACAGGGAGGACAGGTTCAGGTTGATCAGCTCGATGGTCGTCTTCAGCCTCTGGATCTCCTCGCCCATGCTGCCAGTGGTGTCCAGGATGAAGAGCAGGTCCAGGGGGACGGAACGCGCCGCGGGTCGGGAAAAGGCGAAGTCCACGGGGACCTCGCGCCGTCCTTCGCGCTCGAACCACGCCTCCCGAGTGGCCTGGTTGTAGGTGAGCAGCGCCCGGTAGCGACGCTCCTGCCCGTGCTCGGAGGGAAAAAACAGAAACGAACCGTCCGCGTAGGTGAGCCCGCGGGCCAGTTCGGCGCCCTCGGGCCCGAGAACCCGGACCGTGGCGTTTCCGAGCGGCTTGCCCCGCTCGTCGCGGGCCCGCAGGATGATCCGCTCCTCCACCGGGATCGGCACATGGTCCACGCCGCCGGCGTACTGCCGCAGGAACTGGAGGAAATAGTTGTATTGCCGGTTGTCGTCGGCGTAGCCCGCCTTGAGCCCGGAGGCGGTGGGCTCGCCGCGGAAGGTTCGCGTCGAGGCTGCGGTCTTCCCGGGAGGCAGCTCCGCGGCCTTCTCGGCGACCACCCAATCGGAGGTTGCGGGCTCACTGGCCGCCGCCCGCAGTTCCTCGTCCCCGATATCGCCATCCCCTACTTCCCCGTTGCCGAGGTCCGCCGGGGCCGGTTCCTCTTCGAGCTCCCCGATTTCCGACTTGGCGTCCGCCGGAACGCGCTTTTCGGGGGTGCCGACGCAGGACAGGAGCCCGAGCAGCAACAGCAAAGCGAGGATAGTCCCAGCCGCCCTCTTCATCGTCGCCTCCTTGGCACTTCAATAATAGCGGAAAGCGGTAAACTGATCCACGGGGCTGCGGGAAGGGTGCGGCTGGGCGGGTAAGCTAGCGGAACATGTTCTGCTGGATGTCGTTACGCCAGATCGCGTAGGAGACTTCCCCGGAATCCAATTCTAGTACGACGTCGACCGACCCGATGGAGCGGTTGAGCTCCTTGTCTTCCTCGGGACCGGCCGTGAGGCTCAGCACCTGCTCCTGGCCGGCGTAGCGGACCGTGGCCCGCAGCTCCAGGGACCCCGCCTGGCGACGCGCCTCCAGGCTGAACAACACCTGCACCCGTTTCCCGGTGCGGTCGGTGAAGGAGACGTCATGCTGCCGGTTCACCTGCCCGGTTTTCGACAGCTCCTCGCGGGGGATCTCCTCCCGCAGCAGCTGCTGCAGCCTGTAGATGATCTCGTTGAAATGGCGGGCTTTCGAGCGGACGACGTGGTTTTTCCCGGCCTTAACCTCGACCGTCTCCTCCCAGTCATGGAAGGTGATCTCCGGCTCCTTGACCACGCCGAAGTCCCCCAGGTGGATGCGCACCCGGTGGCGGCCCGGCAGCACGCTTTCCAGGACGTACGGAACCCGCTCGTTGCCGGTGGTGTAGCCGATGAACTCCTCGTCCAGGAAGATCTCCGCGTCGATCAGGGGCGAGTGCAGGGAGATCTTCCCGGGCTTCTCGTCCTGCAGCGAGAGGATCGAGCGCTCCTTCTGCTCGGACTGCAGCGCGACCTGGCGGCCGGTGAGCCTCTGCAGCACCTTCTCCGCCAGGGCGTGCAGCAGGTTCTCGCTGGAGCCCCGCTCCACGAAGCTCAGGGTGCGGCCCCCGGCTACCTCCAGGAGGCGGACGGTCACCTGCACCTCCCCGCCCAGGGCCGTGTATTCCCCGCGCACCAGGTAGTCCGCGCCCAGCAGCTTGCCGACGCGCGCCGCCGCCTGCGGGTCGGAGGCCACGGCGCTGACCTGCAGCTCCTGCTCGCGCAGGATGGCGTCCAGGTCGGTGCGCGTGACGACCTCCACCCCCTGCTGGGAGGAGAGGTCGTAGAGGAGCACCCCCCGGATGATGCCTTCCAGGTAGTCGAAGCGGGGGTCGGCCGATTGGTTCTCGATCGAGAGCAGGGCCAGCCGCACGGGGGCGGCGAAAGCCGGGAGCGCCAGGGAAAGGGCCAAGCTGGCCGCGAAAAGAAGCCTATGTCGCATGGCCCCCCCTACTTCGTCCAGATCACCAGATGGGGTTTGTTGATCGTGTATTCGGTCGTCTGGAAGGATGCGTTCATCCCCGCTGCGGCAGGCTCCACGAGCAGCCCTTTCACTGAGCCGGGATTCACGCTTTGCAGCAGCACGGTTACGTCCCAGAAATACCAACCCGCGTAGCGCACTGGAACGGCTGAGGAAAAGTTCGGCGCCACAAAACCGTCCATGGTGGCCTGGGTCCAGCTCACAGTCGCTGGATCCCAGTTCAGCAGGATGAGTCTCACCCGAAACGGGTACGGACCAGTCGAGAGCTCCGCGTCCAGGTACAACCGCAGCTCCGCGTGCGGGACGTCCTCGGGGATGTCACCCGTGGCGAACTTCATCAGGGCCAGGTTCATGTTGCTGCCGGTCATCATCGTATTCCCTTCCTGGAAGGTGCTCATTCCTGATGCCACATACCCATCCACCGTGGGATACAGGTTCTTTTCGGTGTACCCATCCCCGAAGTTGGGGTCTAGCGGATTCCACCTGCCCTCCAAGGGGGCGAAAAAAACGCCGCAGGAGGTCAGCGCTAGTGCCAGGAA
>CAZMWZ010000033.1:0-20530 GCA_964570045.1 uncultured Spirochaetaceae bacterium
CTTTACGGCCTGGAGCTGCTGGAGTTCCTGCGCGTGCCGGTCCTGGGCCACCCCACCCTGATCAAAATACTAGAATACCTGGCCGGGGCGATCCTCCTGGCCTCGCTCGCGGAAAAGGTGGTGTTCCTGGTGCGCGATTTCAGCCGGGGAGCGCGCCCGCAGTCCTGAGGGCCTACGGCAGCTCCACGATCTGCAGTCCGCCGTCGTTCTGGAGGCGCAGCGAGAAGGTGGCCAGCTCCCGCGCCTTTTTCAGATCCATCTCCACCTGCACGCTGCGCACCCCAGGGATCCGGCCCTCGTAGAGCTCGAACAGCTCCCAGAGGCGCTGCGACACCCCCTGCGGCTCGGGGAAGTAGTAATCCGTGTCCTGCTGCCGGAAGCTCTGCCCCGCATCGGTCTTCTGCAGGGCGAAGGAGGTGAAACCCTCGAAACGGTACCAGGTTTTCGCGCCGAAAAACACGTACAGGTCGTCGAAGATCACTACCTTGACCACCGGCGCGAAGTAGCTGCCCGCCAGGGGGCGGATGACCGGTTCGCCGCGGGCGGCCACGATCTCCAGCTTCATCTCCCCACTCCTGGCCGCGAGCACCCGGACCCTGCCGATCTCGGTTTCGCCCGTGAAGGCGGTGAGCGAGCGCAGGAACAGCCCGGCCGTGAGCGCCAGAGCCAGGATCAGGAACAGGGTGATCGTCCCCAGGCTCTTTCGGAAACGCAAAGCCAGGAAGGCCAGCGCCGTGCAGGCCGTGTAAAAATACAGGAAGCGCGGCTGCGCCAGCCGAATCGAGCCCGGCACGAAGACGGCGCCGAGGGCCGCCACCACGGCCAGGGACAGGAAAAGCGAAAAGAACAGCCACTTGGAGGCGCGCGCCTTCTCCCGGTCGTCCCCCAGGTAGCGGGGGTGGGCGCGGCGGGTGGCGCGCTGCAGGGCCGCGCCCAGGAACAGGGCGGAGACCGCGAGCCAGGGGTAGGGGCTGCCGGCCAGCGCGGCGCTATAGCTCATAGATGCCCGCGTATTTGCCTTCCAGGTACTCGGCCAGGCAGGCGGGATCCAGGCTCTCCCCCGTGACCTGCCGGCACAGCTGTGGGGCGGGCACCAGGCGGCCCAGGCGGTGGACCTTGTCGCGCAGCCAGCCGAGCACCGGGGCGAACTCGCCGCGGACCAGCTCCTCTTCCATCCCGGGCAGCTCCCGCTTCATGGTGCGGTACAGCTGCGCCGCGTAGAGGTTGCCCAGGGCATACGTGGGGAAGTACCCGAAATTGCCCATGGACCAGTGGATGTCCTGCAGCACCCCCTGGGCGTCGTCCGGGGGCACGATGCCCAGGGCCTCCCGGTACTGCGCGTTCCAGGCCCCGGGCAGCTCCGTGACCTGGAGGTCCCCGGCGATCAGGCGCTTTTCCAGCTCGAAGCGGATGAGGATGTGCAGGTTGTAGGTCACCTCGTCGGCGTCCACCCGGATCAGGGAGGGCTCCACCGCGTTGATGGCGCGATGAAAATCCTCCAGCCGGACCGCCTCCAGGTTCTGCGGGAAGAGGGCCTTGAGGCGGGGGTAGAAGTACACCCAGAACGGCAGGCTGCGGCCGATGAAGTTCTCCCACATCCGCGATTGGGACTCGTGGATGCCCATGGAAGTCCCGTCCGCCAGGATGGTGTCGCTCAACTCCCCGCCGATGCCCATCTCGTACAGGCCGTGCCCGGCCTCATGGATCGTGCCGAATACCCCGGAGCTGAAAAAATCCGGGTTGTAACGGGTGGTCAGCCGCACGTCCGCTCGGCCCAGGGTCGTGCTGAACGGGTGGGCCGACTCGTCCAGACGCCCGCGCTGGAAATCGTAACCGATCTCCTTGAGCAACGTCAGGCAGAACTCCCTCTGCCTGGCCACCTCGTACGGGGCCCTCAGGAACGAGGTGTCCGGCCGGCGTCCCGAAGCCACGATCCGCTGGACCAGGGACTGCAGCTTGACGCGCAGCCCGGCGAAGACCTTCTCCACCTCCGCGGTCTCCATCCAGGGCTCGTACTCGTCGAGCAGAGGTTCGTAGGGGTGCTCCCGGTAGCCCAGGCAGGCGGCGCTCTCCCGGACCAGGCCCAGGATCACGGCGAGTTGGGCGGAGAACAGCCCGAAGTCGGAGGCCTTTCTGGCCTCAGCCCACCTGGCCTGGCCGATGGCGGTCTGCTTGGCCAGCTCCGTGACCAGGCGCCGCGGCAGCCGTGTGCTGCGGCGGTAGGCCCGGAACAGCTCCCGCAAATAGGCGCGCTCCACGGGCGCGGCGTCGTCCGGACCCAAGGGCTTGCGGTCGCTCGCCCCGGCGGCTTTCAGCAGCTCCCCCAGCTCCGGGCTGGCCAGGCGGTCGTGGATCAGCCCGCTCAGCAGCTCCAGCTGCTCCGAGCGTTCCCCCACGGCCTTGGGGGGCATGTAGGTATCCTGGTCCCAGGACAACACGCCCGCGATGTGCATCAGACGGCGGATCTCCCCGTCGCGGACCTTCAGCCGCTCCATGAGCCGGGGCCGGGCGGCCGGAGCCTTCCTGGCGGCCGGGGCCTTTCCGGCCCCCGGGGTGGCTGTCCTTCGTCCGCGTCCCACCGCGGGTTTGGCGGCGGGCTTTTTCACGGAGGCCTTCCGCACGGGGGCCGACTTCCTCGCGGCCGCCAGCGCTTTGGGACGGCGGGTCGCCTTCGCCTTGGGCTTGGAAGCCGGTTTGCTCTTCTTCATGGTCTCCTCCTCGGGTCGCCTCATGCGCAATAGCGCGCTGAGCCCCAGTGGCGCGCTTCGCGCGCCACTGGGGCTCAGTACCTGTAGCGGCTGCCGCCGATGAACTCGCGCAGCAGGGAATCCGCGGGCACGACGCTCTCGTCGCCCCAGGCCGGGAGCTCGGCGAACAGCTCGTGAATGCGCCGGGCGCGGTCCAGTGCGTCGGAGCGCTCCGGGTCCGCCGCGAATTCCTCGATGAAGCCGGGAAACAGCTCCCCCAGCCGGTGCTTCATGATCGGCAGCTCGAAGGGCAGGAAGCTGTTCACGATGGCGTCCGCCTCGGCGAGGCGCGGCACGATGTAGCGCAGCTCCGAGCGCCGCACCAGGTGCCAGTGCTGGATGGTCTGGGCGGGTGAGTAGTTGCGGAATTGCATGTCCCGGACCATCCGGCGCAGCAGACGGATGTCGGCCCAGCGCAGAAATTGGCGGTTGGAGTCCTTGACCTGGGAGAGGGTCTCGATGTACAGGCGGAATTTGCGTTCCTCGGGGACCTTCTCGGTCATCTCCGGGTGCAGCCCGTGCAGGGAGTCGATCAGCAGGATCTGGCCGGGGGCCAGCTGGAGCGTCCCCGAGCTGCCCTCCCGGTGGCCGGTCTTGAAGTTGTAGAAGGGCAGCTCCACCCGCTGTCCTTCCAGCAGCTTCTGCAGGGTGGCGTTGATCAGCTCCATGTCCAGCGCCTGGGGGGTCTCGAAATCGTAATCCCCCCGGGTGTCCCTGGGGTGTTCGACCAGGTCGAGGAAGAAGTTGTCGACGTTGACGGGCACGAAGCTCGCGCCCTGCGCTGCGAGGCGCTCCTCGATTTTTATGGTCGTGGTGGTCTTGCCGGAGGAGGAAGGCCCGGCGACGACCACCAGCTTGAGCTCCGCCAGCCTCTCGCGGATGCGCTCCGCCGCCGCGTCCAGCTCCCGCGCGTAGAACGCCTCCCCCGCGCGCACCAGCTCGGGGAAAGCCCCCCGGCTCACGCTGCCGGCGATCTGTCCCAGGCTGACGCAGCCGTGATCCACGACCCAGGAGAGGGCCTCCCAGAGCTTTTCGTAAGGGATGTTGTCCGCCGAGTAGGTCAGGCTGCGCCGGCCCGCCCGCTTCAAGGCGTGCTCGTAGCGGTACACGATGTAGGCCTTGGCCGTGCGGGCGTGACCCCGTTCGATCAGGGCCTTCTCCACCAGGTCCTGGACCTCCTCCACGGTGGGGATCGAGTCGGGCGTGCCGCGCCTTTCCAGCAGGCGGATCACCTCGTCGGTGACCCGCTCCGCCGCGGCCCGGTCCCTGCCGCCCACGGCCACCGCGGCCGATAGGACGGCGAAGGTGATCTTATCGCGGTTGAAGGGGACGATGCGCCCGTCCCGCTTCACGATCCGGTCGATCATTCCAGCTTCTTGACCCGATCATGGATCATCCCGGCGAACTTGGCAACGCTTTCCACGGAAAACTGCTCTCCCGAGCGGGTCCGCACGGAAAGGGTGCCCGCGGAGCGCTCCTTCTCGCCGAGGACCAGCATGTAGGGCACCTTCTGCGCCTGCGCGGCGCGGATCTTGGCGTTCATCCTCTGCTCGCTCAGGTCGGCCTCCGCGCGGATGTCCACCGCCCGCAGCGCCGCCACGACCGCCTGCGCGTGCTCGTTGAAAGCGGGCGCCACGGGGATGGCCGTGGCCTGTACGGGAGCCAGCCACACCGGGAAGGCCCCGCCATAGTGCTCCACCAGCACGCCGAAGAAGCGCTCCAGCGAGCCCAGCAGGGCGCGGTGCACCATGTAGGGGCGCTGCAGGCTGCCGTCGCTGGCCGCGTAGGTCATTTCGAAGCGCTCGGACATGTTGAAGTCGAACTGGATCGTGGTCATCTGCCACTCCCGGCCCAGGGAGTCCTTGATCTTCAGGTCGATCTTGGGCCCGTAGAAAGCCCCTCCGCCCTCGTCCAGGGTGTACTCCAGGGACTCCCGATCGATGGCCTTGCGCAGGCTCTCGGTGGCCTGGCGCCAGCGCGCCTCCTCCCCCACGGCCCCGGCGGCCGGCTGGGTGGCCAGGTAGGCCCGCACGTCCTTGAAGCCGAAGTCCTTCCACATGTCCAGCGAGAAGCGCAAGACCCCCAGGATCTCCTCCTCGATCTGCTCGGGGGTGCAGAAGATGTGGGCGTCGTCCTGGGTGAAGCCCCGCACGCGCAGCAGACCGTGCAGCACTCCGGAGCGCTCGTAGCGGTACACGGTGCCCAGCTCCGCCCAGCGCAGCGGCAGGTCGCGGTAGGAACGCATCGCCGACTTGTAGATCAGTATATGGAAGGGGCAGTTCATGGGCTTGAGGTAGTAGTCGACCTTGTCGATGGCCAGCGGGGCGTACATGTTCTGCGCGTAGTAGCCCAGGTGGCCGGAGGTCTCCCACAGCCAGCTCTTGCCGATGTGCGGCGTGTTCACCACCTCGTAGCCGTTGGCGAAGTGCTTGCGGCGCCAGTAGTCCTCCACGATGGAGCGGATACGAGCCCCCTTGGGGTGCCAGTAGATCAACCCCGCGCCCGCCTCCTCGTGGGTGGAGAACAGGTCCAGCTCCCTGCCCAGGCGGCGGTGGTCCCGCTTCTCGATCTCCTCCAGCTTCTGGAGGTGACCGGCCAGTTCCCCGGGGCTCTCCCAGGCGGTGCCGTAGATGCGGGTCAGCATGGGGTTGTGCTCGTCGCCGCGCCAGTAGGCGCCGGCGATCGACAGGAGCTTGAAGGCGTCGGCGGCGAGCTCCCGGGTGGAGGCCACGTGCGGGCCGCGGCACAGGTCGGTGAACTCCCCCACCGAGTACAGCGAGATCTCCTCCCCCTCCGGCAGGTCGCGGATGAGCTCCAGCTTGTAGGGCTCCTCAAGGAACAGCTCGCGGGCCTCCTCGCGGCTCGCCACCCGGTGCCGGAAGGGGTGGTCCCCGGCGATGATGCGCTTCATGCGTTCTTCGATCTGCGGCAGGTCCTCGGTCTTCAGGGGCCGGGGCAGGTCGAAGTCGTAGTAGAAGCCATCCTCGATGGCCGGCCCGATGGCGATCCTGGCGCCCGGAATGAGGTCCCGCACCGCCTCGGCCATCACGTGGGCGGTGGAGTGGCGGATCTTGGTGAGCCTGTCTGCGCGTTCTTCCATGCGATGTGTTCCTCCCGCATCAATAAAAAAGCCTTTACGCCCGGCCCGCTCTCGCGCGGTCCGGCATAAAGGCTGTCTCCGCTCACCGTGCGTCGGCCCGCGGAGGTTTCAGGTCGTGGCGTACATGCTGCTAGTAAAGTAACGGCTCGACGCCCGCCGTGTCAAGCGAAGCGAGCCCGAACCTCAAACCTCCCCGTCGTCGAAGACGATGGTGGCCCCGCCCACGTCGATCACGTCCCCGGCCTCGAGGCGGCGGCTTTTTACGGACCGGTTATTCACCGTGATGTCCCCCCCGCCCACGACGGTGTAGCTGCGGGTTTTGGGGTCGAAGAGCACCGTGGCGTGCTCGCCCTGCACGCCGGGCGCGCCGGCGATGGTCAGGTCGGCCTTCCGGCTGCCGCCGATCACGGTCTTCGCGCTGCCCAGGGGCAGGGCCCGCGTCGATGCGGAGCCGACCCGGGTGTGCAGCACCTCCAGGCGCGCGGGCCCGCGGCGGCTTTCCAGCCGCAGGCGCGTGGCCAGCCACACCCCGAAGGCGGCCAGCACGAAGGGCGCGGCGAGCAGCCAGCTCAGGGCCGCAAGCGGCAGGCCGAAAACGGTGGTCGAGAAGTAGAAGCGCGTGGCCTCCGCCTCGCTTCCGGCCTGCCCCACCCGCACCCGCACGTACTTGCGCTCCGCGGGCTGCATGTCGGCGCGGTAGGTCAGGCGGTACTCCGCCGCCACCTGCTCGTGGATCCTCAGGTACACGGCGGCCAACTCGCCCCGGTCGGCGGCCTCGAAGACCTGCCCGCCGGTCTCCAGCGCGATGCTGCGCAGATTCCGGTCCTGGCGCGGTCCGAAGTTGATCGCGTACACCGTGATCCCTTCCTCCAGGCAGGCCCGGATCGGTTCGGTGTGGGGGTAGCTGCGCGCCCTGAACTCCGGGTGAGGCTTGCCGGAGTGCTCGGCGTAGGGGTAGTTCTCCCCGTCGGACAGGACAATAAGCGCCTTGCGCCCCCGGGCGCCGGCGAACTCCCGGACGGCCAGGGTCAGGCTGGCGTACAGCTCCGTGTAGGCCTCCTCCGGCTGCGGGCGCCTGATGCCTTCCAGGGCGCCGGCCACCCGCTCGCGGTCCTGCCCGGGACGGACCAGGCCGCGGTAGAAGGTGTTGTACGCGGCGAGGCCCACGCGGTCGCCGGGACCGGTCATGCTGGTCAGGAAGGAACGCACGGCCTGCTTGGCGTGGTTGACCCGCATGAGCGCCGGGTCCCGGGTCGCCCCGCCCCGCACGGAGTCGTACATGCTGCCCGAGTTGTCCATGAGCAGCAGGAAAGTGATCCCCTCGGCGGCGCCGGCTGCGGGGGTGAAGGCGCCCAGGTCGCGCACCTCGTGGAACTGGCGGCCGTCCGCCGACTCGTACACCCGGAAAGCTTCAGCCGGCAGGCCGCGCAGAGGCCGCCCGTCCTGGCCGGTCACGCTGAGGTACAGGTCGACAGTCTGGGACATCAGCAGCCGGGACGCGTCGATCTGGGCCAGGCTGAGGTTGATCGCCCCGGCGGAAAACGCGGCCGCCAGCAGCAGGAGCAAAGCCAGGTGTTTCTTGCCCATACCCTCTCCTCACTCGTACTTGAAGAACAGCTTGGCCGGCCCGATGGCGAGCACGTCCCCGTATTTGAGCCGGGCCTCCTGGACCTGGCGCTCGTTGACCAGGACCGCCACCCGGGGTTCCAGATTCTCCAGGGTCACCTCGCCCCTGCGGATGCGGATCAGGGCCTGCCGGTCCGCCAGGCCCTCGTAGGCGGGCAGGGCGATCTCGTTGCGCCTGGAGGCTCCGATGCCGAGGCGCCGCTGGTTCAACAGGAACTCCTTGCCCTTGAGCGGGCCTGCCAGCAGGCGGAGCACCCCGTACGAGAGCCCGCGCTCCACCAGCCCGTAGAACACTCCGATGGCCAGGCCCAGGATCAGGAAGCCGATCAGGCGGGGGAAAGCGAGGCGGGGGAAAAGCAGCCCCGCGTACTCCAGCACGAGCCCGCCCGCCAGGCCGCCCACCACCCCGCCGAGCATCCCGACGACGGCCTTCTTCAGCGAGCCGGCGCGCACCCCCTCGCCCACGCCCACGAACAGGCCCAGGACCGCCCAGCCGACGGCGCGGCTGGCCGGCAGCACGACCGTCCGGAAGCTGCGGTACGAGCGCAGGGCCGCTTCCCCGACCAGCCACAGCGCCGCCTGCCCGGCCAGCAGGCCCACCGCCCCCCCGACACAGCCGACCAGGGCCCCTAGGAGCATCCCTGCGGGTATTCGGGTCTTGACCCGCGAGCTGATCCCCTCGGCGGAACCGAACACGGCCCCCAGCAGAGCGCCCGTGACTGCGCCCAGCACCCCCAGGAACGGCAGGTACGAGGCGAAGCGGGCCTGGAAATACAGCACGAGCTCCGCGGCCGGCCAGACGGCGGCCCCGGCCAGGATTCCCAGCGCGGCGAGGATCAGCCTGCGGGCCAGGGTGGACATGAGCGCCTCCTATTCGACAATCGTGACCTCCAGGCTACGCCTGGGCCGGTCCAGCCTGACTTCCAGGGTCGTGGTCCTGCCGGACTCCACGGCGACGCTCAGGCTGCGGGCCAGGGACCCGTCCGCCTGCACGGAAACCTGGTACTGCCCGGGGCTCAACTCCAGCTCGCGGACCCCCGCTTCCAGGGGTGCCAGCCTGCGATACTCCCGCTGCCTGCCGCCGGAGAAGTAATGCTCCGAGCCGCCCAGGCGCAGCCGGAGCCCGGCGGCGTTGGACCGCAGGCGCAGCGTGCCGGGAACCGGGATAAGCTGGGCCTCCAGGCGCAGCCGGGTCTGGTAGGGTTGGAGGACCAGGCTGTAGGTGCGTGGGAAGTAGCCATCCTTCTCGAAGCGGAAGCGGTAGCTCGCCGAAGAGGTCAACTCCAGCTTGCGGGTCCACGGCAGCCAGCGATCTGCCAGGAACACGGAGAAGGAGGTGTCGCGGGTGAGCGCCTCGCCCGTTTCCACGTCGTACACCGCGTGCTCGACCTCCAGCGGCAGGGCGGAGCCCTCGCCGAGCTGGATCGCGACCTGCTGGGCACGCGCCGTGGCCAGCAGCCGGCGCTGGGCCGTGCGCGGGTTCAGGAAGAAGGATTGCCAGTGCAGCTCCCCCTCCAGGCTGAACTTCAGGCGGTACTGCCCCGCTTCCAGGTACAGCTTGCGGGATTCCAGCACGAACACCCCCGCGCTCCTGTGGGAGCGGTTCTCCCGGAAGTCCCAGTCGATCCCCTCCACCCGGACCAGCTCGCTGGCCAGCTCCTTGTAGAGCACGGGCTTGATGAAGATCTCCTCGGGCTCCTTGTAGCGCGTGCTGATCCGAGCCGAGGCCACCAGGGCGCCGTAGCGGGAGGGGGCTGCCAGCTCGTAGTAGTAGCCCTCGCGCACCAGGTAATAGCCGCCAGCGGCGGCCAGCGCCGCCACGCACAGGGCCGCCGTCAGCCGGGGGACCCAGGGCTTGCCCGCCCGGAACAGCTCGCGGATCTCTTCGCCGGCCAGGACTTTTTTCATGGCCTGGCGGATGCCAGCCGGGTCGCGGCGCCGGATCCGCCGCTCCAACAACCGGATGACCACTTTTAAGTCCTGGTAGCGACGGCGGGGGCGCACGCGCATGGCCTTGCGCACGACCCCACGCAGCAGCGGCGAGATCCGCGGGTTCAGTCGCCGGGGCGGGGTGTACCTGCCTTTCTGGATCAGGGCGATGGTCTCGGCGTTGAAGCTGCCGGGAAAGGGGGTCTTGCCGGTGAGCATCTCGTAGAGCACCACCCCCAGGGAGTAGATGTCGGCCCGCTTGTCCACGTTGCGGGCATCCTCGATCTGCTCGGGCGGGATGTAGCAGGGCGTACCCAGAACCATGCCGTCGCGGGTCAGCCCGTCCTCGGTCTCCTCCTGCGAGGTGGCGATGCCGAAATCCACCAGCTTGACCTCGCCCTGGCGGGAAACGAGGATGTTGCTGGGCTTGATGTCCCGGTGGATCACCTGCTTGTCGTGCGCGTATTTCAGGGCCTTGCAGACCTCGTAGAGCACGAGCATGGCCGCGTCGTTGGAAAGGTAGCGCTCGCGGCGGATGAGGGCGTCCAGGGAAACCCCGTCGACGAACTCCTCCACGATGTAGTAGGAGGAGCCTTCCTTGAAGTGATCGTAGACTTGCACGATGTGGTCGTTCTTGAAGTCCATCATCAGGCGGGCTTCCCGCTTGAAGCGCTCGACGAACTGGCTCGCTCCCCTCAAGGTGAGCTTTTTCAGCAGCACCACGCGATCCAGGGTCGGGTGCCTGGCCTTGTACAGCGCCCCCATCCCCCCCTGAGCGATCTTGGCAAGCAGCTCGTACTTCCCGATCCGGCGTACCGGCCTCTTCTCGATCATGCCTTCTCCTCGCCGATGTCCAGGATGTCCCTTTCCGGGTCGATCCGCCCGTCGGCGGGCAGCAGGGCGATCACCCACCGCTCGGGGTCGTGGATCTGCACGTAGCGCCCGTCGGCCCGCAGCCGGTAGGGGCCGCGCACCGGACGGTGGCCCCCGAAGTAGTACGCCTGGTCGCTGTCACCGAGGTAGTGCTCCAGCATGCGGCGCACGCTGCCCGGCTCGGCCGTCTCGTCCCCGGTCCAGGTCAGCCCCAGGACGACCTGCGGGTCCTCACGGCAGGCGACCACCCGCTCCAGCGGGTAGAAGGCCGCCGGCTCGGCATGCGACGCCAGGAAGCCGTTGCCGACGGCCAGCAGGGGCAGCTCCTTCTCGAACTGGTAGTGTTCCTCGAGGGTCTCGTCCCCGTAGAACCGCCGCATGTAGTCGGCCACCATGAATCCCTCCAGCGCGAACTTGACGAAGGGGTGGTTGCCTTCCCCCTCCTCGTTGGCGATGTTCTCGTGGTTGCCCTTGAGGAAGTGGAACCTCGCGGGAAAGGCGCACTTCACTTCCATTACCATTTCCATCAGCCCCAGGCTCTCCCGCATCTCCTCGTCCATGCGGGCGTGCTCCCGGTACCCGCCCGTGAACTCCCGCTGGGCCGTTTTCCAGCGGCGCGCGGCCCTGGCCTCGGCATGCATCCCGTCGCCCAGGCACAGCAGCTGCAGCTCCCCGCAGGCCAGGCCCTCCAGCACCGAGGCCTGGCCGCCGCGCCGCCAGGCGAGCAAACCCAGGAAGAAGTCCAGGCGGGCGTGCAGGTCCGGGACGATGATCGTCGGCAGTTCCCCGCCGAGGCGCACCACCCCGCCCGGCAAGCCCCGGCCGTCCGCGGGGCGCGCCTCCGGCGGCTCCGCGGCCAGGGCCGCGCGCGCCCGGCGCAGGGTGGCCGCGAAGGCCGCGGGTTCGGGGGGGCTCGGCCGATCGCGGATCTCCCCCAGCCTCTGGTCAAGCGGGCTCACTTACCCGATTTCCAGCTCTTTGTTGACTTCCACGAACTCCTTGGTGAGGATGCGCGTGGCCTTGGTGATCTGCTTCTCCTGGGCCGCCGGGTCCAGGTCCGGGTTGGCGGCGGCGATCTTGAACACCGGCGAGGAGCTCTGGATCGGGCCGACGCTGAACTCCGCGACGGCGCCGACGACCACGTCGCGGGCAAGCTGCGAGCCTTCCTGGCCCGCGGCGGCGGGCACGTCCTGGCGCAGCCCGATCGCGGCGTACTCCACTTTTCGCCCCTCGCCCCGCAGGGGCCCGATGTTGAGCAGGGAGCCGGAGTAGGTCATGGCCAGGCAGCCGCGCTCCTCCTGCCTCTCCAGCAGCTCCACCTCTTCCAGCTGGAGCTCGCTGACCTGCTTCTCGAACAGCTCCTTTTTCTCCAGCCACCCCTGGGCGATCAGCTCCACCGAGTCCTCCGTGTCGGGCAGCCCGGAGCTCTTGGTGATCTGGCGGATATGCGCCTGGATCTCCGCGGGAACCTGGTCCAGATAATTACCCATCGTGTCCTCCTCGACATCATACAGTATAGCCCACTTGCGGAAAAAGACCGAAAAACAAGGGTTGAGAATTCTCCCCATACGCTCTACCATTAATGCCAATGAACGACAAGGAGGTGCCGATGGACGATTACCTGGCGCAGGTGCCGGAGCCGATCAGGGCCCACCTCGCGGGCCTGGCTCGGGATTCAGGATTGCCGGAGGGCTCCCTGGAGCCGTTGGCCAGGGCGTGGCTGGAAAAAAAGAGCATGTTCGAAGCGCAGATCCGGGCGCTGGACATGCGGGAGGTGGAGACCCTGGCGGCCGCCGACGGCCGCGGGGCGCTGCTGCTGACCGCCTCCGCCTCCCTGGTGGGCATCGGGGCGCCGGAGGCATCGGGGCGCCGGGTGGAGTACGCCAGCATCCAGCTGCGCACCGACGTGCCCCACCTGCTGGTCGTCGAAGCCGCCTCGCTGGAGGCGGACCTGGCCGTCGGCCGGGAAGCGCGGTTCGGCGGCGGGGCCATCCGCAGCACCTCGCCGCTGCTCAAGATCGCGGTCTGCGACGAAAACGTGGGCCGGGAGGAGCAGGAGAAACGCCTGCGCGAAGCGGCCATCTACCTGGCCGGGGGCTTCGTCCGCATCAACCGGACCGTCGCGCTCCCGCAGGCGGGGTCGCCGGAGCAGTTCACCACGCGCAACCTGATCGTGTACCTGTCCCGGAAGCACGCCCTGAGCCAGAAGGCCACCCGGCTGCTCCTCGAGGACTACCACCTGCTCCTGGAGTCCGGCCTGCTGCTCGGCGGGCGGGTTCGCCTGGGGAGGATTGGCGCCATGCGCCTGAAGACCCTCCCCGCCCGCAAGGCCCGCGTGGGCGTGAACCCGGCCACCGGCGAACGGATCACGATCCGGGCCCGCCCGCAACAGGCCGCGCCCCGCTTCTCGTTCAGCCGCCTGGTGAAGGAACGCGCCCGGCTGGCGCCGCCGGTGCCAGCGGTGCGGCCGGAACCGCCCGTGCCGCCGGAACCGCCCGTACCGGCGCCATAAGCGCGGTGTAACCCGCGATTGCGGCAAATTGCCTTTCCACCGAAATTTCGCTACGGTAAGCCAATGAAGAACTCCCACGCCGCGCTGTTCGAATACGTAAAAGCCAATATGCCGCGCTTCCGGCGCGAGTTGGACGGGCTGCTAGCCATTCCCTCGGTCTCCACCGAAATTGCCCGCCGCCGCGATGTGGAGCGCGCCGCCGAGTGGACGGCCGATGCGCTGCGCGCGCTGGGCTGCACGCGGGTGAAGAGCTTCGCCACGCCCGGGGCGCCCCTGGTCTACGGGGAGATCCCCCCCGCGGGAAAGGCCGCCCGCACGGTGCTGATATACGGGCACTACGACGTGCAGCCGGTGGACCCGCTGGAGCTGTGGCAGAGCGAGCCTTTCGGACCCACCGTCCGCGGCGAGGAGCTGTTCGCCCGCGGCGCCTCGGACATGAAGGGGCAGATCGTCGCCGCCCTCAAGGCGGTGGAGGCGGTGCTGCGCACCGGGGGGGCCCGGCCCGCCTTCAAGTTCCTTTTCGAGGGGGAGGAGGAAATCGGCTCCACCCACCTGCCGGAGTTCATCCGCACGCACCGGGACCTCCTGGCCTGTGACCTGTGCCTGAACCCCGACGCCGGGATGATCTCCCCCGTACTGCCGACCATCACCTACGGCCTGCGCGGCCTGGCCTACTTCGAGCTGCGCCTGCGCGGCCCTGCGCGCGACCTGCACTCCGGGATGTACGGCGGGGTGGTGCACAACCCGGCCCAGGTCCTCTGCGACCTCCTGGCCGCCATGCACGAGCCCTCCGGGCGGGTGGCCCTGCCAGGCTTCTACGACGCCGTGCGGGCCCTGGACCCCGAGGAGCGGCGCGAGCTGGCCCGCCTGCCGATGGATGCCGCGTTTTACCTCCAGGCCACCGGGGCCCCCGCCCTGTGGACTGGCGAGGAGGGCTACACGCCCTTCGAGCGGGTCGGCGCCCGCCCCACCCTGGAGGTGAACGGTCTGTTTTCCGGCTTCACGGGGGAGGGCTCCAAGACGGTGCTCCCCGCGGAGGCCATGGCCAAGATCTCCATGCGCCTGGTGCCCGACCAGACCCCCTCGCTGGTCACCTCCCAGCTGGAGGCGTTCCTGCGCGAGAGGGCGCCGGCCACCGTCGGCTGGGAGCTCAAGCGCCTGGCCGGGGGCCCGCCTTCGATCAGCGCCCGGGAGTCCGCCGGCGTGCGCGCCCTGAGCCGGGCGCTGGGCGAGGTGTGGGGCGAGCGGCCGGTGTTCCGGCGCGAGGGCGGCAGCATTCCCGTGGTGGCCTACCTGCAGGAGCACCTCGGCGTGGAGTCGCTGTTGACCGGCTTCTCCCTGCCGAACGACAACGCCCACTCCCCGAACGAGAAGCTGCACCTGCCGACCTGGGAAAAGGGCATCGCCGCGCTGGCGCTGTTCTTCGCCTACCTGGCGGAATAAAAAAGGCGAGCCCTGAGGCCCGCCTGGTTTTTTTCGGGGAAAGATCTACCTCTTACGCTTCTTATGCCGGCGCTGCTGCACGCGAACGTAGGCGCCGTCGGCCGCGGGGACCGATGCCCCGTCCTCCTGCGGCGCCGGGGCGGGCACGGCCTGGGCTGCCGCGCGGGCCGCGGGTTCGTCGAACTCGACCGCCGTTTCCCCTTCTGATATTGCCGACACCGGCTCGCCCGGCGCTTCGGGGAGGGAAGGCTCGGCCGCCTCCTCGCGCCGGTGCTCGGCCGCCGGGGAAGCTCCGCTGCCGACACCGCGCCCGTACTTGGCCAGGTCCCTGGAACGCCGCCGCCTGTCGTTGACGCGGCTCCACATGTAGACGATGGGCGAAGCGATGAAGATCGTAGAGTAAACGCCCTCGAAAATGCCCACCAGCATCAGCAACGCGAAGTTCTTGATGTCACCCTTGCCGACGAGGTACAGGGCGATGATCGACAGGAACACGGTGAGCGAGGTCAGGATGGTGCGGCCCATGGTCTGGGTGATCGAGGTGTTCAGGATCGTGGCCAGGTCGGCGTCGCGCATGAGCCCCCGGTTCTCACGCACCCGGTCGAAGATGACGATCGTGTCGTTGATCGAGTAGCCGATGATCGTCAGCAACGCGGCCACGGTCGTGGTGGTGAACTCGATGCGGAACACGGCAGCGACGGCCAGCATGAACAGCGCGTCGTGCAGCAGGCAAAGCACGGCGGCCATCCCGTAGATGAACCTGAAGCGGAAGGCCGCATAGATCAGGATCAGGATGACGGCCACCAGCAGGATCCAGATCGTCTGGGCGGCCAGCTCCTGGGAGTAGCGCGGCCCCACGAAGTCGCTGGCCTGGATGGCGACGCTGCCTGTCCCGAAGGCCGTCTCCAGAAGCTGCAGGATGCGCGCCTCGGTGCGGGTCTGGAAGTCGCTGTCCGCCCGATCGGCCATGACCTTGACCACGAACTCCTGCTCACCGGGGTTGCCCACCGCCTGCAGGTCGTAGCGTCCCAGGCCAGCCAGCGCCTGGCGCACCTCGGCGATCGCCACCTGCCGGGAGGCCGGGTCGATCCGGAACTGCTGGTTCAAACCGGCCGTGAAGTCGATGCTCAAGTTGAAGCCGCCGTTGACGACGTAGCCCACCACGCCGGCCGAGATCATGACGAGGGAAATGGCGATGAAGATCCAGCGGGCGCCGATGAAATTGATCGCTTTCTTCATGCCGCCAGCCTCCGCCAGCCGAGGCTGAGCCTGCTAATGCGCAGCACGTCCGTACTGAAGTCGTAGATCAGGCGCGACACGAACAGGGCCGTGAACATCGAGGACACCACCCCCACGGCCAGGGTCACCGCGAAGCCCTGGATCGGGCCCTTGCCGAACTGGGACAGCACGATGGCGGCGATGAAGGTGGTGATGTTGGAGTCCGCGATGGCCCAGAAGGCCTTGGAGAAGCCCGCCTTGACCGCGGCCTTGGCCGACTTGCCGACGCGGTACTCCTCCTTAATGCGCTCGAAGATCAGCACGTTGGCGTCCACGGCCATGCCGATGGTGAGCACCATGCCGGTGATGGCCGGCAGGGTCAGCGTGAAGTTGAACACGGAGAGCACCGCGAACATAAAGTAGGCGTTGAGCACCAGGGCGATGATGGCGTTGACCCCCGCGCCCAGGTAGTACAGGAGCATGAACAGCATGACCGCGGCGAAGCCGATCGCCGCCGCCTGCAGCCCCACCCGGATGGCGTCCTCGCCCAGCGTCGCGCCCACTGCCTGGAAGTTGACGACCTCCAGGGGCACGGGCAGCGCGCCGGTGCGCAGGACCAGGGCCAGGTCGCTGGCTTCCTCCTGGTCGAAGCCGGTGACCCGCACCGACTCGCGGATCGGCTCGGCGATCCGGGCCTGGGCCTTGACCTTGTCGCCCAGCACGACGGCCAGGGTTTTATCCACGTTGTCGCTGGTCAGCTTGTAGAAGATCTCGCCCCCCTCGCCGGTGAGGATGAAGATGACGTTGGGCTTGCCCGTGATCTGGTCGGGGGTGACGCGGGCGTCGCGGATGTAGTTGCCCGAGAGCCCGGCCTGAGCCTTGAGCACGGTGTGGCCGCGCAACTGGTCCATGCCGTAGGAATCCTTGGTGTAGACCCCGCGCAGGATGGTGCCGGCCGGCAGGACCGGCGGCTGCACCACATTGCCCTCCGCGTCCAGGAAGTCCCCCGGGTTCTCCGCCTGGTACTGGCGGAAAATCCCCAGGCCTTCCTCGTCCACGATGTGGAAGTTCAGCACGCCCCGGCCCTGGATGAACTTGCCCATCCGCTCCCGGTCCGCCTCCCCCGGCAGCTCCACCAGGATCAGGTCCTCGCCCTGGCGGCGGATCTGGGGCTCGCTCACGCCGAACTGGTCGATGCGGTTGTTCAGGACCTCCAGGGCCCTCTTGACCGCATCGTCGCGCTCCGCGGCGCTCAGGGACTTCCCGGCGGTCTGCTCCAGCTCCTCGGTCTTGGCCCGCAGCAGGACGCGCATGCCGCCCCGCAGGTCCAAGCCCAGCTGCATGCTGCGCTCCCGCAGGTCCTTGGCGGCGAGGATCTCGTCCCGGAAGTGGCTTTCCAAAGCCACCTGCAGCTCCTGGCGCCCCGGGAAGCCGCGGAAGGTGTCCTGGAGCGTCCAGAGCCGCGGGACGGGGCGCCCTTCCGCCTCGTAGCGCAGCCTGGCCGCTATGGTCAGGAACCGATAGGACTCGGGCAGCGGGTCGGTCACAGGGGCGGCGGTGAGCTCGGCCAGCACGCCGCGCGCCTTGCGCTCGGCGTACACCTTGATCTGGGGCCGTGAGCCCGTAGCCAGCTCCTTCACCTCGGGGGACAGCAGGAAGTACCACTGCAGGCTGGGGTAAAGAAAGGCAAAGGCGACCCCGAGCAGGATCACGATCAGCAACAACCGGAAGCGTTTGGACATCACTTACTCCGCTATGGGAATTTGACGGGAAAAGACGGCAGGCGCGGCCAGGCCGGCGACAGCTATTCCTTCTTCTCCTCGGTGGCCTCGGGGGCCTCTTCCTCCCGGCGCTCCAGCACCGTGCTGATGGCGTTCTTGTTGAACTCGATCTTGGTATTGTCGTCGACCTTGAGCACCACGGTGCTTTCCTTCACGGCGTGCACCGTGCCGCGGATCCCGCCGACGGTGGCCACCCGGTCGCCCTTGCGGACGTTGGCCAGCATGCTCTGGGTGTCCTTCTGCTTCTTGCGCTGCGGGCGGATGATCAGGAAGTAGAAGATCACGATGATCAGGGCGAAGGTCGCCAGCATGGTGATCATGCTGCTACCCCCGGCGGGCTGGCCGCCCTGTCCGGCGGGCTGACCGAGGAGCAGAGGCAGATTCGCAAATAAGTTAGGCATTCGGATTCATCCTTTATCAGTTAAAGATTTCAGCAAACGTATCACGGAAATCATCCGAGCGTCAAGGATCCGCCGATCAGCTGATGACCAGCGCGCGCGTGATGCCCTGGGGCACCTCGAACACCCCGAACATCCGCTTCAGCTCCTCCGCCTGGCCGAGCTTGTGCTCCGCGCCGGCGTTGTACAGCTCCAGGATCTTCTGCAGCCTGGGGTCCTCGCCCGCGGCGGCCCCTTCGAAGACGGCCGAGCAGAGGGCCTGCTTGAAAAACCCCTTCTCCGCCAGCTCCTCGGTGCCGAGCGAGCCAAAACGCCGTTTCAGGCCACCGTCCACCACCGCGGTGCTCCCGTCATAGCCGATCGTGAATACGAAGTCCTTCCGGCCGATCACCGCTGCCTCCCTCCCCGATGGCCCGCCGCGGCCAAACAGTGTATGATATTACTCGGATGTTCTATTACGACCCGCAGAAAGTATCCGAATTTCTGGACAATGTTGCAAGGGGTTTCATCACCAGTCCCTTGCAGTACGCGCTGTTCGCCGGCGTGCTCCTGCTGCTCGCGGCCTCTCTGCTCACCGCCTACCGGCTACAGCGCGCAAAGGCGCGCCGCTTGGAGGCCCGGCTGGCGCTGGAACGCTACGAGCGCCTAGTCCTCAAGCTCGGGCTCACCGAGGCTGAGTTGGAGCTCGTGGGGCGCCTGGCCGGGCCCCGCGGCGACCCGAAGAGCAGACTCCACTTGCTTTCCAGCTCCGCCGCCTTCAACCGCGCGGCGGGCCGGCTGGGCGAGCGCGAAGCGGCCTTCCCCGGGGAGGCCTCTCTCGCCGAGCTGCGCCTGAAGCTCGGCATCCAGGCGCGGAACCCGGAAAAGGTACCCGCCGCCTCCAGCGAGCTGCCGCAGGGCCTCCCGGTCCTGCTCACTTGGTCCTCCGCCCGGGGCGAGCGCCGCCTGCTCGCGGAGGTGAGCGCCCAGGAAGCCGGCGCCCTGGTCCTGGCGCCGCGCGAGGGCTCCGACCCGCCCCCCGCCGGCGGCCCGCTCACCGTGTTGTTCCAGAACCGCGCGGGGCTTTTCTCCTTCGCCACCCGCGTGCTCACTATTAGGGGGGGCTTCCTGCGCCTGGAGCACGTCGAGCGGCTGCGGCGCACCCAGCGCCGCCGGTACTACCGCCGCAGGCTGCAGCTGCCCGTGGAGGTGCAGGCCCGGGAGGGGGAGCCCCCCCTGGGCAGCCAGCTCCTGGACCTGGGGGGCGAAGGCGCGAGCCTGCAGAACCCGCAGAAGAGGGTTTCCGCGGGGGACCTGATCGAGCTGCGCTTCCGGGTGGGGGGCGAGTCCTTCGTGCTGGCCGCGGAGGTCCTGCGCTTGTCCCGCGACGCCCAGGTGTTGCACGTCCGCTTCCCCGCACTGCGCGAGTCCGTGCGCGATCGCCTGCTGGGGGTGCTGTTCCAGAGCCTGGGGGAAGCGGCCCGATGACCGCCAGCGGGCTGCTGTTGAGCTGCTCGGCTCCCGAGGAAAAACAGTTCGCGGGCGTGCGCAGCCTGATGGCCCGACTCGCCGCCGAATCCCGGGGCGCCCTCTACGCGGAGTGGCGGGGGCAGGCGCTGGACTTCAGGAGGCGCCGGCGGCTCGCCCTGGCCCTGGCGTCCGGACACGGTTCGCGGGACGAGGCCGCCTTCCTGGGCCCGCCGGGAGAGCGCTGCCTGACCCCCGGACTTCTGCGCCTGCCGGCGCAGGCGAAGCTGTACCTCCTGGGCTGTTACCAGGGAAAACCGGACCTGCGCCGTGCCTGGGCCGCGGGCACGGGGATCGCTGTGGAGCGGGTGCAGGGACACGACGGTGAAACGGAATCCGCCTTGAGCACCTGCCTGCTGCTGCACCTGCTGGAGGACGGCCTGGAGGCCGTCGATGGCTGGTTTACGGCGTGGCGGCGCTGCAACGCGGATCTGGAAAAGCACTTCCCCCTCCTGCGCGCCGCGTATGCGGAATGCGCAGGGGACCCCCTGCTCGTGTGGGCTAAGGTGCGCGAACTGCCGGCGCTCCGTCCTCACCAGGAATTCGTCGGCGCCGCCCTCCGGCACCCGGAGTATCTGGCCGGCCTGGCCTGACCGGCCGCCTTATCGAACCCTACCGGCGTCCCATGCCCGGGTGCTTGGGCGCGATCTTGAAGTGCTCCTCCAGGCGGATGATGTCCCGCCCCTGCATCGGCACCGAGCGCTGCGGCCGCAGCTTGCGCAGCCGTTTCTGGTCGTCCAGCTTCCCGAACCTTCCGCCCTTGCTCATCGGTTGCCTCCTGAGCTGTACTCCACGGTCGTGTCGAACAGAAAGCATTGGCGCAGCGCGAACACGACTCCAGCGATCAGGATCGCGAAGGCCAGCTTTTTCATGTCTTGCCCTCCTCAACCCAGTATACTCCAGGTCGGCTTTGAATCCCAGGCGAAAAAAAACCCCCGGAGCTTGGCGCCCGGGGGCTTGATGTTTCGTGTAATGATCGAACTCTAGTACCCGCCCATTCCGCCCATGCCGCCCATGCCGCCCATGCCGCCGCCCGGAGGCCCGCCCGCCATTTTCTCTTCCTTTTCAGGAAGATCGGTCACGGTGCACTCGGTGGTCAGCAGCATCCCCGCAATGGAGGCGGCGTTCTGGAGCGCCGAGCGGGTGACCTTGGCCGGGTCTATGATCCCGGCCTTGAACATGTCCACCCACTCCATCTTGGAGGCGTCGAAGCCGAAGCCCTTCTTCTCGCCCTTGGCCCTGTTCACCACGACGGCCCCGTCCATGCCGGCGTTCTCGGCGATCTGGCGCATGGGCTCCTCCAGGGAGCGCTTGACGATCTTGAAACCGACCTGCTCGTCGGGGCTGAGGGAGGAAACGTCCTCCTTGTCGAGAGCCTTCACCGACTGGACCAGGGT
>CAZMWZ010000034.1:0-18750 GCA_964570045.1 uncultured Spirochaetaceae bacterium
GTGGAGGTCACCCGCCCGATCACCAAGCACAACTACCTGGTGCTGGACCGCAAGGACCTGGGCAGGGTCATCAAGGAGGCTTTCACCCTGGCCTCCACCGGCCGCCCGGGACCCGTGCTGGTGGACCTGCCGGTGGACGTGGTCAAGGAAACGGGGGAAGCCGAGTACCCCGCTTCCGTGAGCATCCGCGGCTACAACCCCGTCTACAAGGGACACGCCGGTCAGATCCGCAAGGCCGCCCAGGCCCTGAAGAAGGCCCGCCGGCCGCTGTTCTACCTGGGTGGCGGCATCCACATCTCCGGGGCCGCGGAGGTGCTGCGCCGCGTCATCCGGAAAACCGGCGTTCCGGTCGTGGACTCGCTGATGGGCATCGGCAGCCTCCCGGGCGACGACCCCCTGGACCTGGGCATGCTCGGGATGCACGGCACCTACCCGGCCAACATGGCCGTCAGCCATTGCGACCTGCTGTTCGCCGTGGGCACGCGCTTCGACGACCGGGCCACGGGCGACCTTGCCAAGTTCGCCCCCGGGGCCGCAATCGTGCACATCGACATCGACCCGGTGTCCATCTCGCGCAACGTGCCCGTGGGCATCCCCATCGTGGGCGACGCGCGCACGGTGCTCGAACAGCTGGAGCCGCTGCTGGAGCCGGCGGACATCGCCCCCTGGCTCCAGAGCATCCGGCAGTGGCGCGAGGAGCACCCCCTCGTGCCCCGCAGCGGCGGCCGGGGCCTGGGCCCGGACAAGGTCATCCAGGCGGTCTGCGACCTGTACCCCGACGCCATCGTCACCACCGAGGTCGGCCAGAACCAGATGTGGACTGCGCTGTTCTACAAGTTCCGCCACAGCCGCAGCCTGCTCACCTCCGGGGGGCTGGGCACCATGGGTTACGGCTTCCCGGCCGCCATCGGCGCCCAGCTGGGCAACCCGGGGCGGAAGGTGATCGACATCGCCGGCGACGGGTCCATCCAGATGAACATCCAGGAGCTGGCCACTGCGGTCCAGAACGGCCTGCCGGTGATCGTGGCCATCCTGAACAACGGCTATCTGGGCATGGTCCGCCAGTGGCAGGAGCTGTTCTACCAGCGGCGCTACTCCTCCACCTGCCTGCGGACCGGGACGGAGTGCCCGCCAAGCTGCCCGGGCCCGAGCGAGGACTGCCCGGTGTACACACCGGATTTCGTGAAGCTGGCCGAGGCCTACGGAGCCGTGGGACTGCGGGTCGCCCGGGAACAGGAGGTGCGCCCCGCCCTGCTGGAGGCCGGCAGGAGCACCCGCCGCCCAGTGCTCATCGACTTCATCGTGGAGCGGGAGTTCAATGTCTTCCCCATGGTGGCCCCCGGGGCGGGTATCATGGAGATGAGCTTCGGGGAGGAGGGCAGGCGATGAAGCGCGTGCTGTCCATGCTGGTCGAGAACCACCAGGGGGTGCTGTCCCGCATCGCCGGGCTGTTTTCCGGCCGCGGCTACAACCTGGAATCCATCACCGCCGGAGTCACGATGGACCCGCAGGTCACCCGCATCACCCTGGTCTGCCAGGGGGACGACAATGTCTTCGCCCAGATCAAGAAGCAGCTGCACAAGCTGATCGACGTGATCAAGCTGACCGACCTGACGGAAATCCCTGCGCTGCACCGGGAGCTGGCCCTGATCCGGGTACAGGCGCAGGCCAGCGACCGGGGTGAGATTTTCCAGGTGGCCGACGTGTTCCGGGCGCGGGTGTTGGACGTGGGCCTGGATTCGATGGTCATGGAGATCACCGGCGCCTCGGAAAAAATCGACGACTTCCTCGCCGTGCTCCTGCCCTACGGCGTGCTGGAGATCGCCAGGAGCGGGTTGATCTCGGTGGAAAAAGGAAAAAAGAAGTGAAGGGAGACTCGCCCATGGACCGCATCATCATCTTCGACACGACCCTGCGCGACGGGGAACAGTCCCCCGGCGCCTCGATGAGCATGGAGCAGAAATACGAGGTGGCCGCGCAGCTGGCCCGCCTGGGGGTGGACGTCATCGAGACCGGGTTCCCGGTATCCTCCCCGCACCAGTTCGAGGCCTGCCGCCTGATCGCCCAGAAGGTCAAGGGGCCGATCATCGCGGCGCTGGCCCGCTGCGTGGAGAAAGACCTGGACTCGGCGGCCGAAGCCATCCGGCCCGCCGAGCGGTGCCGTATTCACACTTTCCTGGCCAGCTCCCCCATCCACATGCAGCACAAGCTCAAGAAGAAGCCCGACGAGGTGGTGGAGATGGCCGTGCGGGCGGTGCGCTACGCCCGGGAGCGGGCGGAGGAAGTGGAGTTTTCCCCCGAGGACGCCAGCCGCAGCGAGCTTCCCTTCCTGTGCCGCCTGATCGAGGAAGTGATCCGGGCCGGGGCCACTACCATCAACATCCCCGACACGGTCGGCTATGCCATCCCCGCGGACTTCGGCCTGTTCATCAAGCGCATCATGGAGGACGTGCCCAGCATGCACAAGGCGGTGCTCTCGGTGCACTGCCACAACGACCTGGGCCTGGCCGTGGCCAACTCCCTGGCGGCGGTCCAGAACGGCGCCCGCCAGGTGGAGGTGACGATCAATGGCATCGGGGAGCGCGCCGGCAACGCCGCGCTGGAGGAGCTGGTCATGGCGCTCAACGTGCGCAGAGACCTGCTGCCCTTCTCTACCGGCATCGACACCCGCCAGCTGTACAACAGCTCGCGCCTGCTGGCCACGATCATCGGTTTCCCGATCCCGCGCAACAAGCCGATCGTGGGGGAAAACGCCTTTGCCCACGAATCGGGCATCCACCAGGACGGGGTGATCAAGCACCGGGAGACCTACGAGATCATGACCCCGGCCTCCGTGGGCCGCGACGCCAGCACCCTGGTGCTAGGCCGGCACTCCGGCCTGCACGGCTTTTCCCAGCGCCTCGCGGAGCTGGGGCTGGACCTGAAGGAGGAGGAGCGCAAAAGGGCTTATCAGCGCTTCCTGGAGCTGGCGGACCGGAAAAAGGAAGTCTACGACGACGATCTGTACGTCCTGGTCATGGAGGAGATGGGCGAGCACCTGGATTCTTACGGCCTGGAGTACTTCAACGTGCAGTCCGGCAACGTGAGTGTGCCCACGGCCACCATCCGCCTCAAGGCGGGAGAGGAGACCTTGGAGGAGGCGGCCACCGGCGACGGGCCCGTGGACGCGGTGTTCAACGCCATCGACCGCGCCACCGGGATCGACGTGACCCTGCAGGAGTTCAACGTGCACGCGGTCACCCCCGGGCGCAAGGCCATGGGCGAGGTCTCGGTGGGGGTGCAGATTAAAGGACGGCGGTTCAGCGGCCGCGGGGCTTCCACCGACATCCTGGAGGCCAGCGCCCGCGCCTACCTGAACGCCATCAATCGCTACAAGGCGACCGCCAAATGAACGGCGGGAAGGCAGGCCCGCTGGGGAGGGTGGTCATCTACGACACGACCCTGCGCGACGGCATGCAGGGCACCGGCATCAACTACAGCCTGGAGGACAAGCTGGCTATCGCGCGCCAGCTGGACGCCTTCGGCATCGACTACATCGAGGGGGGTTTCCCGCTTTCCAACAGGAAGGAGGCGGAGTTCTTCCGGCGCATCCGCGAAGAGAAGCTCGTGCACGCCCGGGTCGCGGCCTTCGGCTCCACGCGCCGGCCCCACCAGCAGGCCTCCGCCGACCCCCACATCCGGACCCTGCTGGAGGCCGGGACTCCCACGGTGACCGTGGTCGGCAAAACCTGGACCGAGCACGTACACCACGTCCTGCGTACCACCCCGGAGGAGAACCTGCTCATGATTCGCGACTCCCTGGAGGTGCTGAAGCGGGAGGGACGCGAGGTGTTCTTCGACCTGGAGCACTTCTTCGACGGCTACAAGCAGGATCCCGCCTACGCCCTGGCCGTGCTGCGCGCGGCCAGCGAGGCCGGCGCGGACTGTCTGGTGCTCTGCGACACCAACGGCGGCACCCTCCCCGCGGAAGTCAGCCGCATCGTCGGGGAGCTGCCACGGGGCGAGCTGGCCGCGCTGGGGGTGCATTGCCACAACGACACCGAAACCGCCGTGGCTTGCTCGCTGGCCGCCGTGGAGGCTGGGGCAGCGCACGTGCAGGGGACCATCAACGGCTGGGGGGAACGCTGCGGCAACGCCAACCTGTGCGCCGTGGTCCCCAACCTGGCGCTCAAGATGGGGCGCGACCTGGGCTGCGGGTCCAACCTCCGGCACCTGACCTCGCTGGCCCGCTTCGTGGCCGAGAAAGCCAACCTCATCCCGGACAAGCGGCAGCCCTACGTGGGCGAGGCGGCCTTCAGCCACAAGGCGGGGCAGCACGCCGACGTGGTGGCCAAGGCCCCGCGCCTGATGGAGCATATCCCCGCTGACCTGGTGGGCAACGAGCGGCGCCTGATCCTCTCGGAGCTGGCCGGCAAGTCCACCGTGGTCAAGCGCCTGGACAAGTACGGCAGCTTCGACAAGTCCTCGGAGGTGGTGCACCAGCTCACCGGGCGTCTCAAGGAGCTGGAGGAGGCGGGCTACGAGTACGAGGCCGCCGAGGCCTCCTTCGACCTGGTCATCCGCCGCGCTTTGGCGCGCCACCAGCCTCTTTTCGAGCTGCGCAACTACCACCTGGAGAGCTTCAAGGCCACCGATTCGCCGGCCAGGACGGTGGGGCGCATCTTCTTGACCGCCGGCGGCGGCAAGGAGCTGATGGGCGCCGCGGTGGGCAACGGCCCGGTGGAGACGCTGGACTACTGCCTGCGCGACGCCCTGCTCTCCCGCCACCCGTTCCTCGCGAAAATCAAGCTCATCGACTTCGCCGTGAGGGTGCTGAACCCCGAGCGGGCCACCGCGGCCAGGGTGCGCGTGTTCATCACCTCTTCCGACGGGGAGAAGTCCTGGTCCACGGTGGGGGTATCGGAGAACATCGTGGAGGCCTCCTGGCAGGCCCTGGTGGACGCCATGGAGTACTACTACAACAACTACGTGCTGGAGGCCAGCGTGCCGGGTCAATAGTCGGGACAAGAATCCGGCCCCCGGAGACTAGAGCAGGCGGGAAAGGCGCAGCCGCTGCTCCCGGTCCGGTTCACCGCTTTCGAGGATGTAGAGGACCATGTCCCGGCGCACCTGGGGAGGGACCTCCTCGTCCGGACCGGCTTCCAGCCGCCCCACCAGGACCGCCAGGTCCCCCGCCACCCGGCCGCGCACCCCGAACAGCGCCGGCAGCTGGTGGTAGAAGGCGAAGCGCAGGAAGCGGATCTCCAGGTAGCGCGAGTGACGCTGCGGGAGCGCGTCGATCCAGGCGATGGCTCTGCGCACGTGGTCGAGCTTGGTGAACGGGTTGGCGGCGTGCCGCCCGCGCAGGCCCTCCAGCGAGGCGTAATAGGCCTGGACCACCGGCGGGTAGGCTGCGAATCCGCCTGGCCAGGCCGCCTCGATCCAGCGCATGAGCCGCAGGGTGGCCTCCTCCTGATCCACCGCCCGATAGAACTCCCGCCGGATGTGCTCCAGATCCGCCGGCTGCTGCTGGGACCAAACCGCAGCCGGCAACAGCGCGGCCGCCAGCAGCGCGGCCACCTCGATCGCCTTGAGGAACCCCGAGTACAGCGGGCAGGAGACGTGGGGCAGGTGCGGCGACAACGCCTGGTAGACGAGGGTCTCGTGGGGTTTACGGAAGATCTCGGTCGTGAAGCCGCAGATGCCCGCGTCAACCCTCACCCTGGCCATGCCCCTCTCCTTTCCAGTGCAGCGCGTGTATGGTGGCGGCGGTCGGCAGGCCTGCCCTGAGGGCAACCTCCCTCAGCCGCCCGGCGGTCATCGCGGCGTGATCCGCCTGCGGGCAGATCAGGAAGAAGGCCCCCCCGCCCCCGGCGCCGCTGAGTTTGCCCCCGAGCGCGCCGCGGGACAACCCCTCCCGCAGCAGCCCGTCCAGCTCCGGCGTGCTCAACGCCTGCCCGGCGAGCAGGGCCTGAGCCGCGGTGGCCAGCTCGCCAAGCTTTACCAGCCTCGCCTCCCGCCGGCCAGGCCCGTCCAGCAGGGCGGCGGCGCGGCGGGCGAGCTCCCCCAGCTCGCGCAGGGCCCCGGCGGTGTGCAGGTCCCCCGAAGCCACCCTCTCCCCCAGCCCTCGCACCAGCGTGCCGGTGTCCTGCCGCCTGGGCACGGCCCCCACGACCACATCCAGCGGCAGCCCCGCCAGTCGGCGGGCCGCGGGCAGGCCCGGAGGATCGGGCTGGAACAGGTACAGCCCGTCGAGCAGGGCCAGTCCCGTGTCGATGCCGGAAGGGGTGCCGTGGAACAGGCGCTCGGCCTCGTGCGCCCACGCCCAGATGACCTGGCTTCCGGCGGCGCCGGAGCCGAACGCCGAGGCCGCGGCGGCGCACAGCGCCGCGGAGGAGCCGAAGCCCAGACCGCGCGGGACGCTCGAGGCAAAGCGCGCCTCCCCGCCCCTTCCCGGCCTACCCGCCAGCTCACCGAGCCGGGAAAGCACCCGCGTGAGGAGGGCGGCCTCCTCGGCCACAGCCTCGGGGAAGCGCCAATCGCCGCCCTCATCCGGCGCCAACTCCGCCACGGTCGTTTCGGCCAGGGACAGGCCCACGGCCGGATGGCCGTGCACCGCCGCGTGCTCGCCGAACAGCAGGAGCTTGGCGTGCCCCACACCGCGCAGGAGTTTCAGGCCTCCCACGCCAATCCCTCCTGCGCCACGACGAGGCGGCTCAAGCCGGCGGCAGGCGGCTGCAGGGCTGAGTCCGGAAATACGAGGCCCAGCTCGTTGCCCGCCCCCAGGGCCTTGCAGTCCTCGGGCTTCACCCCCTCCGGTATGATCCGGGCGGTGACGACCGCCCCCACCCCGACGGCTTCGCCGAGCCGCAGTCCCCGCTCCCGACAGCGGCTGTACCACCCCATGGCCTCACGGCGGGAGGCGGCGCGCGCGAAGCCCGTCACGTCGCGGTTGGACTCTTCCAGGAAACGCCGTGCCTCCGCAGGCCGGAGGCGTTGCCACTCGCGGTACCGCCCGATGGCCCCGGGGGTGGGGACGCTGCGCTCCCCGGCGAACAGGTAAAGGGGTTCCAGCCAGGGTAGGTTCAGGGGCCGCCAGGCGGGGCGCGCGCCGCCGGTAAACACGCCCACGCCGCCGTAAAATGAAGTGAACACGTCGTACCCGCTCCCTTGGCCGCCCTGCGCGCGGCGATGGACCTTCAGCGCGGCCTCCAGCACGGCGAGCGGCTGGGGAGGAGCGCCACCGGCCAGCGCCAAGAGGGCCCAGCACAAGGCCACCGCCACCGCGGCGCTGGAGCCGTAGCCGCCCTTGCGTCCCGCGGCAAAGAAGGCCGCGGAGTCCACCTCTACCGTCCCGCCCGGCAGGCCCGCCGGGCTGCACACCTCCACCGCCGCCTCGAGGAGCGCGGCCTGTGGATCGCCGCGGGCGCTCTCCCGGGTCCAGTAGATTTCCCTCCCGCCACCCATCCTCCCGATCACGGTCAGTCCGGCGCCCCCCGCCCGGGGCGGCTCGGCGGAGGCCAGCACCCGCAGCTCCGCGGCCGCAGCTACGCCCAGGCCGCCCTCTTCCATAACGGCGTACTCCCCCAGCAGCAGGAGGTTGGCCGGCACGCTGGCGCGCACCCTCTACTCCCCCTCGACCCGGATGGCGGGGGCAGGCCCGGGGCGGCACTCAATGGTCCGCACGCCGGCGGCCTGCTGCAGGCGGGCGGCCACCTTCAAGGCGTCCGCCGCCAGGCACAGGACTTTGACCTGCGGTCCCGCGTCGATGGTCTCCCAGGCGCCGAGTCCTTCGCGCCGCAGGGCGGCGCACTCCCGGATCAGCGCCACGGTGGCCGGCAGCCAGTAGAGCACGGGCGGGTCGGCGGCCAGGAGAGCGGCGTGCATGCGCGAGTAGCTTAAGCGGGCAAGCTCCCCCAGCTTTTCCAAGTCGCGCCGCTCCAGGGCGGACATGGCCCCCGCGAGCAGCTTGCCGGCGGAAGCGAGCCAGGCGCGGTAGAAGGGCGAGCTCCTGCGCGTAGCCTCCATGGCCTGCCGGGAGGCAAAGGGCTTGGCCTCCCCGCTGGCCACGGCGATCAGGACGCGCAGCTCGGGCCAGTGCTCCTGCGGAAAAAGTTGGCGCGCGGCGCGCGCTCGTGCGGGCAGCAGCGTGAAGCCCCCGAAAAGGGAGCGCGCGGCCGAAGCCGACCCGAGACGCGCGAGAGCCGAAAGCTCCCGGGCGGGCAGCTCGCGCCCCGCGGCCCGCACGCAGGCCGCCGCCAGCGCGGCGAACCCCGACGAGGAGCTGGCCAGCCCCGCGGCGGTGGGAAAGCTGTTGGTGCTTTCCGCCCGGAAGCACTGGCGGCTCGCCAGGCGCCGGCGCAGGGCCGCAAAGAAGGGAGCGTAGCGCTCCGCGGACTGCTCCACCCCGTCCAACACCACGCTGTCGGCGTCCGCCGGCCAGACCCGGGTCTCGGTGTGGACACCCGCCAGGGTCACGGCCAGGCTGGGCGTAGCCGGGAGGTTGCGTCGGCTGTCGCTTTTGCCCCAGTACTTGATCAGGGCCAGGCTGGGGTGTGCCCGGCACAGCACCACCGGGCTCATTCCCTCCCCTCCCGCAGCTGCGCCAGCGCGCGGACCGCCGCATCCCGGGTGTACGCCTCCCCGGCCGCCAGCCTGTCGGCCACCCGGCGCACCTCCGCCCCCCGGGCCCCGGCCTGGTAGGCCAGCCGGGCGGCATGGTGCTTCATGTGGCCGCGCTGGATGCCGCCGGTGACCAGCGCCAGCAGGGCGGCGAAGTTCTGGGCCAGGCCGAGCGCCGCGGCGATCCGGGACAGGTGCGGAGCGTCCGGCCTGCCGAGAACCTCCAGCGCCAGGCGGCTGGCGGGGTGGAAGCCCACCGCGCCGCCCACCGAAGCGAAGGCCAGGGGCAGCTCGAGGCTGCCCCCCAGGGTTTTCCCATCGAAGGAGTAGCGGCTCAGGCCGCGGTAACGCCCGTCCCGGGCCGCCCAGGCATGGGCCGCGGCCTCAATGGCCCGGGTGTCGTTCATCGTGGCCAGGGCCAGGGCGCTGATGCCGTTCATGATCCCCTTGTTGTGCGTCACCCCCCGGCTGGGGTCCTCCCGGGCCAGCTCGGCGGCCAGGACGATCCGGCGCGCCGCCTCGGCCTTGCCGGAGGCGGCACCGGCGGGCAGGTCTCCGCCGCCCGGGTACGGGGTTGCCGCGAGGGCCTCCAGCGGCAGGGCGAAGCGCGCCCCGGCGCGGCGCTCGTGGGCGGCGTTGCTCAGGATGCCCATCAGGGCCTTCCCGCCGGTGAGCTCCTCCAAGCGCGGGCGCAGGTGCTCGGCGGCCGTGTCCAGGATATTGGCACCCATGGCATCGCGCACGTCGATCAGCACGTCCACACGCACTAGTCCGGTTTCCGGCAGGCGGGCCACCTCCAGGCCGCGGTACCCGCCGCCGCGGGCCCGCAGGGAGGCCTGCAGGGCGTCCAGCCGCTCCCGCAGTTCCGCCTCGTGGAGCGCGACGCGCTGCTCCCCGCCGGGCGGCACCTTTTCCAGGAACACCTGGGCGCGCATCACCGGTTCCGTGGCCCAGGTGGTGAAACCACCGCCGCGGCGGATCAGGCGGGCGGCGAAGGAGGCGGCCGCGATCACGGACGGCTCTTCCACGGCCATGGGCACGGCCAGCTCCTCCCCGTCGACCAGGAAACCGGAGGCTATTCCCAGCGGCATGGGCAGGCTGCCGACCGCCCCCTCCACCATGATGTCGGCCAGGGCGGTCAGCTCCGGGGTGGCGCTCACCGCCGCCCATTCCTCCGCCGATGCCAGCGACTGCACGAGCCGCCGCCGCTCCTCGAGGTCGAGTCTGCCGAAACGCTCCGGGAGCTGCACCGCACTCATGACAGCCTCCTTTACCGGGTCCTCTCCGACGTGTACCGCAGCAGCTCCTGCAGCACCCGCTGCTCCTCCGCGCGCGGCCGCGGCAGGCCCTCGATCAGCCGCCGCGCCTCGTCGGCATAGCCTCCGGCAAGGGTCCGCACCTCCCCGAGCACCCCCAGCCCCTCGATCTGCCGGCGGACGAAGTCCAGCTCCGCTTCGCCGATCCCCGGGTGGCCGAAGATTTCGCGCAGCCGGGCGGCCGTCGCGGCGGGAGCCCGGGCGAAGAGAAGTCCGTGGAACAGCGTCTTCTTGCCTTCGCGGATATCGGAGCCCACGGGCTTGCCCAGCTCCCGCTCGTCGCCGAAAAGGCCCAGCTCGTCATCCCGGATCTGGAACAGGACCCCCAAGCACTCCCCCAGCCTCGCCAGCGCGGCGAGCTCGGCCGGCCCACAGCCGCCCAGCAGGGCGCCGGTCATGAGCGGCAGGGAGAAGGTATACCGCCCGGTCTTGTAGGTGTACAGCCGCAGGATCTCCCGTTCGGCCGCGGGATCCTGAGCCGCCCCCCAGGCCACGTCCTGCATCTGGGCGACGCCCACCCAGGCCAGCTCGCGGGCACACAGGCGCAGGATCCCGGCACGGGCTTCCGCCGGGAGCGGCGGCCCGGCCAGGATCTCAAATGCCAGGAAGTAGGCCACGTCCCCCGCGCAGATGCCTAGGGACTCGCCCAAGTGGGAGGCGTCCCGCGCCCCCTGCCGCTGGGCCTGCTGGGCGTACTGGTAGTAGATGGTCGGGTGGCCGCGCCGGGTGCGGTCCCGGTCCATGATGTCGTCGTGCACGAGCAACCCGGACTGGAACAGCTCCATGGCCGCCCCCGCCGCCACAGCGGCCTGCGGGTCGCACTGGACTCCGCAGTCCAGCAGCCCCGCCCCCAGACAGACCAGCCCGCCGCGCAGCATCTTGCCCTGGACCGCAAAGCGGTACAACCGCTCGCCCAGCTCCCGCCCCAGGGGGTTGACCGCGTCGAACTCCCCGCTCTTTTTCTGTAATAGCGCCTCCAGCCAGCGGCAGATCCGCTCCTTGCGCTGCTCGAAATAAGCTACCATGCTCCGTCGCTCCTCAGGTGCGCAGTGCCAGGCGCAGCACCGCAAAGAACACGAGTTGTATCCCCCCATAGTACAGCGGCAGCCGCGAGCGGGTGGCGAGTCGCGGCAGCGCCAGGGACAGGGAGGCGGCCAGGGCGATCAGGAACCAGGCCAGGTAGTTCTGTAGGGGTATTCCCACCGACTGCCAGGTCCAGTAGTCCAGCCTGATCGCGATGGGTTCCATGACCCAGTCGAAGCCGGCCGCCAGCCCGGCGGCCAGCAGCGAGGAAAGCCAGGCCCCCGACACGAGCCGCCTGGCAGCCAGCAGCGCCCCGAGGATCACCAGCAGCCAGTTGAAGGCGATCACCAGCGGCACGCCGAACAGCTGCAGGCCCAGCGTGCGGCCGTAGGTGTACGGGCCGAAGACCCTTCCCGTGGCCGTGCCCACGGCTTCCAACGTGAAGGTCACCAGGTATACGCCTGCCGCCCACAGCCACAGCTTCCAGTCCGCTTCCAGCAGCACCGGCAGGAGGGCGGCCAGGCCAAAGAGCACCAGCATCCAGGGGGTGAGCGCCAGCATCCAGGACCTGGTGGCCGGGACCAGGTGGCCGGCCAGCCCCACGGCGAAAAACGCGCCCATGCCCGCTGCCACCCACGGTTCGTATCGCAGGCTCCACCGCATCTCTTACCTCCCTACCGGATGGTCCCTGCGGACCAGGTCCGCCGTGATCTTGCCCGACAGGACCGCCAGCGGCATGCCGCCCCCGGGGTGCACGCTCCCGCCGCACAGGTACAGACCGGGGTAGCGCCGCACCCGGTTGGGGTGCCGCAGAAAGGCGGCCAGGGGGGTGTTGGAAGCGATGCCGTACAGGCTGCCGTGCGTGCTGCCCGTGTTGCGCTGGATCTCCGCGGGGGTGAGCCGCTCCTCCACCTCGATGTCCCTGCCCACGTCCCACCCCAGGGCCCGGCGCAGGCGGGCCAGCACCCGATCCCGCACAATCTCTGCCTCGGCGGCCCAGTCCTGGCCGTTGTCGCAGGGCCCGTTGACCAGGACGAACCAGTTCTCCCCGCCGGGAGGGGCGTCCTGCGGGGTCACCTTGGAGGTGATGTTCACGTACACCGTCGGGTCCTCCTGGGTCACCCGCTCGCGGAATATCTGCCGGAACTCCCGCTGGTAATCCTCCGAGAAAAAGATGTTGTTCACGCCCAGCTCCGGCGAGCGGCGGCGCAGGCCCCACAGGAACACCACCCCCGAGGAGGAGGGCTCCAGCCGGCGGTAGCGCCGGGCGAGCGGCGCCCCCTCTTCGGCGAGCAACTCGGTGTAGGTGCGCAGGGCGTCCACGTTGGAGACCACGACGTCATACTCCCGCTGGGCGCCGCGAGCCACGACCCCCCGGACCCGTCGGCCGGCCCGCAGCAGGCGCTCCACGCGGCTGTTGTAGAAGAAGCGCACCCCCTGCCGGGCAGCCAGCTTTTCCATGGCAGCCGGGACGCAGTAGATCCCGCCCTCCACGGCGTAGCCCCCCAGGCCGTACTCCACGTGGGGGATGAGGTTCAGCGTGGCCGGCGCCCGGTACGGGTCGGAGCCGTTGTAGGTCGCGTACCTGTCGAAAAGCTGCACCAGGCGCGCGTCGCTGAAAAAGGAGCGGTTGGCCGCGTGCATCGAGCGGAAGGCGTCGATGCGGCCCAGGCCCAGAAGTGCGGGCAGGGCCGCGGCTCGCAGGTACGTGGAGGGATCGTGCAGGCTGCGCCACAGGAACAGGTCGGCGGTGAGTGCGTAAATGCGCGCGGCGTGGTCCAGGTATCGGCCCAGCGCAGCGCCGGAGTCGGCGGTCTTGCCGGAGACCTCGGCGGCGAATCTTCCGCGCTCCGAGTAGCTGTAGAGCACCGTCCCGTCCGGGTAGAAATAATGGCAGATAGGCGCCAGGGGGATGAAGCGCAGGTGCTCCTCCCGCTTCTCCCCCGCCTCGGCGAACAGCTGGTCGAAAACCCCCGTCATGGTCAGCAGGGACGGGCCGGTGTCGAAACGGTATGCGCCCAGGCTCAGCGTCCCGGCCTTCCCCCCGGCCCGCTCCCCCTGCTCGTAGAGGTCCACCGCGTAGCCCGCGCGGGCCAGCCGGGCGGCGCACGACAGGCCGCCGAGCCCGGCGCCGATGACGGCCACCCTCGGGCTAGCCACGGTTCCACCTCCGCCGCAGCGGCAGGTACACCAGCAGGTTGCCCCCGAGCAGGGCGAAGCTGTAGAAGAAGTCCTCCAGCGGGATGGTGAACACGCGCAGTGCCCAGATTTCCCGGTCGTCGTAGACCACGACCGGCAGGGCGGTGAGCAGGCCGTTGAACACTAGGAACGGCACGTAGGAGACCAGGATCGCCAGCCAGAAGTGGAAGCTGCGCAGCATGGCTGGCGCGCTCAACTCGGCGGCGGCGAGCAGCACCGCCACGGCGCCCAGCACGGTGCAGGTGTAGATCCGGCCGCGGAACAGCCAGGCGGCCGCCGCGGCCGCCGCGGCGGGCAGCAGCCACAGGAAGCGCGGCACCGGCAGGACGCGCTCCCGGAAGTAGGCCCGCACCACCTCGTAAATAAACAGGCAGCTGAAGGGCACCACTAAAAAGAAAAGCAGCTCACCCGCCGGCAGGCCGAACAGCCGAAAGGCGCCGGCGTATCGGGTGCTGAATCCCCAGATGCCGAAGTAGGTCTTCAGCGCGTCCCAAGGCAGGAACACCGCCGCCGTCAGGCCGGCGGCCGCAAACACGGCCGGCCACCGGCGCACATAGCGGACCCGCCGGTCGAAGGACAGGACGAGCGGGGCGGCCAGAATCGCCAGGTCGATCAGCAGGTACAGGTTCACGGCGTTCAGCCCGCGATGAGGTTGCGCAGCAGCCGCGCCATGATGCGCAGGCGGCCCGGCTTGACCTTGCGCTCGAAGACCAGGAGCGGCCGCCGGCGGATCTGCCGGCCGGTCCAGGCGTACATGTCCGAGGCGGTACGGATAGGCACCCGGTAGCGCCTGGGCAGGTAGCGGAAACCTTCCTCGGCCTGCGCTTGCCACCGGTAATACCGGTCCAGGTGGTGATCCACGAACCCCCGGAACTGCTCGGGGTGGCGGCGGGCGTAGTCCTCCTCCAGACGTTCCAGGCCCGTGCCCTCCAGGGGCAGGTAACGCCGTCCCAGGCCCAGGTCCTCCCGGATGTCGCGGATGAAATTGATGTACTGCATGGCCCGCCCCAGCATCTGGGCGGCGGGTAAAGCCTCCGGGGGCAGGTCCATGATCCGCGCCATGAACAGGCCGATCACCTCCGCCGAACCGTAGATGTACTCCAGCGTGTCCTCCAGGCGGTCGTAGCGCCCGTGGGTGAGATCCATCTCCATGGCGCGCAGGAACGCCTCGGTCCAGGCCGGGTCGAAAGCTTTTCGCCGCGCCAGCTCCACGAAAGCGTCGATGATCGAGTCCCCGCACGGCGAGCCCGCGTCCCAGGCGCGGTGGTACAGGTCACGGAAACGATGGAAGCCTTGCGGGTCGGCGGGCACCGCGTCCACGAAATTGTCCGCGACCCGCACGAAGCCGTACAGATGGAATACATCGCGGCGGACGTCGCCCGGAAAAAACAGGCTGGAGTTGAAGTAGGTTTTGCTGCCGCCCCGGAAGGTGCGGTAGTGCAGCTCGGACACCTTCATCGTTGCCCCCCGGCGAGCAGGCCCGCCGCCACTTGGGCCGATATGAGCACCATGGGCACGCCCACGCCCGGGTGCGTGTACTGCCCCGCGTAATACAGGTTGGGCACCCGGCGGCTGCGGAAGGGGGGCCGGAACACGGCGGTTTGCCCCAAGGTGTGGGACAGGCCCAAAGCAGTGCCCCGGTAGGCATGGTAGTCGGCGATGAAATCGCGCTGGGAGTATATCCGCCGGACCACCACGCCAGTGTGGAAGTCCTCGCCGGTGACCCGTTCCAGGTGCGCGATCAGCGCCTCGGCGTACGCTTCGCGCTTCTCGTCGGTATCCTCCAGACCCGGGGCCACGGGAACCAGCACGAACACGTTCTCGCCGCCGGGTGGGGCCGATTCCGGGTCGGTCTTGGAGATCACGCTCACGTAGAAGCAGGGCTCCTCCGGCCAGGCGGGACTGCGGAAGATGGTCCGGAAGTGCTCCTCCCAGCGGGGGGCGAAGTACAGGTTGTGGTGCGCCAGGCTGCCCAGGCGGCGGTTCAACCCCAGGTACAGGATGAACATGGAGGGCGCCAGCACCCTGCGGCCCCAGTACCGGCCAGCGAAGCTGCGGGACGGAGGCTCCAGCAGGTCCAGCTCCGCGTGGGCGTAGTCGGCGTTTACCAGCACGGCGTCCGCCTCTATCCGCCCTGCCGCGGTCTGCACGCCGCGCGCCCGCCCGCCCTCCACCACGATCCGCTGGACCTCGCAGGAGGTGCGGACCACCGCGCCCTGCTCCTCCGCCAGGCGGCGCACCGCGCGTCCGACCTGCACCAGACCGCCGAGCGGGTAGTGGACTCCCAGGGTCAGGTCCACGTGTGACATGATGGAATACAGCGCTGGGGCATCCTGCGGGCTGGTGCCCAGAAATACCATTGCGTATTCCAGGAGCTGCCGGGCGCGCCGGTCGGTGAAATAGCGGCGCACGAAGCGGTCCAGCCTCCCGAGCACCCCCAGGCGGGTGCCCTCGATCAGGATGCGGCGGTTCAGGAACTGGAAAACCGAGTCGTAGCTGCGGTACAGGAACTCACGCATGGCCACGTCGTACTTGTAGCGGGCCTGCGCGAGGTACCGGCCCAGGCGCTCCCCGCCCCCCGGCTCGAAGCCTTCGAACAGGGCGGCCACCTGGCCCGGGTCCGGCCCCACGTCCATGGGCTCGCGCGGGTTGAAGAACACCCGGTAGTACGGGGACAGGGGCTGGAGCTGGTAGTACTGCTCCGCCTTTTTTCCGAAAAGGGCGAAGAAGCGCTCGAACACCTCGGGCATCAGGTACCAGGACGGCCCCATGTCGAACTGAAACCCCTGGGCGGACCACAGCCGGGCTCGCCCTCCAGTCTGGTCGTTCTTCTCGAGCACGGTGACTTCACAGCCTTCGCGCGCCAGCAGCGCAGCGGCGGCCAGCCCGCCGATCCCCCCCCCGACAACCGCGACGCGCTTTTTCATTTTGTGTCCTCGCATGAAGTATGTAACACAATACGTAATATAGCAAGAATTCTTTTCAAAATAAATAGACTCTTTACTCGTTTCGTGTTATACTCATTCCCATGGACGCCAGTAATAATCGATCTATAGGGATCAGCGACATCAGCGTGTACCTTCCACAACCTCTTATAGACCTTCAGCAAATCGTAGACAAGAGCGTGGCACAGCAGCCGAAGCTGGCCCGCCACATGGAGCGCGCCCTGGCGGTTACTGGGCAGAAGTCCCTCCGCTTTCCCGAGCTTTGGGAGGACACAGCCACCATGGCGGCGCAGGCCGCCTACGACCTGGTGCGCCGCAACCCCGCGCTGGACATCTCGGCGATCCGGCACCTCGCCGTGGGCACCGAGACCACGGTGGACCATTCCAAGCCGGTCTCCGCCTACGTGCAGGGCATGCTGCAGCAGGCGGGGGTCGCCCTTCCGGATTCCCTCTCCAGCTTCCAGGTGCAGCACGCCTGCGCGGGGGGCACTATGGCCCTGCTCAGCGTGGCCAGCATGCTGCAGACCACCGGCCGCCCGGGTGAATCCGGGGTCGTGATGGCCAGCGACATCGCGCGCTATGAAACCGAGAGCACGGCCGAGATCACGCAAGGAGCCGGGGCCGTGGCCATGCTGGTGGAGAACTCCCCGAAGCTGATCGACCTGGACCTGTCCACGGTCGGCTACTTCTCCCGGGACGTGGACGACTTCTTCCGCCCCTTGGGCTCCAAGACCGCGAAAGTCAAGGGCCGCTACTCCATGGAGTGCTACCTGGAGAGCCTGGAGGGCGCGTTCCTGGATCACTGCCGCCGCGCCGGCCTGACCCCCCAGAAGGCTCTGAACGACAGCGAGCTGGTCATGCTGCACACGCCCTTCCGGAACATGCCAGAGAGCGCCATGCAGCACCTGCTGGAGCGGCACCTGGGCTTCACCAACGGCCACACCGAGGGTTACCTGCGCGACCGCGGTTTCTACCAGGGAGTGGACCCGCTGTCCCGGATCGGCAACACCTACGCCGGTTCCCTGTACCTGGGCCTGGCGTTCCTGCTGTATCATCGCTTCAAGGACCTTGGAAACCGGATCGTGGGCAAGCGTGTCCTGCTGGCCTCGTACGGCTCAGGCAACACGATGATCATCCAGGCCGGCCGGGTGGCGCCCCAGGCCCCGGAAGTGCTGTCCACCTGGGACCTGGACCGGACCCTGGCCGCGCACCGAACCCCTTCCATCGAGGAGTACGCGCTCTGGACCGCGGGCCCCTACGAGGCTATCGAGCATGCCCGGCTTAACCAGGGCCGGCAGGTACCGGCCGGCTCCTTCTATCTGGACAACATTCGGGAGGATGGATACCGTGAGTACCGACACGCCGCGGAGCTCCGAAATTGGCTTCCGGAAGGAGAAGCATCTCGCGATCTGCATCGACCCCTCCCGGTTCGCGGTTGAGGGGGGTTCCAGCGGCTTCGCGGGCCTGCGCTTTCTGCACCGCGGCCTTCCCGAGCTGAATGCCAACCAGGTAGACCCTTCCTGCCGGTTCCTCGAGCACAACCTGCCCCTGCCCCTGTTCATCTCCTGCATGACGGGAGGCTCCGAGCAGGGCCTGCAGGCCAACCGGGAGCTGGCCCGGGCCGCGCAGGCCACGGGCCTGCCGGTGGGGATGGGCTCGTTCCGGATCCTCTTCGATCACCCGGAGCTGGCGGAGCATTTCCGGCTGAAGAGCCTGGCTCCGGACGTGCCGGTACTTGCAAATCTTGGCGCCGTGCAGGTGCGCGACCGCCCGCACGCGGAGATTTTTGAGTGGCTCAAGCGCCTGGAGGTACAGAGCCTGGTCGTGCACCTGAACCCTGGGCAGGAGCTGTTCCAGCCGGAAGGAGACCGCGACTTCCGCGGCCTGAAGGACGGCATTGCCCGGCTCTGCGCTCACTCGCCCGTGCCGGTGATCGTCAAGGAGACCGGCTTCGGGATCCTGCCCTCCATCGTGCGGGAGCTGCTCGGCGCCGGGGCGGCCTACGTGGACCTGGCGGGCGCGGGGGGGACCAACTGGATCACGGTGGAAGCCTACCGGCTCACCGGGGAGGAGCGCGCCGCCGCCGCCGAGTTCGCCGACTGGGGGTTGCCCACCGCCGTTCTCCTGGGCGCGCTGAGCGGCACGGACCGCGTACTGGCCTCCGGCGGGCTGCGCAGCGGCCTGGACGCGGCCAAGGCCGTGGCCCTGGGCGCGTGCCTGGCCGGGCTGGCCCTGCCGTTCATCCGGGAGGTGACGGCGGGAGGAGCGGAGGCGGTGGTCCGCTACATCCGCCGCCTGGAGACGGCCTTCCGGGCCGCCATGACCCTTACCGGGTCCCGCACTTTAGCCGACCTGCGCCGCGGGGTGCTGTGGCCCGACCAGGCCTTCAGCTCCGCGGTGGAGGCGCTGCGGGCCGCGGACCGCACGCCCTAGTCGTCCGCCGCTCGCCGCCTTCTTGTGCGGCGGGGCGGGCTGCCGTAGAATGCGGCTCATGAACCGGACTCTCACCTGTCTTCTGCTGCTCGCGGCAGCCCTTCCGCTGTTCGGGGTGGAGCCCGGGGAAAAAGCCCCCCCCTTTGCCAATCCCGACCTGGCGAGCCGCCACGTGCTGTCGCGGGACTACCTGGGAAAAGGCTGGCTGCTCGTGGACTTCTTCGCCACCGACT
>CAZMWZ010000034.1:18850-20491 GCA_964570045.1 uncultured Spirochaetaceae bacterium
TCGCGGGACTACCTGGGAAAAGGCTGGCTGCTCGTGGACTTCTTCGCCACCGACTCTGCCGGGCAAGCGGTGGTGGAGCCGTATTTCCGCGACAACCCCACCGCCCTGACCGTGCTGCTGGACCGCTACCAGGCGACCGTCAAGCGCTACGGGGTGAGCGAGATTCCCTCCCTGTTCCTGATCGACCCCGCGGGAATCGTGGTGCTCAAGCAGGTGGGCTTCCAGGAGGGACTGTATGAGCGGATTCGCGCATTGCTCCCGGCCGACGATTAGCCGGCTCGCCGCGGCACTCCTGTGCCTGGCTCCGCTGCCGCCGGCGGCGGCGTTGACCGTCCTGTATTCCTCGTCGCTGAACGGAAACCTGGACGGCTGCGACTGCCGGGGAACGCCGCGCGCCGGGCTGGCCGCGCGCGCCGCCTGGCTGCGGGGACTGCCGGGGCGGGAGCAGGCCCTGCTGGTGGACGCCGGCGACATCCTGGACGTCGACCCGGACCCCGAGCTTGCCCGGGAAATCCTGGAAGCCTACTGCGAGCTGGGCTACGACGTCGTGGCCGTCGGGGACCAGGAGTTCAGCAATGGCACGGACGCTCTGGCTTCCTGGCGCGGCCGCTTCCCGCTGCGCTCCCACAACCTGGTGCTCTGTCAGCAGGATCGCTGCATCTACTTCGACCTCGAAGCGCTGATCCTCACCAAGGGCCCTGAAAAGGTGGGTGTGATCGCACTTATCGACCCGCAGGTGTTCGCGCTGTACCCCGCGGGGCTCAAGGAGAGCTTCAAGGTGGAGCCGCCCGGACGGGCCGCCGCGGTGCTGGTGTCCACCCTGCGCGCGCAGGCGGTGGACTGGGTCGTGGTGCTTTACCACGGGCCGCTGGAGGAGGCGGAGCGCCTGGCCCGCCAGATACCCGGAATCGATCTGGTCATCGCCGGGCACGAACAGCGCCTGGTGGAGCCCCGCAGCGTGAACGGCACGCTCCTGGCTTCGCCCGGGGAAGAGGGCAACCGGGTCGGCCTGCTCACCCTCCGGCGTGATTCACGCGGGCGGCTGCGCACCACCCACCAGTTCCGGCGGTTCCGCTTCGACCGCGACCCCCGCGACCCAGCGATCCTGGCGCGCCTGCAGCGCTACCGGCAGAAGCTGCGCGACGCCCTGAATCAGTCCCGCTGACGGGATAGTTCGAGGCGCGCCGGATAGGGTATCATGCCGGCACTCATGGAAAACAGGCTTGGTGACCGCCCCGCCCCGCTGCTGGGGCGTCTGCTTTCCATCGCCCTGCCCATGGTAGTCTCCCAGTCGTCGGACACGGTCATGATGTTTGCCGACCGCCTGTTCCTGTCCCGGCTGGGGGAAGCCTACCTCTCGGCCGCGATGAGCGGGGGGTTGACCGCGTTCATGGTCAGCTCGCTGTTCGTGGGAACGGTGGGGTACACCGCCGCCGTCGTGGCGCAGCTGTTCGGCGCCGGCCGCAAGCAGGACTGCGCGGAGGCAACCGTTCAGGGCCTGATCCTGGCCTTGATTTGCTACCCTCTCATCCTGGCGCTATCGCCGCTGGCCCGCTACCTGTTCGTCGTGGCCGGGCAGAGCCCCCTGCAAGTGAACCTGGGCTACGAGTATTTCCGGGTCATCATCTTCGGGTCGATCTT
>CAZMWZ010000035.1:0-4980 GCA_964570045.1 uncultured Spirochaetaceae bacterium
GCCCAGGGCGTTCATGACGTCGTTGTCCTGGGGAAAGCTCTGGGTAGGCCAGTACAGGCCGCCGCCCATGATCCCTATGCCGGCCGGCAGACGGGCTCCCCGGAGCGAGTGCCAGCAGGGATAATATAGGGCGGTGTGAGTGTTCCCGGGCTTGGGGATGGTCGGGTAGCGCCGCCGCGGCAGTCCTTCCAGGTACCAGTTCTCGTAGTTCTCGCCCCAGTACCCGAACTCCCACTTGGGCGGGACGGCCTTGAGGTCGAAACTCATGACCCGGTGGAAACGTTCGCGCAGGTTCACGATAACCCTCGCCCCTACTGGCGCACGCGCTGGCGCTTCTTGGTGGCCATGATCCGGGCCGCGTCGATCGAGATGGCCAGGATCAGGATCAGGCCCTTGACCACCTCGCGCCAGTAGTAGGACAGGCCGATGGCCTGCTGCAGCTGTACCATGCCGTTGCGGATTACCCCCAGGATCAAGACCGCGATGATCACCCCGAACAGGTTGCCCTTGCCTCCGGCCATGGAAACGCCGCCGAGCACCACCGCGGTGATGACTTCCATTTCACTGCCGATGCCGGCGTCGTCACGCCCCAGGCTCAACTGGGCCACCAGGATGGCGCCGGCCAGCGAGGCCATGGCGCCCGAGATCACGTAGCTGGCGAACTTGATGCGGCGCACGTTGATGCCCGCCAGGCGGGCGGCGTACTCGTTGGCCCCGACGGCGAACACGTTGCGGCCGTAGCGGGTGTAGCGCAGGACGATGATGGCGAGCGCGTACAGCACGACCAGGTAGACCAGCGTGATGGGGACGGCCGGAACCTTGGCGCTGGGCAGATACTGGCGAGCGAGATTCAGGTATACCTGGTCCGTGATCCGGCCGGTCTTGAGGATCTCGAATCCCAGGGCGAACCAGGAGGAAAGCCCGCGAGCGAAGGCCATCATGCCCAGGGTGGTGATGACCGGGTTGATGCCCACCCGGGTGATGATCAGACCATTGATCGTCCCGAGAACCACTCCTACCACTAGGCTGAACAGAACGACCAGCCAGGGGATCCAGGCCAGGGGTATGCCCGCCTTTTCGAACACGTCGTGGAAAAGGACCACGTTCACCGCGGTGAACCCGAGGATGGATCCCACCGAGATGTCCAGACCCCCGATGAGCAGCACGAAGGTCATGCCCACCGACATGATGGCGATGACCGGGATGTTGCTGATAATGGCCCGGTAGGTGCCGAAGGCGAAGAAATTCTTGGTGGTGAATCCGAAGAATAGCACCAGAATGACCAGAAGCAGGATCAGGGCTGGGATCATGCTCTTGCCGTAGAGCAGGACTTCCCCGACGCTCCGCCTCTTCATCCTATTGTTCTGTATCGGCGATGCTGCTGTGCTCATTTTAGTATCTCTTTTTCTCACGAAGCTCATAAAGGGCCACGATCAGGATCAGGAGGATGCCCTGGAAAACCCGGATGTGCACGTACCGGAAGCCGATCATGGTGAAGCCATTGTACAGAACTCCGAGAATCAGGACGCCTGCCAGGGTACCCAGGATGCTCCCCTTGCCGCCGGAAAGTGCGGTACCGCCGAGAAGGACGGCCGTGATCACATCGAGCTCCACCCCGTTAGCATGCTGGGGCATGCCCACCGCGGTCTGCCCGGTGAGGATGAGTCCGCTCACCGAGGCGGTGATGCCGCTAAGGAGGTAGAGGATGAACTTCACCCTGTTCACCCGGATGCCGGAAACTCGTGCCGCGGCCGGGTTTGCGCCGATGATGTAGACCTTCCGCCCGAACTTGGAGTGGCCTAGGAGGAAAAAGAGGATGACATAGGTGAGGATCAGCAGGATCAGCGGGATGGGAATCTGGATACCCGGGATCACGGTCCGGCCGATGAAGCCCGTCACGTCCTCCATGATCAGGATGGAGCGCGATTTGGTGAGCACGTATCCCAGCCCGCGAGTGACGGCCATGGTGCCCAGGGTCGTGATGATCGGGTTCAGGTCCAGCCGCGTGATGAATAGCCCGTTGAAGGCGCCGATGGCGACCCCCAGGGCCAGGGCGATCGGAACCAGGGCCCACGCCGGCACGGGTTTTTCCAGATTGAACAGGTAGGCCACCAGGCAGGAGGTCAGGGCGATGTTTCCGCCGATGGAGATGTCCAGCCCTCCGGTAATTAGGATGAAGGTCAACGTGCCCGCGACGATGCCGCTGAAGGAGATGTTGGTGAGCATCGTGGAGATATTCAGGAACGAATAGAAATCCCTGCTGAGAATGGAAAAAATCGCGACCATGGCCACTAGGGCCAGAAAGAGGATCAGGGTAGTCGACAGCTTCTTTCTTTTCTTTCCCGACTGCTCCGGTTCCAATTGTAGTGCGTCTGCCATGAAGCTCCCTGCCTTATAGTGTGGTGGCGTGCAGCAGCTTTTCCTGCGTGGCTTCCTGCCTGCTGAACTCCCCCGTGATCCTCCCCTTGGCGATCACGATGATCCGGTCGGCCATCGAGAGCATCTCCGGCAGCTCCGAGGAGATCATGATGATGCCGGCCCCCGCCTCACAGAGGTTCTCCATCATCTGGTAGATGTCGACTTTAGCGCCCACATCGATGCCCCGGGTCGGTTCGTTCATTAAAAAAATCTTCGAGCCGGTCTCCAGCAGCTTGGCCAGCACGATCTTCTGCTGGTTGCCTCCGGAAAGGCTGTTCACCTCGGTGGCGATGTCGGGAGTGCGGATGCTGACGTCGCGCACCCATTTCTCCGCCTCCTGCCGCTCCAGCTTGTAGTTGTAGAAAAAGCCGCCCCCGATCCGATCGATGTTCGCCATGGTGATGTTTGTCGAGACAGGCAAGCTGAGTGCCAAGCCTTCCAGCTTCCGGTCGATGGGCATGTAGCCGATCCCATGGCCCAACGCTCCATCCGGGCTGGCGATCGATACGGCTTTGCCCTTGACCAGGATGATTCCGCCGTCATAGCCGTCCAGGCCGTAGAGGGCGCGCAGCACGTTCATTCGCCCGGAGCCTAGAAGTCCGAACAAGCCGACGATCTCCCCGCGGTGCAGGCTGAAGCTGATGCGGTCGATGATGCCTTTGATGGTAAGCTCCCGCACTTCCATGAGCGCTTCACCGACAGGGACTTCCCGTTTGGGGTAGAACTCCGCCAACTCACGGCCCACCATCATGCCGATGAGCTGGGCCATGTTGGCCTGAGCGGTCCGGACCGTGCCGATTTTCTGGCCGTCCCGCAGCACCGTGACCCGGTCCGTGATCTCAAACACTTCTTTCAATCTATGTGAGATGTAGATGATGCCCACCCCCTGCTCCTTGAGACTGCGGATGATGCCGAACAGGGATTGGGTGTCCTCCTCGCCGAGTGCCGCGGTGGGCTCGTCCATGACCAGGATCGTCGCTTTTTTGTGTATCGCCTTGGCGATCTCCAGCACCTGCTTCTGGTGTACCGTAAGGTCTCCCACGATGGTGCGAGGATCCAGATCGATGTTCATTTGCCGGAGCACTGCCTTGGCGCTCTCGTTGGCTTCTTTCCAGTCGACCAACCCGATGCCTTTGCGGGTCGGAAGGTGGCCGACGAACAGGTTTTCCGCCACGGTGAGGGTGTCCAGGGTGACCAGCTCCTGATACAGAACCCGGATACCTTGCGAGGAGGCGTCGGACGGGGACCGGAAAACCGCCTTTTGCCCATTGATGAGGATCTCTCCGACATCCATGCTGTAGTCCCCGGCCAGGATCTTGATCAGCGTGGACTTCCCCGCCCCGTTCTCGCCCACCATTCCAAGGACTTCGCCGGCGCCCAGGTCGATGCTAACGTTTTTCAAAGCCTGGACGCCGGGGAACTGCTTGGAGACTCCGCGCATCTCCAGAAGTGCACTGCCCATCCGCTATTCCCCCCCGGAAAAGAAAAAAGGCTGGGCGCGTGCGCCCAGCCCTAGAATCGCAGCTACTTCTTCTTGGGATACCACTTGTCGATGTTGGCTTTGGTGATGATTTCGTTCTCCACGAAGATCCAGGGTGGAGCCGCGTTACCGGTGAGGATCGCCGCCACGGCGGGAATGACATACTCGCCATAGCGCTCGGGGAAGAAAGCGATGCCCGCATCGCTCAGTCCGTCCCGGATCATCGTCTGGCCGAGTTCGTCCACGCCCAGGGTGATTACGATTTTATTATTCAGGTCCCATACACCCGCGCCCTCCATCGCGGCGATGGCACCCATCATGGTCTGCTCGTTGATGGAGGTCACGGCGATTTTCCTGGCGTCGGGATACGCAGCTAGGATGTCGTCCATGGCCGCCTTGCCCTGCTCGGTCTGACCCATGCCGCCGTCTGTGCGCACAATTTTGGGGTCCTTCTTGGCGTCGATGCCGAACTCTTCGGCCAGCGCATCGGCGAAGCCTTCGGAGCGTAGCATGGTCACTTCACCTCCAGCCGGCATCTGTAACAGCGCGACCAGGTCCACACCGTCCCAACCGCCCCATTTCTCCTTGATCAGCTTGGCCATATAGTGCCCGCCCATGAGCGCGACCTTGTAGTTGTCCACACCCATGAATGGCGCAGTGGGTACCGGCACGTCGATAGCCAACAGGGGGATCTTGGCGGCGCCGAACTTAGCGGCCACGAGCTGGTTGACTTTCGAATCCGACTGGAATTCGATGAAGAAGTGGGGTTTTTTAGACAGCATGATGTCGGCGTTCTTCAGGCCGATCACCGAGTCGTACTGGTTGTCCATGCTGATCCAGCCCTTGGCCAGGTCCCCGCCGGCCAGCACCAGATGCTTCTTGATGTCGTTCTCCACCGAGATGCAGAACGGCAGGGTCCCGAAGATGTTGGCGAAGCCGATGAGCTTGCCCTTGAGCGGCGCGCCGGCGTAGGCCTTACCGGTCTTCGCCATCGCGCGGTACTGGTTGAACACCTTGAAGGGGTCCTGCGCGAACAGACTGCTGGCGCTCAGCAGCAGCCCGGCGATCACAAGGATCGCCAC
>CAZMWZ010000035.1:5080-13206 GCA_964570045.1 uncultured Spirochaetaceae bacterium
CTTGACTTTTTCCTTTCCGGCAGGTAACTTAGGCACTCCCCGGCCTCGGTCCGGAGGGCGGGAGCCAAGCCAGACAGCTCAAGGAACGCTATGAAAACCGACATCGCCAGGATGAGGAATATCGGGATCAGCGCCCACATTGACGCGGGCAAGACCACGCTGACCGAGCGCATCCTCTATTACACGAAGAAGATCCACGCCATGCACGAGGTGCGGGGCAAGGACGGGGTGGGCGCCACCATGGACTCCATGGATCTGGAGCGGGAGCGCGGCATCACCATCTCCTCGGCCGCCACCCAGGTGGAGTGGAAAGAGTACGTGCTCAACATCATCGACACCCCCGGCCACGTGGACTTCACGATCGAGGTGGAGCGCGCGCTGCGCGTGCTGGACGGAGCCATCCTGGTGCTGTGCGCGGTGGGCGGCGTGCAGTCCCAGACCCTGACGGTGGACCGCCAGCTCAAGCGCTACCGGGTTCCGCGCCTGGCGTTCATCAACAAGTGCGACCGCACGGGCGCCAACCCCTTCAAGGTGGTGGAGCAGCTGCGCGAGCGCCTGGGGCAGAACGCGGTGCTGCTGCAGCTGCCTATCGGGCTGGAAGGCGAGTTCCGCGGCTTCGTCGACCTGGCGACCATGAAGGCCCGTACCTTTGTCGGCCCCATGAACCAGGACATCGTGGAGGGGGAGATCCCAGCGGAGCTCAGCGCCCGGGCGCAAGCCCTGCGCGGCGAGCTGCTGGAGGCGGCCAGCATGTTCTCCGACGAGCTGGCCGCGGCCTACCTGGAAGGCCATCCCACCGCGGAGCAGATCTACGCGGCGGTCCGCCGCGGCTGCCTGGAACTGAAGCTTACCCCGGTGTTCGTGGGCTCGGCGTACAAGAACGTCGGCGTACGGGCCCTGTTGGACGGGGTGGTGAACTTCCTGCCCGACCCCTCGGAGGTCACCAACAAGGCCCTGGACCTGGACCGGGACGAGGCCGAGGTGGAGCTGCGGGCCGACCCGGAGCTTCCGACCGTGGCCCTGGTGTTCAAGCTGGAGGACGGGCAGTTCGGGCAGCTGTCCTACATACGGCTGTACCAGGGCAGCGTGCGCAAGGGTGAGGAGCTGTACAACAGCCGCGCGCGGCAGAAGCTGCGCGTCGGGCGCCTCGTGCGCATGAACGCGGACAAAATGGAGGATATCAGCGAGGCTTACTGCGGCGACATCGTGGCCCTGTTCGGCATCGACTGCGCTTCCGGGGACACCTTCTCCCACCGCGGCCTGAATTATTCGATGACCAGCATGTTCGTGCCCGAACCGGTCATTTCCCTGGCCATCAAGGCTAAGGACAAAAAAGCCGAGGACCAGCTTTCCAAGGCCCTCAACCGCTTTACCAAGGAGGACCCCACCTTCCGCACCTTCGTGGACCCGGAATCACGCGAGACGATCATCAGCGGCATGGGGGAGCTGCACCTGGACGTGTACCTGGAGCGCATGAGGCGGGAGTACCGGGCCGAGGTGGAAACCGGGATGCCGCAGGTCAACTACCGCGAGACCATCACCCGCGCGGCCGAGTTCGACTACACGCACAAGAAGCAGACCGGCGGCGCCGGACAGTACGCCCGGATCTCCGGGCGCATCGAGCCCAACCCGGGGGAGACCTACGAGTTCGTCAACGAGGTGCGCGGCGGGAACATTCCCACCGAGTTCATCCCCTCCTGCGACAAGGGCTTCAAGGCCTGCCTGCCCAAGGGAGGCCTGATCGGCTTCCCGGTGATCGGGGTCAAGGCCACGGTCGATGACGGGGCCTCCCACTCGGTGGACTCCTCGGACCTGGCCTTCCAGCACGCGGCCATCGGAGCCTTCCGGGAAGCCTACCTTAAAGCGGCACCCGAGATCCTGGAGCCCATCATGAAGCTCTCGGTGGAGGGGCCCACGGAGTACCAGGGCAACGTCTTCGCTTCCATCAACCAGCGCCGCGGCATGATCGTGGCCAGCACCGAGGACGGGGCCAATTGCAAGGTCGATGCCGAGGTCCCGCTGCGGGAGATGTTCGGCTACTCCACGGTCCTGCGCTCCATCACCCAGGGCAAGGCCCAGTTCACGATGGAGTTCTCCCGCTACGCGCGCGTCCCCTCCGGGATCGCCGAGAAACTGAAAGAAGAATACAGGAGATAAGCATGGTTCGAAGCGAGCTTGTGAAGCGCAGCCCCTGGCGGATCCTCGAGAACTCCACGCACGGGGGCCTCGGCAAGGGAAACCTCGGGGCCATTGCGGCCCGCCAGGGAGTAGGCAAGACGGCCTGCATGGTCCACCTGGCCACCGACCAGCTGCTGGAAGGCCGGCAGGTGATTCACGTTTCCTTCTCGGCCTCCACCAGCCACATCGTGGACTGGTACGAGGACATCTTCTCCGAGGTCGCCCAGACGGCCGGCCTGGAGAACGCCATGGACGTTCACGACGAGATCATCCGGCACCGCATCATCATGAACTTCAACCAGCAGGGGGTGGCCCTGGGCAAGGTGCTGGGCAGCGTACGCTCCATGATCCGCGACGGGCACTTCGCCGCCGACCTGATCATCGTGGACGGGTACGATTTCGCCGCGGTGAGCGCGGCGGAGCTCGCGGAGGTGCGCCGCTTCGCCGGCGAGCTGGGGCTGGAGATCTGGTTCAGCGTGTCCCTCGGTCATGAGGAGCCGAAGTGCACTCCCGCGGGCATCCCGGAGCTGCTCACCCGGGTGATCGACGAGCTCGCCATCCTGATCTGCCTGCGCGCCGAGGAGCGGCACGTGCGCCTGCAGCTGGTCAAGGACCACGACGCCCCGTCCGTGAAGGCCCTGCCTCTGGAGCTGGATCCCAAGACGCTGCTGATCGCCCGGGAGGATTAAAGCCATGCACCCCATCACCCTGTTTCTCCAGAAAAACCTCTTCTACCTGCTGCTGGCCGTGCTGGCGCTGAACCTGTTCCAGCGGCGCTACCAGAAGCTCTCCGAGAGGAAGCGCTTCGCCACGTTGTACCTGGCCATGCTGGTGCTCTCCTGGATGATCCTGGTCATCGTGGTCGTCGCCTTGCACTGGCCGGAATGGCTGCTCATCCCCTTCAGCCTCGCGCTGGCCGTCGTCGGGGCGATTTTCCGGCGTCACACCTTCCCCTTCCGCTTCCGCTGCGTGCGCTGCGGGCAGAGCCTGGAGGCCAAGCGCGTTGTGTTTTTCGACTCCAACGCCTGCGAGCGCTGCGATCCTCAAGCGGAGCCGCCGAAGACGCTCTGAGGCGAGTATGGCCGGGGCCGTGGAGATCCGTCGGGGCCTGCGGGCGGGGCTGCCGATCGCCCTGGGCTACCTGCCCGTGGCCGTGACTTATGGACTGCTGGCCAGGCAAGCCGGGCTTTCCCCCCTGGCGGCCACGGCTATGTCCGTGTTCGTGTACGCCGGGGCCAGCCAGTTCATGGCCGTGAAGATGCTGGCGGCCGGCCTCCCCGTGGCCCAGATCATCCTGGCCGCCTTCATCCTGAATTTCCGGCATTTCCTGATGAGCGCCTCACTCTCCCGGAACCTGAAGCCCGCCCCCCCGCGCCCGGCGCTGCTGGCGTACGGGGTTACCGACGAAACCTTCGTCGCCGGGTCCTTGAGTTTGGGCGAGGAAGGCTTCACCTCGGCCAGCTTCCTGGCCATGGCGGTCCTGGCCTACCTGTCCTGGGCGGCCGGCTCGCTGGCGGGCGCCCTGTTCGGGGCGCTGATCCCCGCCTCCCTGGCCAGCGCCATGGGGGTCGGGCTGTACGCCATGTTCACCGCTCTGCTAGTCCCGTCGCTCAAGAAGAACTGGAGGGGGGCGGTCGTGGCGGGCTGGAGCGCCGCCCTGGCCCTGGCGCTGTGGCTGGCCTTCCCCGGCTTCGCCGAGGGCTGGCGCATCATCCTGGCCACCCTGGCGGCCTCCGCCTGCGGCCTCGTCCTGCCCCGCCGCCGGGAGGACCGGGGATGATCTGGCTGGCCATCCTGGGCATGTCCCTCGCCACCTACCTGCCGCGCCTGGCTCCCTTCCTATTGAGTCGGCGCTTTGCCCTGCCGGAGCTGATTTGCCGCTGGCTGGAGTTCTTCCCCTTCGCGGTTCTGGGCGCCCTGATCATTCCGGGCATCCTGACCGCCACGCCCGAGCCCCGCTGGCTGGGCGCGGCCACGGGGCTGTTCGCCGCGGGGTTGAGCCTGCTCACCCGCAACGTGACCCTGGTGGTCGCCGCCTCGATCGGCTTCGCCTACCTGGTGCAGCGCCTGTTCTGAAGAAGCCCTTCGGCCCGCCGCGGCGCTGCGCGGCCTGCGGCGCTTCGCCCGGGCTTGCCAAGTGCCCGCTTATTGTCTACAGTGCCAACGAAATGAACAGCGACAACGCAGCCCTTCTAGAAGAGCTCGCCCGGCAGGCGGAGAAGCATAACCGCATCCCCTTGGACCTGTTCCAGAAGTACTCGGTCAAGAGGGGTTTGCGCAACGAGGACGGCTCGGGCGTGCTCGTGGGCCTCACCGAGATCGGCGACGTGCACGGCTACATCATCGACGAGGGCGACATCATCCCGGACGAGGGGCGCCTCATCTACCGCGGCATCAACATCATGGACCTGGTGGCCGGCCTGCAGAAGGAGAGCCGCCCGGGTTTCGAGGAAACCAGCTACCTGCTGCTTTTCGGCGATCTGCCCACCCGCCGGCAGCTGGAGCAATTCGCCGCCCTGCTGGGCGAAAGCCGGGCGCTGCCCAACAGCTTCACCGAGGACATGATCCTCAAGGCCCCCAGCCACGACGTGATGAACAAGCTGGCCCGCAGCGTCCTGGTCATGTACTCCTACGATCCTGACCCGGACGACGTGGGCCTCAAGAACGTGCTGCGGCAGTCCATCGAGCTGATCGCCCGCATGCCGACCATGGCCGCCTACGGCTACCAAGCCAAGCGCCACTACTTCGACGGCCAGAGCCTGTTCATCCACAACCCGCGCAAGGACCTGAACACTGCCGAGAACCTGCTGCACCTGATGCGTCCCGACAGCAGGTACACCCACCTGGAGGCCGAGACCCTGGATTTGGCGCTGGTGCTGCACGCCGAGCACGGCGGGGGCAACAACTCCACCTTCACGGTGCGCGTGGTGAGCTCCTCGGCCACCGACACTTACTCGGCCATCGCCGCGGGCATCGGCTCCCTGAAGGGCCCCCTGCACGGCGGCGCCAACCTGAAGGTCCAGGAAATGATGGAAAACATCAAGACCAACGTCAAGGACTGGAAGGACGAGGAGGAGGTGCACGCGTACCTGACGAAGATCCTGCGCAAGGAGGCCTTCGACCGCGCCGGGCTGATCTACGGGGTGGGGCACGCGGTGTACACCCTGTCGGACCCCCGCGCCATACTATTACAGCAGAAGGCCGCGGAGCTGGCGGTGGAGAAGGGCCTGGAGACCGAGTTCGGACTGTACCGGATCGTCGCCCGCCAGGCCCCCGAAGTGTTCAAGAAGGAAAAAAACTCCAACAAAGTGGTGGCGGCCAATGTGGACTTCTACTCGGGGTTCGTCTACCAGATGCTGAACATCCCCACGGAGATGTACACTCCGATCTTCTGCATCGCCCGCACCGCCGGCTGGGCCGCGCACCGCATCGAGGAGCTGGTGAGCGGCGCCCGGATCATCCGCCCCGCCTATCGCGACGTGCTGAAGAACCGCCTCTACCTGCCGCTGGCGGAGCGCAAATAGCCCGACCGGCTCCTACTGCAGGCGGGAGAGCCGCTCACTGATGAACTCCGACTTCTCCTTCAAGCCGACGCTGCCGGTGCGGATGAGCAGGCAATGGGGGGACTTGGGGTCCAGCGCCACGCTGCCCCCGCTTTCCGCGATCAGCCTCAACACTCGGTCCACCGAGACCTGCGCCACCCGCGAGAACTCCACCCGGGCCAGGCCCTTGGACTCCTTCAGCGAGGAAACGTAGAGGCGGCGGCAGAGCACGCGTATTTCGGCGATGCCGAACAGGCTGCGCACCTCCTCAGGCAGGGGCCCGAAGCGGTCCTCCAGCTCCCGCTCGACTGTCTCCAGCTCCGCGTCGCTCGTGATCGAGGCGATCTTCTTGTACATCTCCATTTTAGCCATGGGCTCGGCGATGTAGGCGTCGGGGATGAACCCGGAGTACTCCAGCTCCAGGTACACCTCGGGGGGCTCCTCCCGCTTTTCCTGCTCCAGCTCCCCGACCGCCTGGTCGAGCATCTTCAGGTACATGTCCAGACCCACTACCAGGATGTCGCCGTGCTGCTCCCGCCCGAGCAGGTTCCCTGCGCCGCGGATCTCCAGGTCCTTGAGCGCGATGCGGAAACCGGAGCCCAGCTCGGTGAAGTCGGAAATGATGCGCAGCCGCTTCATGGCCAGCTCGGAGATCACCCGGCGGTCCGGGTAGAACAGGAAGGCGTAGGCCGGCTGGTCGGAGCGCCCCACCCTGCCGCGCAGCTGGTAGAGCTGGGAAATCCCGAACATGTCCGCCCGGTCGATGATGATGGTGTTGACGTTCGGGATATCCAGCCCGTTCTCGATGATCGCCGTGGCCAGCAGCACCTGGTAGTCCCCCCGGACGAAGTTGTGCATCACCTCCTCCAGCTCCTCCTCGGCAAGCTGTCCGTGGGCGGTCACCACGCGTACCTCCGGAAGCAGGCGGGCCAGGAAAGACTGGACCCGCTGCATGGTCTCGATGCGGTTGTGCAGGTAGTAGACCTGCCCCCCGCGGTCCAGCTCCTGCCGCACGGCACGGGCCACCAGCTCCTCGTCGAACTCCTGGATAAAGGTCTCGATCGGGTAGCGGTTCGCCGGCGGGGTTTCGATCACCGACATGTCGCGGATCTTCATCAGCGCCATGTGCATGGTGCGGGGGATGGGCGTGGCCGTGAGGGTCAGGCAGTCCACCGAGGCGCGCAGCTCCTTCAGACGCTCCTTGTCCCTGACCCCGAAGCGCTGCTCCTCGTCCACCACCATCAGCCCCAGGTTCTTGAAGCGCACGTCCTTCTGCAGCAGGCGGTGCGTGCCGATCACCACGTCCACCTGCCCCTCGGCCAGGGCGCTCACCACCCGCCTCTGCTCCCCGGCGGTGCGGAAGCGCGAAAGCATCTCCACTCGCACGGGGAAGCCCCGGAAGCGCTCCGTGAAGGTCTCGAAGTGCTGCTCGACGAGAATCGTGGTGGGCGCGAGCATGGCCACCTGCTTGCCCCCCATGACCGCCTTGAAGGCGGCCCGCAGGGCGACCTCGGTCTTGCCGTAGCCCACGTCCCCGCAGATCAGGCGGTCCATCGGCCGCTGGCTCTCCATGTCCAGTTTCACCGCCTCGATGGACGCGAGCTGGTCCTCGGTCTCCTGGTAAGGGAAGCGGGCCTCGAACTCGCTCTGCCAGTCGGTGTCCGGGGCGAAGGCGAAACCCTGGGCGGCGTTGCGGCGCGCGTACAGCGCGGCGAGGCGGCGGGCCATGTCCTCCACGGAGCGCCTGACCCGCTCCTTCTTGTTCTGCCACCCCTTGCCCCCCAGCCGGTCCAGCTTGGGGGAGCGGCCCTCCTGGCCCACGTAGCGCTGGATCAGGTTCACCTGCTCGATGGGCAGGAACACCCGCTCCCCGCCGTCGTAGGCCAGGCTGATGTAGTCCCGCTCGTGGCCGGCTGCGCGGATGCGCTCGATGCCCTGGAACAGCCCGATGCCGTGGTGCAGGTGCACCACGAAATCCCCCGGGGCCAGGTCCACGAAGGAGTCGATCGCCTGGCTTTTCGCCGAGGACAGCGAGTGAGGGATGCGCTTCTTGCGCCCGAAGATCTCGTTCTCCTGGATGACCAGGATCTTCAACTGGGGCAAGGCGAAGCCCCGCGAGATGCCCTCCGGGAACACCTCTACCTCCAGGTCTTTCAGGAGAAAGCGCAGTCGCTCGGCCTGGTGGGGGTACTCGGCGAAGATGTACACCCGGTAGCCGAGGGCAAGCAGGTTGGCCAGCTCCTCGCGGAAGAAGGGGATGTTGCCGAAGAACGAGCGCGGCGGGTCGCAGCCGAAGCGGATGCGCTCTCCGTCACCCCCTTTCAGGGCGTGGAAGCGCACCTGGCGGGCGAAGGACTTCTCCAGCACGCCGTACTCCAGCAGTATGTGCCGCGGCGCCGGCAGGAT
>CAZMWZ010000035.1:13306-19599 GCA_964570045.1 uncultured Spirochaetaceae bacterium
CTCACCTGGGCGCGGCGGTACAGCTCCAGGTACTCCTTGCGCATGGCTGCCGAACCGGCCGCGAGGCGCTCGGGATCGACTAGGAAAAGCAGCGCCTGCTCGCCCAGGTAGTCCGTCAGGGAGCTGGGGCGCTCAAAACAGAGGGGCTGCAGGTATTCGGCCCCCGGAGACTCCGGGTCCAGGGCCAGGCGCTCCAACAGGGCGTCGACCTCCTCCTCCTCCTCCCCGCCGCTGGAAGTGAGCCGGCGGCGGAGGCAGTCGGCCAGATGGGCTGAGAACAGCACTTCGCGCACGGGCGGGACGCGCGCCTGCCCCCGGCGCCGGGTGGACGCCTGGCTCACCGGGTCGAAGCCCTTGAGCTCCGCCAGACGGTCCGGGTCGAATACCAGCCGGAGCGCCTCCTGGGCTCCGTGGGGGTAGATGTCCGCCACCTCGCCGCGCAGGGCGAACTCCCCGTGCAGGCTCACGCGCGGCACCCGCAGGTAGCCCAGCGACTGCAGCCTCTCTGCTAGCCCTGCCGGGTCCAGGTCGGCACCGGCCCGCAGGGCCAGGCTGCAGGAAGCCAGATAGGCGGGGGGCGGCAGGGGGTGCAGCAGGGAACGCAGGCTGGCCACCAGCAGCAGCGGCTCGCCGGCCAGCAGGCGGGTGAGCACGCTGGCCCGCTGCCCACCCGTCGCGGCCAGCGGCCGCCCGTCGCCGTACGGGAGCGTACCCCAGGCGGGGAACAGCAGCGCCTCCCGGCCTGCCTCCGGCCGGAACACCGCGAGGTCCTCCACCATCTCGCGGGCCTCCGCTTCCGTGGGCACGACCAGCAGGCTGGAGCAGCCGGTGGAAACGCGTTCCGCCACCAGGGGCAGGAGCGCTCCGGCCAGGCCTTCCGCCTCCACGGGCCAGGCGCCCCCGGCCACCTTTGCGGCCAGAGCGGCGAGCGGCTCGTATTGACTCAGGACGGAGGCCAGGTGATTAATTAATAAGGAAACCATGCATTTGGTCCGAAAATCAAAATGGATACACGGAGTGACTGCCTTGAAACGGACAGTGACCTGCCTCTTGTTTGCGGTATTGCTCGCCGGCTTCGGCCACGCCGAAACCCGGGGCGTGTCCTTCTCGATAGGCTACCACGAGAAGAGGATCTATTACCTGGGGGACGCGCAGAACCCGATTCTCCTGGAAGCGGCAATCATGAACGACTCCGACCGGACCTTCCGCTTCAAAATCGCGGAGAACCGCTTCTTCAACGTGGACTTCGAGGTGAGCACCCCTTCGAACCTGCTTTTGGACCACGCTCAGAAATTTATCAGATCCAAAAACTCGAATCAACCGGTGTTCTTCCGCGACGTGAGCCTGGAGCCGGGGGAGCGCTACGGCATCACGGTCGACCTGAACGAGTTCGTGGATTTCCGCGCGGCCGGCCTGTACACGGTGCGGGGGCTGTTCTATCCCGAGCTCTCCACCTCCCCCTCCGCCCCCCTGCGCTCCAATACCCTTTCCCTGAGCCTGCGCCCCGCGGTGGTGTTCCCGGAGGAGAAGGCGCGCATTGAGGCGGAGACCGGCGCGCTGCTGGCCCGCGAACCACTGCCCCCCGACGAGGTGGTGAGCTACACCCTGCGGGCCCGGCAGAAGAGCCAGTGGGAGAAGTTCTTCCTGTACCTGGACCTGGAGAGTCTGTACCAGGCCAGCCCCGCCCGCAGAGAAAGCTACCGCCGTATGTCCGAGGAGGCTCGGCGGGCCGCCCTGGCGGGCTACCGCCAGCTGCTCACGCAACAGGTGGTGGACAACGATATCGTCCTGATCCCCACGGTGTTCGAGGTCCAGGAAACCCGCTACACTCCCTTCGAAGCCACCGTGCTGGTGAGCGAGCGCTTCAAGCAGCGGGACTACACGGAAATCAAGCGCTTCAGCTACTATCTGACACGCCGCGACCGCATCTGGCTGATCACGGGGTACGAGACCGTCAACCTGGGCACGGAATGAAGGCGCTGGTCGTCGCCCGCAGCGATGCCCTGAAGAACCTCCTGGCCTACCATCTCAAGCCGCTGGGCTTCGAAGTCTTTTATTACAGCGACCCGGTCAAGCTCCTCGAAAGCCTGGAGGAGCTGGACCCGGAGATGATCCTGGCCAGCGCCGTGGACTTTCCCCGTCACTGGAAGACCCTGATCAAGGTGTTGCGGGAGAAGCGCTCCAAGGAGGAGTGCGTGTTCGTGCTGCTGGCCGGCTCCCTGCCCTTCGAGGAGGCGGCCAAGGCCACCCACCTCGGGGTCAACGGGATCGTGGGCGCCGACCTGTCCGACAAGCAGCAGGTGCGGCAGCTGGCCCAGCTATACCGCCGCTACCGCTCCGTCAAGGACCAGCGCTGCTTCCATCGCCTGGTGCTCACCGCCCGGGACCGCGTGCAGCTGGTGTTCGTGCACCCGCGCAACTTGAGCATCGTCACCGGCTCCCTGGCCGAGATCTCGATCCAGGGGGCGGGGTTCAAGCCCGCCGACGTGGAAAGCACGGCCGACCTGCGCAGGGGGGAGGAGATCCCCCTGGCCGCCCTGCGCGTGGGGGAGGACATCGTCACCCTGGTCTGCCGGGTTTCCCGCAACCGCGGCGAGCTGGGCCTGCAATTCACCTCCTTCGAGTCCGGCGGCCACCACAAGCTGTTCGGCTTCATCCGCAGCCGGGTGGAACGGGAGCTCAAGGAGGCGATCGCCCGCCCGGCCCCGGAGGGTTGAGCCGCCCTGGGCGGCCTCGGGGCCCTGCCCCCCGCACCGCCTTGGAGAAGCGCTCCCAGGGATCACCCGGGAGGCGGCTGTGACGACAGCCAGGGGCATGGGGTTTCCCGGGACGGAAAGCCCCCTCGGCCAGGTCGTCCCGGTGCGCGACCTCCAGGCCCATCTTGGCCAGCTGGACGAGCAGCGTTCGGCGCCTCTCCGGGATGTTCCAGCAGGCGGGGCACACCCCGATCGTGGCCAGCTCCCCCGTCCCTGCCCGGCGCACCCGGACCATGGCCCTGCCCTCGGCTACCGCGAGCTTGCGCAGGAAGGACACGTTTCAGGCCGCCCTCAGACCGCGGCGGCTTGACACTGGCGCAGTCCCTCTCCTATACATACTGAAGCCAGTCTGTCACAGCGGGAGCGATTTGTGAAGGTTCTCTTTACGGGCATCCAGCCGACGGGGCTGCTGCACCTGGGCAACTATTTCGGCGCCGTCCGCAACTGGGTCCGCCTGCAGCACCAGTACCGCACCTACATCTCCATCGTCGACCTGCACGCAATCACCATCCAGTACGAGCCGGCGGATATGCCCGAAGCCGTGCGCCAGCTCGCCCTGGAGCTGCTGGCCTGCGGCATCGACGCGGGAAAGACCCTGCTGTTCGTGCAGTCGGAGGTGCCGGGCCACGCGGACCTGACCTGGATCTTCAACACCCTCACCCCGCTGGGCGAGCTGGAGCGCATGACCCAGTTCAAGGACAAGGCGGCCCAGCACCGCAAGAACGTGAACATCGGCCTGCTGGACTACCCCGTTCTCCAGGCGGCGGACATATTAATATATAAGGGCGAGGTGGTGCCCGTCGGCGAGGATCAGATCCAGCACGTGGAGTTCACCCGCGAGGTGGCCCGCCGCTTCAACGCCCGCTACGGAGACACCTTCCCCGAGTGCCAGGCGGAGCTCACCTCCTCGCCCAGGATCATGGGGCTGGACGGCGACGCCAAGATGAGCAAGAGCCGGGGCAACACGATCGGGCTGCGCGAGAGCGCGGAGGAGATCTGGCCCAGGCTGGCCACGGCCCCCACCGATCCGGCCCGGGTGCGGCGCAGCGACCCGGGCACGCCGGAGAAGTGCAACATCTACTCCTATCACCGCCTGGTAACCCCGGAGCCGGAGCTAAGCGAGGTCGTGGCGGGGGGCTGCCGCTCGGCGAAGATCGGCTGCCTGGAATGTAAGCGGCTGTTCCTCAAGCACCTCATGGAGGAGTTCGACCCGATCCGCGAGCGCTACCGGGAGCTGGCCTCCCGCCCGGGCATGCCCCGGGAGGTGCTGGCGGCCAACGCGGAAACCTGCCGCGCCGACGCCGGGGCCACGCTGCTGGAGGTCAAGGGGAAAATGGGGCTTACCAAGACATGGAAGATCTGAAACCGGACGATCTGCGCATCCCCACCCTGGGCCCGGCGACCATCCCTTCCCCCCTCGGCCTGTCCAGTCGTTTCGGGGAGAACGTGGCCAACTACGTGGCGGAGGACGAAACCGTACTCTACGATCTGGACCGCGGGCGGGTCGAACAAAGCCTGGCCCGGGGGCTTCCCCTGCCGGCGTTCGAGCGGGCCGGGCCGCGGGCCAGGATCTTCTTCGACCCCTCCAAGGCCCGGGCGGCGATCGTCACCTGCGGGGGTCTGTGCCCCGGCATCAACAACGTGATCCGCTCCCTGGTGATGACGCTGCACTACCGCTACGAGGTACGCACGATCTACGGCATTCGCTACGGCTACCAGGGTTTCATCCCCCGCTACCGCCACGACATGCTGCAGTTGGACCCCGAGGTGGTGGACGACATCCACGAAAAGGGCGGCAGCATCCTGGCCTCCTCGCGCGGGCACCAGGAGCCGGAGGAGATCGTGAATTGCCTCCAGCGCCTGAACATCTGCCTGCTTTTCGTTATCGGCGGGGACGGCACCCTGCGCGGGGCGCTGGCCATCCACGAGGAGGTGCGCCGGCGCGGCCTGAACATCGCCGTCATCGGCATCCCCAAGACCATCGACAACGACATCGCCCTGGTCAAGCAGACCTTCGGCCTGGAGACCGCCTTCGCGGTGGCCGGTGAGGCCATTCGCTCCGCCCACATCGAGGCTAAGGGCGCGCCCAACGGGGTGGGCATCGTCAAGGTGATGGGGCGCATGTCCGGGTTCATCGCCGCCAACGCCGCCCTGGCCTTGAACGACGTTAACTTCGTGCTGGTGCCTGAGGTGCCCTTCGACCTGGAAGGACCGCGGGGGCTGTACCAGGTGCTGGAGGAGCGCCTGCGACGCAAGAAGCACGCGGTGCTCGTGGTCGCCGAGGGGGCCGGCCAGCGCTACGTGGCGGACTCCAGCGGACGCAAGGACGAGTCGGGCAATCCCGCTCTCGGGGACATCGGGATCTTCCTGAAAAACGATATCAAGCGCTATTTCAAAGAAAACACCGACCTGTACGTGAACCTCAAGTACATCGACCCCAGCTACCTGGTTCGCTCCGTCCCGGCCAACGCCCACGATGCCATCTACTGCATGCGCCTGGCCCAGAACGCCGTGCACGCCGGCATGGCCGGCAAGACCGGGATGCTGGTCGGGTACTGGAACGACGAGATCACCCACGTGCCCCTGGCACTGGCCACTTCCCGCAGCAAGCGCCTGTCCCCGGAGGACTCCCTGTGGCTGAACGTGCTGGAGGCCACCGGGCAGCCGCAGTGCCTGACCAACGAACCATCCACCGGAGGCAAACCGTGACTGAACGACAAGACTACCTTTTCACCTCGGAGAGCGTCGGCGAGGGGCACCCGGACAAGATCTGCGACCAGATCTCCGACGCGGTGCTGGACAGCGCGCTGAAGCAGGACCCGGGCTCGCGCGTGGCCTGCGAGTCCTTTACGACCACCGGCCTGGTGCTGGTGGGCGGGGAGATCACCACCGCCGGCTACATCGATCTACAGCGGGTGGTGCGCGGAGTGCTCAAGTCCATCGGCTACGACGATCCGGACTACGGGATCGACTTCCAATCCTGCGCCGTGCTGAGCTGCATCCACGAGCAGTCCAAGGACATCGCCCAGGGGGTGGGGCGCGACCTGCGGCACCTGGGCGCCGGCGACCAGGGCATGATGTACGGCTTCGCCTGCAACGAGACCCCGGAGCTGATGCCCGCCCCGATCCACTACGCGCACGCGATCATGCGCCGCGCCGCCCTGGTGCGCAAGCGGGGCATCCTGCCCTTCATGCGCCCGGACGGCAAGTGCCAGGTGACGGTCCGCTACGAGAAGGGGGTGCCGCGGGAGGTGGTGACCGTGGTGCTGTCCCACCAGCACTCGGAGGACGTGAGCAACGAAGAGCTGCGCGAGGCGTTCATCGAGGAGATCATCCGCAAGGCCATTCCCGCCGAGATGCTCACGGGCTCGGTGACCTTCCATATCAACCCCACCGGGCGGTTCGTGATCGGGGGCCCTCACGGGGACACCGGCCTGACCGGGCGCAAGATCATCGTGGACACCTACGGCGGCATGGCCCGCCACGGCGGCGGCTGCTTCAGCGGGAAGGACCCGTCCAAGGTGGATCGCTCCGCCG
>CAZMWZ010000036.1:0-11673 GCA_964570045.1 uncultured Spirochaetaceae bacterium
CTCAAGGTTGACAAGATCGACACGCGGTCGCGGTCCCAGGTACGCCGCTTCATCAAGATCCAGTTCGACCTGGCTTCCACCCGGGCGGTGATGTGCGGGGTGGTGAAGGGCGTGAACTACGACAACGCCAAGAACGTGTCGCTGCTGCACATCCAGGCCGTGACCCCCTCCGTGCGGACGCGCAACCACATCCTGACCTACGTCTACAACCTGTTCGGGGAGCAGGTCCAGGTCAAGGAGTGACGTTCCCGACCACCTCCAGCTTCAGCACATTGGTCTATCCGCCCTCCGCCGCGAGCCAGACCTAGGGTGCAGACGATTTTTGTTTTCGCGTCCAGGCGCGTTATATTATAATCGTTGGCGTGGGAATTGCCCATCGGCGCGCATTGCTTTACCGCAGGACTGCCGATAATATACCATCACCATCCCACGAGGAGCGAACGATCGATGAATAGCAAGCTGCTGCGGAAAGTCGTTCTCTGCCTCCCGCTGCTCTTCCTCCTGGCCGCGGGCGCTTCCTGGTCTCAGGACTCCCAGGACATGCTGAAGAGCTACCTGCGCAACTTCGCCATCGCCAGCCTGGAGGTGAAGGTGCAGGTCGTGCTGGACGCGGGCAAGAGCGGCTCAAAGGACCTGGGGCCGCTGTACCTGCGGGCCGTGGACTACGTCCTGGAGAACTTCTCGTATCTGGAGACCGACCAGCGCTTCCGGACCCTGGCCGTCGCCGCGTTGGACCTGATCCGTACCACGGGCTTCGCCGCTGCGCGCCACTCGGTGTGGAAGCTGTTCCAGACCGACACCTCCCGGGAGGTGCGCGAGAGCGCGCTCAAGGCCCTCGCAGTGATCGGCAAGGGGGACGCCGAGATCGCCCAGAACCTGACCCTCTGGCTGGCGGCGCAGAACTCCGTGTTCCAGACGGGCAAGGTGCCGGAAGTGCCGGTGATCCTCGCCGCCGTCAGGACCCTGGGCGCGCTGGGCGACCCCGTTGCCTTCCCCGCCCTGTTCGCGGCCATGAACCTGGGCTATACCAACGACGTCACCAGCCAGGCCCGGGAGTCCCTGCTGGCCATTCCGGGGGACTACCGGGCGCTGTTCAATGGGATCCTGCGTGACAGCTCGCTTGCGGAGAAGAAGCTGGCCCTTTCCATGGCCATGGAGTCCGCCCGCCTGGTCGACGCCGACAAGGGGGCGGTCGCCGAGTTCGCCCTGGACGTGGGGCTGCACACCGCCGCGGCGGACAACCAGTCCAAGACCCTGGCCCGCGAGCTGCGCTTCCTGGCCGCCAAGGCCCTTACCGGGCGCAAGTGGTCCAAGGCCACCCCCTTGGCCATCGAGCACTTCGATGCCGTGCTGCTGGAATACGAGCGCGGTCTGGCCGACCGCCGCTTTTTAATTGAGGCGATCAACCTGCTGGGCGATATGGGCAGCCACGAGGCGGCGGTGCGCCTGACCCAGTACCTCATCCTGCTCAATTCCTACACCGAAAAGGTGAGGGAGTTCGACAGCACGATCGTGCTGGCGGTGATCGAGAACCTGGGAAGACTGGGCGACAAGGTCGCCTTCGACGACCTGCAGTACGTGGAATACCTTAAGTCCTATTCCCCAGAGGTGCTGGCCGCGGCGAGGAGGGTGCGCGCCGGCCTCAAGTGGCAGTGAGGCGCCACGGACCCGGATGCTGCGCTGCCGGGCCACCTACCTGACGGCCTTCGCTCTGGCGCTCTGGGGGGGGCTGTTTTTCACTCCCATTCTTCCTACATCCTTCCGGCCGGTGGCTGCTGCCGGGCTGACGATGGCCGCGGCGGGGCTGTCTTTCCTCGGACTCCAGGCGCCCCGGGCCCGCAGGACGGGAGCCTGGCTGATCGCGGCGGGCGCAGGCCTGGCGCTCGCGGCCGCGAGTCTGGCGCCCACCGGGCGGAGGCTCGGCGGCGTACCCCCCGAGAGCATCCGTGGGTTCTCAGGCGTGCTGGCCGAGGACAGCTCCCCGGCGCCCGGGGGGGCGGTGCGCTACCGGGTCCGGGTGAGCCGGGTGTGGACGCGGGAGGCCAGCGCGTCGGCGGCGGGCCAGGTCGAGCTCACCGCGCGGGACGGGCCGCGGTTGTACTGGGGCCGGCTCGTGGAGGTCGCGGGCACGGTGCGGGCGCTGGGAGCCCCGGGGCAGGTACGCTTCGCGAGCTGGGCCGAAAAGCTTACCGTAGGGGGGTACGCCTCCGGGCTCCTCGCGCGCAGGGCGGCCTTGCATCGGGAGCTGGAGCGCCGCCTGCAAGCCTCCAGCCCGAACTCCGCCGGGCTGCTGTCCGCGCTCCTTCTGGGCAACCGGGCGGGCGTGCCCGAGGCGGAGCGGGCCCTTTTCCAAGCCGGCGGCAGCCTGCACCTGCTAGCCCTCTCGGGGCTGCACGCGGGGATCCTGTTCGCGGCAGCCGCCTTCCTGCTTTCCTGGCTTCCCGGCCGCCGCTGGCGCGCCGCCGCCGGCGCGCTCCTGTTGCTACCCTACCTCTTCCTGGCGGGGGCCAGCCCCTCGCTCACGCGCGCCGTGATCATGCTGGCAGCCGGGGCGCTGGGGTTCATCCTCGACCGTGACACCCGGACGCTGAACCTGCTTTCCCTGGCTGCGGCGGTCGTGCTGCTCTGTGACCCGGCTGCCGCCGCCGAGCTGTCTTTCCAGCTCTCCTTCCTGTCGCTGCTGGGCATCCTCCTGCTAGGCCCGATCCTGCGACGGGCCTTCACCCCGCCGCTGCCGCGCTTCCTTGGCGCCGCCGTGGCCGTCTCCCTGGGCGCCCAGGCGGCCACGACCCCACTGCTGCTCGCGGTGTTCGGCGCCGCCTATCCCGCCGGCGCACTGGCCGCGCTGCCCCTGATCCCCCTGGTCACGGCTTTTCTCTGGGTCGGGCTGGCCGCCCTGCCGCTGTCCCTGCTCCCCGTGCCGCCGCTCCTGGCCGTGCCGCTGGACCTCCTGCACCGGGCGATCCTGGGATGCCTTACCTTTTTTGCCCGCTTCCCGGAGCTGCGCGTCGCATGGCGACCCGTGTATTGGGTGCCCGTGGCGGCGGCCTTCGCGGCCCTCCTTTTCCTCATGCCCCCCCGGGAGGCCGCGGTGTGAACTACGACTCGCCGGCCGAGATCCGCGCGACCCTCGCCGGGCTGGGCCTGGCCCTGAAGAAACGCTGGGGGCAGAACTTCCTGGTCAACCCGGGGGTGCGCGGCCGGATCCTGGAGCTGCTGGACCCGCAGCCGGCGGAGGTGGTCTGGGAGATCGGGCCGGGACTAGGCTGCCTTACCTCCGGGCTGGTGGGCCGCTGCCGCCGGCTGGTGGCCTTCGAGATCGACCACGGGCTGCTGCGCTTTCTCCAGCGGGCCTTCGGCGGGACGGAGAGCTTCGTGCTGGAGCCCGGGGACGCCGTCGAGCGCTGGGTTCACGTCCGCGAGCGTTGGGGCACCCCCGATAAAGTCATCGGCAACCTGCCGTACAGCGCCGCCTCGGCGGTGATCGGCTCGTTCGCGCAGGCGGGCTTCGCCCCGAAGCGGCTGGTCTTCACGGTCCAGCGGGAGCTGGCCGCGCGTCTGACCGCCCGGCCGGGAGGTAAAGACTACTCTTCGTTCTCCGCGCTTTGCCAGCACGCGTACGAGGTGCGGGAACGCTTCGCCGTCCGGCCCGGGTCCTTCTACCCCGCGCCGCGGGTCATGTCCGCGGTAGTAGAACTGGAGCCCCGGGCCTCCGCCGAGGAGCCGGCCTTGCGCGCGCTGTTCAACGACCTGGTGCGGGCGTTGTTTCGCAGCCGGCGCAAGACCCTGTGGAACAACCTGCAGGCCTGGCCCGCAGGGGTCCGTTACGGGCCGGAGCGCCTCCGCGCGGCGCTGGCCGCCGAAGGGATCGACCCGGGCTGCCGAGGCGAGGAGCTGGGACCGGAGGCGTTGGCCGGGCTGGCCCGCCGCCTGGCCTCAGAGGATCTTTAGCTCCCTGAGGACCCCGGCCAGGGTCTTGCGGTTCTCCTCGGCCAGCGGGCACATCGGCAGGCGGTAGACCTCCTTCATCAGGCCCTTCATGGCCAGCGCGGCCTTGATGGGAATGGGGTTGGTCTCGATGAAGATCGCCTTGAACAGCGGCAGAAGCTTATAGTGCAGCTCCCGCGCCTTGTCCCACTTCCCCTGCAGAGCCGCACTCACCATCTCCTTCATCCGCCCGGGCACCAGGTTGGAAGCCACCGAGATCACCCCCTTGCCGCCCAGCGCGATCAGGGGGAAGGCCAGGTTGTCGTCGCCCGAGAGCACCGCGAAGGCCGCCGGCTTCTGACTGATGAGGTTCATCATCTGACTGACGTCGCCGCTGGCCTCCTTCACCGCCACGATGTTGCGGTGGCCGGCCAGCCGGAGCATGGTGGAGTTCTCGATGTTCTTGCCGGTCCGCCCCGGGATGTTATAGACGACCATGGGCAGGTCCACGGCGTCGGCGATGGCGGTGAAATGCCGGTAGAAGCCCTCCGCCGTGGGCTTGTTGTAGTAGGGCGCCACCTGCAGGCTGGCCGCCGCCCCGAGCTTCTTGGCCGCGGCGGTGAGGTGGATGGCCTTGTCCGTGCTGTTGGAGCCCGCGCCGGCGATGACCGGCACCCTCCCGCGCGCCTGTTCCACGGTGATGCGGATCACCGCCTCGGTTTCCTCCGCCCCGAGAGTGGGGCTTTCGCCGGTGGTTCCCACCGGGACCAGGCCGTCGATGCCTTCCTCGATCTGGAAATCGACCAGCCGGCGCAAGGCCTGCTCGTCGATTTTCCCCTCTTCGGTGAACGGGGTCACCAGGGCCGTGAAAACTCCCTCGTACATGATCTCCTCCTTCGAAAGCGCCAGGGTCCCGCCAGTGTAGTGACTGGCGGCCGCTGGATCAAGAGGCCGCAGTAGCGGGTGATACCCCGCAGTAGCGGGTGATACCCCGCAGTAGCGGGTGATACCCCGGCTGGCGGTTGCGAGGTCATGCAGCTTCTGCTACCATCAGCCATGATCCGCATCATCATCCACGGCTGTTCGGGCAAGATGGGCCAGGCGGTGGTTGCCGTCGCCTCGGCCAGCCCGGACATCCAGATCGTCGCCGGGGTGGACGCCGCCCCGCCCCCGGGGAAAGTGAGCTTCCCGGTTTTCCCCAGCCTCGCTGCCTGCGGCCTGGCAGCAGACGTGCTGATCGACTTCTCCTCGCCCAAGGCGCTGCCGGCGCTGCTGGAGGCGGCCTCGAGCCGCAGCCTGCCGCTGATCGTCGCCACCACCGGCCACACCCCGGAGGACAAGGGCCTCGTGGCGAAGTACGCGAAGCGGCTGCCGATCTTCGTGTCCGCCAACATGTCCCTCGGCATCAATCTGGTAAAGGAACTGATCCAGCAGGCCGCCGCCGTGCTGGGGGAGAGCTTCGACATCGAAATCGTGGAGAAGCACCACAACTTGAAGAAGGATTCGCCTTCGGGCACGGCCCTGCTGCTGGCCGACGCCCTGAACGAGGTGTTCCTGAACTCCCGCAAGTACGTGCACGGCCGCCACACCGCCAGCGAGCTGCGGGACAGGAAGGAGATCGGCATCCACGCGGTGCGCGCGGGCACGATCGTCGGGGAGCACGAGGTGCTGTTCGCCGGCAAGGACGAGGTCGTGGAGTTCCGGCACGCCGCCTACTCGCGGTCGATTTTCGCCAGCGGGGCCCTGCAGGCGGCCCGCTACTTGAGCGGCAAGCCGCCCGGGCTGTACGGGATGAAGGAGATGATCACCGCGGGCAGCGCCGTCACCCGCCTGTACGTCAGCGAGGAGGAGGCCCTGGTCACCCTGATAGAGGTGCCCTACGACACGGGCAAGATCGCCGCCGTTTTCCAGCTCATCGCGCGGGAGAACGTCAGCGTGGACATGATCAGCCAGACCGCGCCCGTGGACGGCAGGGTGGAGATCTCGTTCACCCTGCCGCGCGGCGACCTGGCCAAGGCCCAGGGCCTGCTGACCGGGTTCCGGACCGAAGTGGTGCGGGAGGTGGTGAAGATCGCCGTGGAAGGCCCGGGCATGGAAACCCAGTCGGGCGTGGCGGCGCGTTTTTTCCAGACCATGGCCGCCGTCGGGGTGCGCATCCAGTCGGTGACCACTTCCGAGACCAAGATCGCCTGCATCATCGACCGCGCCGACGAGGACCGGGCCGTGGCGGCGATCAAGGAAGCTTTCCGGCTGTAGTCCGCGCGCATGGAGATCGGCGTCTACGGGCTGGGGAGGTTCGGCGCCTTCTTCGCCGGCCTGCTCGCCGGCAGGGCGGCCGTGAAGGCCTACTCCCGCAACCCGGCCCGTCCCACACCGGCCGGGGTACGGCGGGTAGGCGAGGAGGAGCTGCTCGCCACGCCGGCCGTGGCCCTGTGCGTGGACATCGGCGCCATGCCGGAGGTGCTGCGGCGCATCGCCCCGCGCCTCCAGCCCGGCGGGCTGGTGCTGGACACCTGCTCGGTGAAGGCGCTTCCCGTCCGCTGGATGCAGGAGCTGCTCCCGCCGGAGGTCGGCATCCTGGCCAGTCACCCCATGTTCGGCCCTGACTCGGGGGCGGGGGGGGTGGAAGGGCTGCCCATGATTCTCTGGCCGGTCCGGTTGAGCGAGGAGCGCTACCGCGAGTGGTCGGAGTTCTTCGGCTCCTTCGGCCTGGCGGTGCACCGCCTTTCCCCCGACGAGCACGACCGGCAGGCGGCCTTCACTCAAGGGTTGACCCACTACCTGGGCCGCGTGCTGGCCGAGCTTCAACTCCGTCCCTCGGAAATCGGCTCGGTGGGCTACCGGCGCCTCCTGGAGATCGTGGAGCAGACCTGCAACGACACCTGGAGGCTGTTCCTGGACCTGCAGCGCTTCAACCCGCACACCCCGGCGATGCGCCGGGCGCTGGACCGGGCGCTGGAGTCGCTCAAGGCGAACCTTGACACGCCCTAGGGGCTACGCTACGATTCCCGCCATGAGAGACATGCGGGACGTCAGGATCGAGCAGGTCGAGGAGACCGACGTCGACACGGTCCTGGCGGAGGACATCAACTTCTCCGGCGTGCTCACCTTCCAGAAGCCGCTGATGATCAAAGGCACGTTCCAGGGCGAGATCAAGGCCTCCTCGGACCTGTACATCGGGGAGAAGGCGGTGGTCAAGGCGAAGATCGAGGCCGGGACCGTCTCCTCCAAGGGACGCATCGAAGGGGACGTGGTTGCCCACGCGCGCGTGGAGTTCTTCTCCACCGCCTCCATGATCGGGGACCTGGCCACGCCCGACCTGATCATGGAGAGCGGCTGCCAGTACAACGGCCGCTGCACCATGCGCCGCGACAAGTCACCCGCGCCCAAGGCCGAGGCGCCGAAATGAGAAGAGCCCTCCCGCTCGCCCTGGCCCTGCTCCTGGCCGGGGCGCTGCTGTACGCCCAGGAAAAACAGGACGCCCTGGAGCTGTACCGCGGCGGCAACTTCCAGGCGGCCGTCGACATCTGCCGCCGGGAGCTGGAGGAGATGCCCGCTCGCCTGGACGCCCACGCCATCCTGGGCTGGAGCCTGATCAAGCTCAGGCGCTACCAGGAAGCCCTGGAGGCCAGCCAGAAGGCCTTCGCCGTTTCCCGCTACGACCCGCGCATCATCGAGATCGCCGGTGAAGCCCAGTACTACCTGGGCCGGCGGCAGGAATCCCTGAAGTATCTGGAGGAGTACGCCGCCATCGCCCCGACCGGCGGCCGTATCGACAGCGTGTACTATCTGATGGGCGAGATCTACATCCAGCAGGGTAAGTTCGCCAACGCCGACATCGCCCTGTCCACCGCGCTGTACCACTCCCCGAACATCGCCGACTGGTGGGCCCGCCTGGGATATGCGCGCGAGAAGGGCGGAGACTCCCGCTACGCCCTGGAGGCCTACAACAAGGCGCTGGCGCTCAATCCCAACCTGGTGGACGCACAGCGTGGCAAGGCTCGCGTGGAGGGCCAGTCCCCCGGGGGATGAGAGCCTCCTTCCATACCTTCGGCTGCAAGCTCAATCAGTTCGAGACCGAGGCCCTGGCCTCCGCCTTCCGGGGCCAGGGCTTTTCGCTGGTGGACCCGGCCGAGGAGGCCGAGGTCTACCTCATCAACACCTGCACGGTGACGGGGAAAAGCGAGCAGAAGGCCCGGCGCTTCATCCGCGGTCTGGCCCGCGAGCGTCCCGGGGCGCTGCTGGTGGTGACCGGCTGCTATGCCCAGCTCGACCCCCGGGCGTTGGAGAGCCTGGGGCCCAACGTGGCCGTGGTTTCCCAGGCGGATAAGAGCCTGCTGCTGGACCTGCCGCGCCGCCTGCAGGAAGGCGGCGGGGGCCGGGCCGAGGCGTTGCGCGGGCGGGGCGGCCAACCTGACCCGTTCGGTTTTCAGGTCGAGCGCTACAGCTTCCACTCCCGCGCCTTCCTGAAAATACAGGACGGCTGCGACCACCGCTGCGCCTACTGCCGCGTCCCCCTGGCCCGGGGCGGCTCGCTCAGCCTGGAGGCGGCCACGGCCGTCGAGCGCGCCCGGGCGCTGGAGAGCGCCGGCTACCGCGAGGTGGTCCTGGTCGGGGTGAACCTCAGCGCCTGGCGGAACGGGGTGGGAACCCCGCAGGGCGAGGTGGGCCTGGGTGAGCTGCTGGGGCGCCTGCTGGCCGCCACTACCCGGGTCCGGCTGCGGCTTTCCTCCCTGGAGCCGGAGACTCTCAAACCAGCCTTGGTCCAGGCCCTCCGTGATCCCCGCGTCTGCCCGCACTTTCACCTCCCGGTGCAGTCCGGCTCCGACCGCGTGCTCCTCGCCATGCGGCGCCGCTACCGCGCGGAACAGGTCCGGCGGGCCGCCGGGCTGCTGCGCTCCGCGCGGGAGTCGCCGTTTTTGGCCGCGGACCTGATCGCGGGTTTCCCCGGCGAGACGGCTGAGGATTTCCGGCTTACCTACACGCTGGCGGAGAGCCTGGGGTTCGCCAAGCTGCACGTATTCCCCTTTTCGCCCAGGCCGGGCACCGCGGCGGCCGGGATGGCCGGAAAGGTCCCGGAACGGGTACGCGACGAGCGCGTACGGGCGCTGACGCAGCTCAGCGACCGGCTCGCGCAAGAATACCGCCGCGGTTGGGTCGGGCGGGAGGTCGAGGTAGTACTAGAAAAGCGCCGCGATCCCTCGGGAAGTCCGGTCTGGACAGGCGTCAGCGGCAATTATCTTCCGTGCGCGGTGCGCGGGGTGCCGGAGGGGCCGGCCGGACGGATGGTGCGGGCCAGAATCGAAAGCGACGGCGACCCTTGCGAAGCGAAATTTCTGGCCCCGGCCTAAGGATGATATTCGCCTAGGCATGGAGTATACTTCGAGGTAAAGCCCGGAGGTCCGATGAAGCGTTCAGGCCCGGCGGCGGCAGCGTTGTTCCCGCTGCTGCTGCTGCCGCTGCTCCTATTGGGCGGTTGCGCCCAGCTTTTCGAGTTCAACCTGTTCCAGTCCCTGGACCCGGTGCCGCTGCCCACGCAGGAGGAGCTGGCAGCCATGTCCGAGGGCGAAGCCCTGAACTACCTGGGGGAGGAGCTCGCCTCACCCGTGTTCGTGGAGAAGCTGCTGGAGGACGAGGCGGCGTTCGCCTCCGTGGAGGACTACCTGGAGGCGACTATGGCCGGGTCCGCCGAGCCGGACAACAGGATGCGGGCCGCCGTGCTGTACGCGGACCTGCACCTGGTGACCTCCGGCGCTGACGAGGCGGTCAACAACGTCGCGGCGCTGCTCCACCAGGACCCTGGCAGCCTGGACTTCGCCGACGAGGCCGCTGTCGTGGATTTTCTGCAGGCCCTCCTGCCTGACATCATCCCGGCGGAAGCGCTGGCCTCCCGGCAGGCCTTCGACGAGCTCCTGAGCGGATTTCAGGCGGCCTGGGACGGGTATCTGGTTTTCGGGAACGGGCTGGGTGCAGATCCTGCCGTGCCGGAGGGCGTAAACCTGGGGGATGTAGCCCAGAAGGCCTTGTTCAGCTACCTGGTGGCTGAGTCGCTGGAGGACGGAAGGCTGTATGCCTCCGAGTCCGAGGCGCGCGACGCGCTGTGGGCCATCGCCCGGGGCCAGGAGCCTCCGCTTCCCGCAGGCGCCTTCGAGGACCCGTTCGCGGCCGGCACGCCGCTGCAGAACATCCTGGACGCGGCGGGGATCAGCTTTTATGGAGGGTCTGATGCGTAGGGTCACAGCCGCGATTCTGCTGATCCTGGCGGCCGGCGTTATTGCAGGTGCGCCGCCAGAGCGGGCTAGCGCCCAGTCGCTGGAGCCGCCTGCGGTCCCGCTGAGCCCGGAGGTGCTGGCCCAGGGCGGGTCGTTCACCGCCAATGCCCAGGGGTACAGCGCGCTGTTCTACAACCCGGCTGCCTTCAGCTCCGCGAAAGGGGAGCTGACCTTGCTCGCCGCCTCCAGCTGGGTATACGCCAATCCCGTGCGGTTTTTCGAAAGCCTGCCGCGCTGGGACGACCCTGTGGCCCTGACGGAGTTCCTGGAGGCAGAGGTCACCTCCGGCGGTTTCGGCGTCGGCTCCGCGGCCGGCGTCGGTTACGTGGGGCGAGGGCTGGGTCTGGGCGCGGTGCTGAGCACGGACTCCTACGTCTGGGGACCAACGGCCCTCGGGGCGGCCGGAAGCATGCAGGCCGACCTTCAGTTCGTGGCCGGCTTCGCCGTACCGCTGAAGATCCTCGGGGCCCGGCTTTCCCTGGGCGGCGACCTGCGCCCCATCCTGCGCCTGAGCGTCCCGGTGGACTACACCGCGATGTTCGGTTTTCTTGATGCCCTGCAGGGCGGCGGCGACCCGTTCGCCGCGCTGGAAGCGGCGCCGGCGCTCTACGGCTTCGGCTTCGGCATCGACCTGGGAGCGATCCTGGAGCTCGGGGGGCTGAAGGTTGGGGTGTCCGTACGGGATTTCCTGGGGACCCGCATCGGCTATACGCAGAGCACATTCGGGGAAGTGCTGGACTCCTTCCGGGACACGGGCGGCTTTCCGGACGGCGGGACGGCCGTTGCGGAGGACCACGTGATCCCCATGGAGCTCAGCGTGGGGCTCTCCTACCGCTTCGCTATCGCCCCAAGGATCATCGACCCGGTGGTGCACCTGGCTTTGAGCGACGTGATCGGGGTGATCCGCAGCGAGCGCTCGCCCTGGGTCATGCTGCACCTGGGCACCGAAGTCCGCCTGCTGCGCTTCCTGGCCCTGCGCGCCGGCCTCAACCAGGGCTACCTGAGCTTCGGTGGGGGCGTGAGGCTGCCCCTGCTGGACCTCAATGCGGCCTTCTTCACCCGGGAGATGGGGCGCCACCTCGGGGACCGGCCCAGCTCCGGCCTGGCCCTGGAGGCCGCGCTGCGGCTTTAGAGGCGCGCGGCCGATAATGGAGGGGAGATGATGAACCGACGGAGCGCATCGATCCTGGCGGTGACCGGGGTGGCCCTGCTGGCGCTGCTGGCCGGCTGCCAGGCAGTGTTTACCTACAGCCCGCTTTCCTTCCTGCAGCGCGACCCCGCCGACCTGCCCCCCGACCAGCAGGTGAGCTGGGCCGAGCAGGCCCTGGCCAGCGGCGACCCGCAGGCGATGGCCCAGGCCTACGAGTTGGTCAAGGACGACCCGGACCAGGCCTACCTGGCCGCCAGCCTAGCCGCGGAGCTGTCCGGGGTGACCCAAGCCCTGGCGGACGCCATCGCGGATCTGGATACGATC
>CAZMWZ010000036.1:11773-18572 GCA_964570045.1 uncultured Spirochaetaceae bacterium
GGGGAAATCCCCTCGGCGCGCGCCGCGGCTATGGGGGGGGTCCACGTGGCGCTGGCCGATGACCTGGACACGCTGTTCGCCAACCCCGCGGGGTTCCGCAGCCCCGAGCCCCGGTTCGCCGTGGGCAGGATCACCCTCAACCTGGCCGGGCCGATCTTCGACATCGCCAGCGTGATGATCGCCGGGGCGGGACAGGACCCCGCGGACCTGGCCGCGGACCCGGACGTGCAGGCGCTGATGCAGAACCTGTACACGGCGCTGGACCTGGTCGGGCCCCTCGCCTTCGGCTACGTGGGCCACGGCCTGGGCTTCGGTTTCTTCACCCGCAGCTATACGCGCATCAGCACCCGCGGGGCGGTGCCCACGGTGACCACCGCCATGGGGGAGGCGTTCACCTTTGCAGGCGGGTACGCGGTGCGCATCCCCATCCCCGGATGGAAGAGCAGCCTGGACATCGGCGGGGAGCTGCGCGCCGTGATGGGCGGGGAGAGCTCGCTGGACAAGGACCTGCTGTCCTTTTTCACGGCGTTCAGCGACCCGGCCAGCCTCGTGTTGGGTGCGCCCTTCCGGCTCAGCCTGGGGATCGGCCTGGACGCCGGGATCCTGTTCTCGTACAAAGACCGGTTTGCCGTCGGCGTGGTGGGCCGCAACCTGTACGCCCCGGCGCTCTACTACGACTACAAAACCCTCGATGGGTTCTTCGGCTCCGAGGTGCCAGCCTCCTCGTCGGGCCTGGAGCCCATCGACCTGTCTGCCGGCCTGATGTTCCGGCCGCCGCTGGGCCGTTTGGGCCGCTACGTTAGCGACCTGAAACTGGCGCTGGACTACGCGGACATCCTGGACTTTCTGACCCACCCGGCCTCGGCCACCAACCCGGTGCTGCACGTCGGGCTGGGCCTGGAGCTGGAGCTGCTGGAAATCCTGGCGCTGCGGGCTGGGTTCCACCAGGGCCTGGCCAGCGCTGGCCTGGGCCTGGGCCTGGGCGCCTTCACCCTGAACCTGGCCATGTTCGGCACCGAGCTTTCACCCGAACCGGGGCTGCGGCCGGTGTTCAACCTGGCGCTCGAGCTGGCATTAGCCCTTTAATTGACACTCCGGGAGGCCGGGTGCTATAGTGCCCGTGCCTTTGCGGGCCGCTAGCTCAGGGGGTAGAGCAACAGCCTTTTAAGCTGTGGGTCGCAGGTTCGAGTCCTGCGCGGCTCAATGGTTGACAGCTGCGGCGCAATCGCCGTATATTCGCTTCGCGACGTGTCTCCTTCGTCTAGTGGTTAGGACACCGGGTTTTCATCCCGGCAGCAGGGGTTCGAATCCCCTAGGAGATGGAGGTGAGGTGAACCATGAAACACAGCCTGAAAGTAATGACGATCCTCTTGGTTCTGCTGGCGCTGGGCGCCGTGGGCGCCTCGGCCAAGGGCAAGAGCAGTCTGCGGCTCGGATTGGAATTCGGCAACCCCAACGCCGTGATCATCATCCGGCCCGCGCCCTTCGACTTCAAGATCGGCTACAACTTCACCGAGGCCGGAAACCTTTTCCTGAGCGCCGACTACAGGATCGTGAGCGGCTACCAGATCGTCGACTTCCTGCACTTCTTCCTCGGCGTGGGCGTGTACACGCACATCTACTTCAACCCCGCTGACTTCGGCCTGGGGGCGCGCATCCCGTTGGGGTTGCAGGCCTTCCTGGTGGACAACGTGCTGGAGCTGTTCCTGGAGGTCGCGCCCACGGTGGGGTTCGTACCCACCATCACGGCCTTCCCCGAGTGGCAGGGGTACTTCGGCTTCACAATCCTGATCCCACGCTAAGCGCGGCGCAATCCGCGCAGCGCGGCCAGACTCTCCCGCCCTCTGAGAGCCTTTGTGTGCCCAGGATCGCCCTGCAGCGATCCTGGGCTACAGCTGCCGCAATTGAACAAGGAGGGGCCTTTGGCTATAGTGACGGCAATGGCCGAGAACCCCTGGCCGGCCTCGCTGGCGGGATACCGGGTGCATCTGGTGGGGATCAAGGGCACGGGCATGGCCGCGCTGGCGGAGATCCTGGTGCGCCGGGGAGCCGCGGTGAGCGGTTCCGACGGGACTGAACGCTTCTACACCGACGCGCTGCTCGCCCGGCTCGGCATCCCGTACCGCGAAGGCTTCGCCGCCGCGAACGTGGAGCCGGGGGTGCGGCTGGTGATCCATTCCCCCGCCTACTCGCCGGAAGAGCACGTGGAACTCAGGGAGGCCCTGGCGCGCGGCATCCCCGTGCTCTCCTATCCGCAGGCCCTGGGGCGGCTTTCCGCGGCCGCCGATTCCTCCGGCGTGGCGGGGACCCACGGTAAGACCACTACCACGGCGCTGGCCGGGACCCTGCTGGACGCCCTGGGCCTGCCGGTGACGGTGCTGGTGGGCTCCGAGGTCGCCGGCTTCGGCGGCCGCTCGACCCTGGTGCGCGGGGAGCGCTACTTCGTGGCCGAGACCTGCGAGTACCGCCGGCACTTCCTGCACTTCCGTCCGCGGCGCCTGGTGGTAACCGGCGTGGAGGCGGACCACCTGGACTACTTCCGCGACCTGGAGGACGTGCTGGAAGCCTTCGTGAGCTACGTGCGCCTGCTGCCCCCCGGGGGGACGCTCATTTACGGCTCGGACGACCCGGGTGCCCGCGCCGTCGTGGAACGGGCCCGCGCGGAGCGCGGCGACCTGCGCCTGCTCCCGTACGGGGAAGGGGCGGAAGGAGCCTTCCGGCTGGAACAGGTCCAGAGCGCTGACGGTCGTACTCGCTTCCGCCTGCGCGGCCTGCCGGGGGAGTTCAGCCTGAGGCTGCCGGGCCGGCACATGGCCTGGAACGCCGCGGCGGCGCTGGCCCTGGCAGGCGCCCTGCTGGAGGGGGAGGGCCGTACGCTGGCCGGTCGGGAGCTGGAAGGCCTGCGCGCGGCACTAGCGGAGTTCCGCGGCACCCGCAGGCGCAGCGAGGTGGTGGGGGAGGCCGGGGGCGTGCTCTTCCTGGACGACTACGGACATCACCCGACGGAAATCCGCGCCACCCTGGAGGGTTACAAGAGCTTCTACCCCGGCCGCCGGCTGGTGGTGGATTTCATGCCGCACACCTACTCCCGCACCCGGGCCCTGCTTCCGCAGTTCGCGGAGTGCTTCGCCTCCGCGGACGCGGTGGTCCTGCACCGCGTCTACGCCTCCGCCCGCGAGCAGGACCACGGCGGGGTGGACGGGCGGACGCTGTACCGCGAGGTCGCCCTCCGCCACCCCGCGGTGGAATACTACGAGGAGCCGCTGGAGGCGGTGGACGCGCTGGCCGGGAGGCTAGCGGCCGGCGATCTGTTCGTAACCATGGGCGCGGGGGACAACTGGAAGGTGGGGCGGGCATTGCTGGAACGTCTGGGAGGAAGCCCTTGAAGAGCATGACCGGGTTCGGCTACGGGGAGCACCGGGACGACAAGCGCCAGCTCACCATAACCCTGAAATCGTACAACAACCGTTTCCTGGACCTGTTCGTGTACCTGCCGCCTTCCTTGGCGGTGCTGGAGCCGCAGGTGCGCCGCTACCTGTCCGAGCGCGTGTTGCGGGGGAGGGTGGAGCTGTACCTCAAGGCCGCCGAGCTCGAGGATGCCCCCAAGGTGAGCCTGGACCGCAGCGCGGTGCGCGTGTACGCCCAGCTCTTGCGGGATCTGGCGCGCGAAGCCGGCCTGCGGGAACGCCTGCGCCTGTCGCACCTGTTGGCGCTGGAAGGCGTGATTCGCACTGAGGCGCGTTCCGACCCCCTGGAGCTCTGGCCTGTGCTGGAGGCGCTGCTGGCTAAGACTTTCCAGGACTTCGACCAGGCACGCGCGGGGGAAGGCGAGGCCACGCGGCGGGACGTGCTGGCGATCCTGACCGGCTTCGAAGCCGAGATCGTTCGCATCGAGGGCCTGGCCCCTCTGCTGGAGGACCGGCTGAAAAACGACCTGCGCGCGCGTTTCCGGGAGGTCCTGGGGGATTCGGTGGAGGAGGCGCGCCTGCTTACCGAAACGGCCGTGCTGCTGTCCCGATCGGACATCCACGAAGAGCTGATGCGCGTGCGGGCGCACCTCGCGAGCTTCCGCGCCGCCGTTTCCGAGAGCGGGGCGGTGGGCAAGAAGCTGGATTTCCTGTGCCAGGAGCTCGGCAGGGAGGTCAACACCATCGGCGCCAAGAACGCGCTGGTGGAGGTGGACGCCGCGGTGGTGGCGCTGAAAGACGCGCTGGAAAAGATCCGCGAGCAGGTGCGCAATGTCGAGTGAGCTGACCATCGCCATCTCCGGCAAGAGCGGCTGCGGGAACACCACGGTGTCCAGGCTGCTGGCCGAGCGCCTCGGCTTGCGCCTCATCAACTACACCTTTCACGACATGGCCCGCGAGCAGGGCCTGGCCTTCGAGGAGCTCTGCCGCCTGGCCGAGAGCGACAACCAGTACGACCTGTACCTGGACCGCCGGCAGGTGGAGCTGGCCGCCTCCGGCGGCTGCGTGCTGGGCTCGCGGCTGGCCATCTGGCTTCTGCCTCACGCGCACCTGCGGGTCTACCTCACCGCCTCCCCGGGCGAGCGGGCGCGGCGCATCGCCGTGCGGGAGGGGCTGGATCCAGCGCAAGCCCTGGCCGCCGTGGAGAGGCGCGACGCGCGGGACCGCAACCGCTACCTGCGCCTCTACCAGATCGATATCGACGACTACCGCCTGGCGGACCTGGTGGTGGACACGCAAGCCGGGGAGCCCCCGTACGTTATGGGCAAAATCCTGGCCGCGGTACAGGCGCGCTAGGGCGGGCGCGGCGGGGCTTGATCTTTTCAAGATATTCCTATATATAGAATTACCGGGGGCAAACAGCGTGATTCTTCCTTTGGACAAACTGATCAGGTACAGCGGCAACATGTACATCCTCACCTGCGCCACCATCAAGCGGGCTATGCAGATCCATCTCGCCGGTGATCCGGAGCTGGCGATCAACCGGGGCAAGGTCGTGTCCACGGCGGTCAAGCAAATCCTCACGGAGAAGGTGACTTACCGGCTGGAGACTTGAGCAGGCCTCTCGTCATCCTGTTCGGACCCACCGCCGTCGGCAAGACGGAACTCACCGCCCGTCTGATCCGGAGCTTCCCCAACCTGGAGATCGTGAACGCCGATTCGATGCAGGTGTATCGACACCTGGACATCGGCACGGCCAAGCCCTCCCCTGAGACGCTGCGGACGATTCCGCACCACCTGCTGGACGTAGTGGACCCCGACGTGCAGTTCGACGCCGGCCGATTCGTGCGCCTGGCCGAAAACCTGGTTGAACGCATCCGCTCCCGCGGGGGCCTGCCCGTGCTCTGCGGGGGTACGGCGTATTACCTGCGCAGCTTCATCTGCGGCCTGGCGCAAGCCCCTGCCTCCGACCCGGCAATCCGCCGGGAGTTGAAAGCCGAGCTGGCCGAAAAGGGCCTCGACCCTCTGCTCGCGGAGCTGGCCCGGGCGGACCCTGTCACGCGGGCCGCGGTGGCCGACCGCGACGCCTACCGCGTGCTGCGCGCTTTGGAGGTGTACCGCGCGACGGGACGTCCCCTCTCCTCCTTCGTCAACCCGGACCGTCCCCGAGCGGACTACTCTTTCCTGACCCTCGGTCTTGCCCGGGAGCGCGCGGAGCTGTACCGCCGGATCGACGGAAGGGTCGAGGGCATGTTCGCCGCGGGGCTGGTCGCCGAGGTGGCCGGCCTGCTGGCCAGGGGCTACGGCCCGGGGGACCCCGGACTGCGGGGCATCGGCTACCGGGAATTCTTCATCATGCGCCGGGGCTGCTGGACCCTGGCCGACCTGCGCGAGGCCATCCAGCGGGACTCGCGGCACTACGCCAAGCGTCAGATCACCTTCTTCAAGTCCCTCCCCGGCGTGGAGTGGCTGCCGGCCGCTGAACCCGAAAGGGTGGTCCGTCGGATCGAAGGATTTCTCGCCGCCTCTTGACGCGGGGGGGCGCCTTCAGCATAATGAGCCGTCTTGTCTTGACAGAATCCATTGAAAGGGGCCCACATCAGTGCCTTGCGGTAGGAAGAGAAAGCGACACAAAATCGCCACGCACAAGCGGAAAAAGAAACTCCGGAAGAACCGGCATAAGAAGAAGTAGTTTATCCACTCCGGCTTCCTACAGATAATACATGTAGGAGAGCGCAATGAAGGTGAAACGCATCCTGATCCCCGCGATCCTGGCCGCCAGCCTGGGGGGCTGGGCGGACACCTTGTGGACTCCCGCGTTCGACGGCTACCTGACCTCGAAATCCGCCGTCGCCGCGGGGGACATCGTCTACGTGCAGATCGACGGAGCCACCTCGCTCAGCTTCCAGGCGGTGTCCAGCGACGCGAAAAGCCTGACCCTGGAGTTCTTCGGCGGGGAGTTCGGCAACCTGTTCTCCTTTCTGCCCCAGGCGCGGAGCGGCGGGGAGATGAGTAGCCGCGGCCGGCAGCAGTACACATTGGAGTCCCGTTTCGCCGCGCGGGTAACCCAGGTGGACGCGACCGGCAAGGCGCGCATCGAAGGCAGCCGCAACGTCACCCTGGAGGGGAAGCAGGAGAGCCTGGCCCTGGCGGGATGGCTGGATCCGGCGGATCTTCGTTCCGGCCGGGAGGTGCGTTTCTCCCAGCTGGCCGATGCCCGCCTGAGCTTCCGCACCCTGCTGGAGCCCGCGGCTCCCACCTTGACCAGTCGAGACATCCAGCAGATCGTGGCCGCGCTCGCGCCGCCAATCGCGGCCTCCGCGCCGCAAATAGCGGCCTCCGCCGCTGCCGTGACCCCGCCGCGGGCGGAGGTCACCCTCACGGATGCCCGC
>CAZMWZ010000037.1:0-18386 GCA_964570045.1 uncultured Spirochaetaceae bacterium
CCGGAGCTGTATCGCGGGGTGGTGCTGGAGTGGGAAAAGCGGTACGTAGAGGCGATCCATTGTATGGGCGCCCTGGTGCGCCTGCACATCTGCGGCGACACCAACGTTCTTTTCCCGCTCCTGGCCGAGGTCAAGGCGATCATCGTGGACCGAATTCCATGGCGCTGATCGCTGACGCGCGCGCCCGGATCCGACCCATCCGGGTGCTCGAGGGCGGCAAGCTTTCAGGGCGTCAGGATGATCTTGTAGGCCTGGTTCTCCTCTTTCCGGCACATCACTTCGAAGGCCTGCCGGGCCTCGGCCAGGGGGAAGCGGTGCGATATCCCAGCCTGTCACCTGCTCAGCTCCGCGGTGCGCGGCGAGCTGGGCGAACAGCATCCCGATGGGTCCCAGCCCGATGACGCCGGCGCGCATCCCGGGCTCCAGCCGGGCCTGTTCGGCGGCGTGCACCGCCACGGCCAGCCCGTCCAGGAAAGTGGCCTCCTCGAAGGAGACGGAATCGGGAAGGTCATAGTCGAAGTTCTTCCACACCTCGAACTCCTCGGCCATGCCGCCCGGGTAATGCGGCATTTCCGGCCAGCCGCTGGCATGCCCGATGTGCTGGACCTCAGCGCAGAGGTTTTCCCGCCGGGTGCGGCAGTACAGGCATTGACCGCAGCCCTTGAAGGCCAGGATGCCGACGCGACGCTCGCGGCCGTCTTCCAGGACGATGCCCGCCACCTCGTGGCCCAGGATTACTCCCGGCGGGCAGGGCACGTGCCGCCCTAGGGTGTGCAGGCTCCAGGGGTTTTCGCCCGCCAGGTATCGCAGGTCGCTGCCGCAGATGCCGCAGGTCTTCATTCGGACCCTGACCGCCGGCCCCGGTACCCGCGGAACCGGGACCCGCCGCACCTGCAGGTCCTGCGGCCCCGCCAGCACCACCGAGAGCGATTCCTGCATTGACTGCCTCCCGCGCACCTGCGCCAGGCCACATTGGCGGCTGGGGTCGCCACTGTCAAGAAAAAACGCTTGACAGAACCAATAGTAGTAGAATAGAATTATCCTACATTTGAACAATCTGGCAATCGGGATGGACTGTGGAAATTAAGAAAATCGAGCGCACAACGGTCGTAGAACGGGTCATGGAAAGGATGAAGGAGCTTATCGCTTCAGGCCAGTTCAAGGTCCATGACAAGCTGCCCACGGAGCAGGAGCTCGCCAACATGTTCGGCATTGCCCGCAACTCCGTGCGGGAGGCGGTGAAGATTTTTCATTACCTGGGCGTTCTGGAATCCCAAACCGGAAGAGGGACCTACGTGTGCGACCGGGGCAAGATCTCCAGTGAAGCCCTCACCTGGTCCATCCTGCTCGGGGAGAACGACTTTGTCGAACTGATCCAGCTTCGCGAGGCGTTGGAGCAGTTCGGGTTGAGGAGCCTGGTCGAGTCCTACCGGCAGAACCCGGAGAGCGCCGGCGGCGTCATGGCTGAACTGGAAAAAGTAATCGAGGACATCAAGGCCGCCGTCGAGCAGCAGGATCTGGAAGCCCTGATCCAGGCGGATTATCGGTTTCACGGCGCGATCATCGCCGCCAGCAACAACTCCCTGTTCACGGCCATTTATCGGACGCTGCGGGCGTTCATGCATGAGGAGATCAAAAAGTCGCTGCAGAACGTGAACATCCAGAAATCGATCCGGGAACACAAGGAGTTCATCGAAGTCATCAAGACCGGCGATATGGACAGGACCCTGGAGGTCCACCGCAAGCACATCCGCTGGATCCGCGACAAGCTAAGGGGAGTCCCCGTCAATTAAGTTCGCTGAAGGGCCGTCGGCCCTTGGGAAATACCCGGATTAGGGGGAAGAGGAATGAACAGATTGGTGAAGAGAATGCTCATCGTCCTGCTCCTGCTGTGCGCCGGCGTGGGGGTGCTGTCCGCCCAGGGCAAATACCTCATTGCCTATGCCCAGGCGGAACTGGTGAACGCGTGGCGGGTAACCAACCAGAAGGACATGGAAGCCTCCGCGCAGAAGCTGGGGGTCAAGCTGATCAGCCTGGACGCCAACCAGGACCCCGCCAAGCAGCTGGCGGACATCCAGAACATGCTGGCCCAGAAACCGAATGCGCTGATCCTTTCGCCGCTGGAATCCAAGGCTCTGGTCCCGGCCATTAAAATGTGCGAGCAGGCCAAGGTCCCGCTCATCGTCATCGACCGGACCATCGAGGCCGTCCCGGGAGTCGGCGTCTACAAGACAGAAATCACCCAGAGCCACGTACTGTCCGGCCAGAAGCTTGCGGAAAAAGCGGTCGAGCTGCTGAAGAAGAAGTACGGGGAGCCGCGCGGCAACGTGGTGCACGTCCAGGGCATGGCCGGCGCTTCGCCCGTCATCGATGCCAACAAGGGTTGGGACGAGGTGATGGCCAAGTACCCCAAGATCAAGACCGTGGCCACCGCGGACGCCGGGTTCACCACCGAGGGCGGCTTGAAGGTCATGGAGGATTTCCTGCAGAGGTTCGCCAAAGGACAGATCGACATCGTCCGCTCCGACTACAGCGCCATGACCATGGGGGCCATCCAGGCGATCAAGAACGCTGGCCGCAAGGAACTGCTGGGGCACGTCGTCGGGGAAGGCGGCCACTACCTGGCCATCGAGGCGGTCATCGCGGGGGACATTTCCCGCGAGACCCAGACGCCTCCGTATTTCGGTGAGCTGGCTATCAAGAGCGCCCTGGAAATCCTGGCCGGGAAGTCGGTTCCCGCCAAGCAGCAGGTGCCCATCAAGATTTTCGATGCCGAAAAGAAGGATGAAGCCAAAAAGTACCTGGACGACATCCGGGCCAAGGGGTTAGAGTTCTAGCCGTCATTCGCACGAGGAGCTGGCAGGGGCGGGTGCGGACCCGCCCCTGCGTTTAATTGGGGGAAGGGTCGCATGCTGGAAGAGGTCCCGCTGCTCGAGCTCAAGGCAGTGAACAAGTCGTTCTCCGGAGTGCAGGTGCTGCACGACGTTTCCCTGGACTTGCACCCCGGGGAAGTGCATTGTCTGGTCGGGGAGAACGGGGCTGGGAAATCGACCCTGATCAAGATCATCTCCGGGGCGTACCGCTGCGACAGCGGCGAGATCACTTTCCTGGGGCAGCACTTTGCCCATTTGAACCCGCGCTGGGCTCTCGGCCATGGGATCAGCACGATCTACCAGGAAATCGATGTGGTGCCGGCGCTTAGCGTGGCGGAGAACATCTCCCTGGGGAACGAGCCCCGGAAGAGGAACGGCAACATCGACCGCGCGGCCCTCAAGCTGCGGGCGAAAAAGCTGCTGGAGGACATCGGGGTCAGCCTCCGGCTGAACGCCCCGGTAGGCGGCTTGAAGATCGCCCACCAGCAGTTGGTGGCCATCGCCAAGGCCCTTTCCCTTAAAAGCCGCATCCTGATCCTGGACGAACCCACGGCCGTGTTCACCGCCTCGGAGATCGAGATGCTCTTCCGGATCATCCGCAAGCTGAAGCAGCAGGGGCTGGGGCTTATTTATATCTCGCACCACCTGGACGAGATCTTCCAAATCGGCGACCGGATCACCGTACTGCGGGACGGGTGGGTTACACGCATGGGGAAGGTCCAGGAGTTCGACAAGGAAAGCCTGATCCAGGCCATGGTGGGCCGTCAGATAGACTTCAGCCGGCGCGGCAAGGACGACCAGTCGGGGGAGGAAATCCTCCGGGTGGAGAACCTGAGCCGCAAGGGGGTGTATTCCGGCATCAACCTGGCGCTGCATCAGGGGGAGATCGTGGGCTTGGCTGGGTTGGTCGGTTCGGGGCGCAGCGAAATGGCCAGGGGCATCTTCGGCGCCGATCCGATCAGCTCCGGGCAGCTGTGGCTGCGGGGCAGGCGGATCCGGGTCCGCTCGCCGCGGCAGGCCCTGGCCTACGGGATCGGGATGCTGCCGGAGAACCGCAAAGAGGAGGGCTTGATCCAGGTGCGCCCGCTCGCTGAGAACGCCGGGTACAGCGCCGTACAGGCCACCTCCAGGTTCGGGGTCGTACCCTGGTCCAGGATCCGCAGCCTGGTGCGAAAGATCATCCAGGATGTGGAAGTGCGGTTCCCGAGCCTCAACTCGGAAGTCCGCTACCTGAGCGGAGGCAATCAGCAGAAGGTCGTCATCGCCAAGTGGCTGGCGGCCCGCAGCGAGGTCCTGATCCTCGATGAGCCCACCCGGGGCGTGGATGTCGGGGCTCGCGAAGAAATCTACAAGCTCATGCAGAAATTCAAGAAGGAAGGCAAGGCCATCCTGATGATCTCGTCGGACCTCCCGGAGATCCTCACCCAGTCGGACCGGATCCTGGTCATGGCCAAGGGCCGCATCGCCGGAGAAATACCCCGGCGGGAGGCGACGGAGCAGAGGGTGCTCAGCCTGGCGCTGGAAGCGGGGAAGGAGCGCTCCGGTGAGAAATAACGCGATCGCGCGGCGGCTGTTGCAGCGTCTGAATCCGTACAGTGCCTGGATCGTCCTGTTGGTGCTTGTCCTCTACGGCGCCGTCGGCGTCAGGAACTTCCTCTCGCAGATGAACCTGTCCGCCATCCTGTACCAATATTCGATCATCGGGCTTCTGGCCTTGGGCCAGTTCCTGGTCATTCTCACCGCGGGGATCGACCTGTCCCAGGGTTCCGTCGTGGCGCTGACCTCCATTACCGCAGCCCTGGTCATGACGCGGTACAATGTCTGGCTGGGAATCGCCTGCGGGCTGGTCCTGGCCACGTCCATGGGTGCGCTCAGCGGACTGCTGGTTTCCCGGACGAGCATGCCGCCTTTCCTGGTGACCCTGGGGATGATGGGGGTCGCCAGAGGCCTGGCAATGCAGATCGCCAATGCCCGGCCCGTACCGGTCTACAATGATTCATTCATCGCCTTCGGGTCCAGCTCCCTGCTGGGGATACCCGTCTCCACCTACATCTGGGTCGGGGTCGCGCTGCTGTGTCTGTTTTTCCTGACCCGGCGTCCGTTGGGCCGTTACGTCTACGCGGTAGGCTCAAGCGAGGAGAACTGTCGGTTGAGCGGAATCAAGGTCCCCTCCGTCAAGCTGACGGTGTACGTGCTCTCCGCCCTGTTGACCGCCGTCGGCGGGATCATCTGGACCTCCCGGCTGGGGTCGGGCTCTCCCGTCGGCGGAGTGAACTACGAGCTGGAGAGCATCGCGGCCGTGGTGGTGGGGGGCGGAAGCCTGTTCGGCGGCAAGGGCAGGATCGACGGGGTCATGGCGGGAGTGCTCATCTTCGGGCTGATCAACAGCATCCTCAACCTGTCCGGGATCTCGCCGTTCTGGCAGGGCATGATCAAGGGCCTTATCGTGCTCCTGGCCGTGGCGCTGAGCCAGCTAAGGACCCGGGGCGGCGACCAGGAGGAGAGGGAGCCCGCCAATGCTTAAGCTGACCTACCTGCAGCAGTGGAAGGTCCGCAGCAAGACCGACACCCAGCGGATAGTGACCACCCTGATCATCCTGGTGGCGCTCTTCGCTTTAGCCGCCATCCTCTCCAGGGGCGTCTTCCTGAAGCCCAGCAATCTGCTCAATCTGGTCTTTCAGAACGCGATTCTGGGGGTGGTCTCCCTGGGCCAGTTCCTGGTCATCATGACCGCCGGCATCGACCTGAGCGTGGGCTCGCTCGTGGGCCTGAGTACGGTGTTGTTGATGGTCTTCCAGTTCGCGGGACTGGCGGGGGCGCTGGTGATGACTCTGGTCGTCCCGTTGGTCATCGGCCTGATCAACGGCTTCTTTGTCTCCCTGCGGCGGTTGCCGGCCTTCGTCGTCACCCTGGCCATGATGCTCTTCGTCTATTCCCTGGCCCAGGTCATCAGCGGAGGAGCGGGGGTCTATTCCGGGCTGAACGGCGCCCCTCTTTCCCCTGCCCTCGTAGCTTTCAACAAGCAGGCTATTTTCGGAATTCCCTACCCGGCCATCGTCTGGATCGCGGCCCTTCTGGGGGTGAGTCTCTACCTGCGGCTCAGCCTGGGGCATTTCACGTACGCCGTCGGCGGCAATGAGCTGGCTGCGTTTCTTTCGGGCATTCCGGTGGTCACCGTCCGCCTGCTGGCCTACATCCTGTCGGCCCTGTACGCCAGCATTGGGGGAATCCTAGCGGTGGCCCGGGTCGGCGAGGGGCATCCCGCTTCCGGTCAGCCATACCTTCTGGATTCGATCGCCGCGGTGACCATTGGCGGTGCCAGCCTCGCCGGCGGGGAGGGCAGCGTCATCGGCACCCTGATGGGAGTGATCATCCTGGGGACGATCAACAACATCATGAACCTCCTGAACATATCCCCGATGATGCAGCCGGCTGTCAAAGGAATAGTGATTCTACTCGCGGTTTACATCAACAGCCGCAAAAAACGGGGGTGAGACCGACGATGAATCGGCCGCAGGTAGCCCTGGCCACGTTGATCGAAACCCGGGAGGACTTCCGCCGGCAGCGAGAACCCTACGTTCGGGAGGAACTAGAAGCACTGAGCTGGCTGCGAGAGTCCGCAGAAGTCCTGGAGTCGGAACCCATCGCCTCCGCCTCGCAGGTTCAGGCTTTCGCCTCGAAGGTGCGGGCAAGCGAGGCCCAGGCGCTGATCGTTCACATCCCTGTCTGGACCGACCCGGTGCTGACCGTGAAGCTGTCAGCTATTATCGATCTGCCCAAATTGCTATTGGGTAACAGCCGGCCGGAGACATCCAGCACCGTTGGCCTTCTCGGAGCCGGTGGTGCCCTGGACCAGATCGGAGTTCTCCATCGCCGTGTTTTTGACCACCGCCGATCAGACGAGCAGCGTTGCGTCGTGGCCTTCGGCCGGGCCGCCGCCGCGGCGAACAGGCTGAAGGGGCAAACCCTGGGACTGTTCGGAGGCCGAAGCCTGGGAATCGCCACGGCCTCCGCTGACCCCGCCCAATGGCAGCAGGTGTTCGGGGTCGATATCGAGCCGTTGGACCAGCAGGAGATCGTCGGGCTGGCCGGCACGCTCCCCGACGGTGAGGTTGAGCGTCATCTGAACTGGCTCGTCGAGAAGCTGGGCGAAGTGCAGTTCGGTGGGAGATTCACCCGCGCCGGACTGGAACGCCAGGTCCGCAGCTACCTGGCCACGCGCCGGCTGGTAGCCCGCAGAGGTCTCGATTTCGTGGGGGTGAAGTGCCAACCCGAACTGAGCGACGGCTACGCCACGCAGTGCGTGGCGCACATGCTGATCAACGGCCAACTGGACGCCGATGGGGAGAAACCCGCGATCGTTCACGCCTGTGAGGCGGATGCGGACGGAGCCCTGACCATGCAAATTCTGCATCTGCTCTCCGGGGGCTCGCCCACAGCTTTATTGGATATGCGCTGGCTGGATACGGCCAACGGTGTCTGGACGCTGGCCAACTGCGGAGCAATTCCCGCGGCTTTCGCCGCCACCGCGAAGGACGGCAGCGGGCTGTCCGGTGTCAGGATGGTGCCGCACGTCTTCGGACGCGGAGGCGGCGGGGCGCTGCCCATGGTAGTCGGCGTTCAGCAGGTAACCCTAGCTCGCCTGTGCAGACGAAAAAGGGAATACTGGATGGCTGTGCTGCCGGGCCAGGTCGAGGAAAGGAATGCCGCCCAGCTGGCATACACGACGGCCGCCTTCCCTCAGGCCTTCGTTAAGACCATGGCCGGGGAGGACTTCCTGCAGATGTTCGGTTCCAACCATATTCACATGGTTTCGGGGGACTTGGTCCCTGAGCTTAAGAGTTTCTGCGCTTTGAAGGGTATCGAGTGCCATCTGTGGGACTAATCTGTTTATTGCCCCGTCCGGCTCAGCCGATGGCTTGAGTGTCCCAGCCCAGCATGCGGCCGAAGGCAGTCACGGCTTCCAGCGGCGCCCCGTAGCTCAGGGCCAGGTGGTGGGTGCCGCCCAGGCGGCTGTAGGCGGCCAGGAACTCAGGCAGAGGCAGGGGCGGCTTGAACCAGCCGCGCACCGAGCGCTCCATGCGGTCCTGCCCGCGCACCTCCAGCATCTCCGCCGGGGCCACGATCAGCCGATAGCCTCCGCGCACGGGCGCGAGGTTGACCAGCAGGAATTTGCCGGGTTTGAAGCGGCCGGCCAGGTAGACCGGGTTGGCGGCGTCGCTCCAGTTGTAGTCCATCTCCAGCAGCAGCGGCTTGCCGTCCACCAGGCGCCAATTGAGTTCGCCCATGTGGCTTAAGTACACCGTGCCGTGCTCCCAGTCGGGGCAGAACATCTCGGTGAAGCTAGTCTCCGGGTAAGCGGAGGCCAGGGCGGCCACCAGCACGGCGGTCAGCAGGTCCCCCTCCCCGCCGTAACCCACGCCGCGCGCCAGCAGCTTGGAGGCGGCCAGGAAGGGCACCGTGTCCAGGCCGCGGGCGCGGCTCACGCTCAGGAAGTTGAAGGAGAAGGCGTCCAGGCGCTCCTCGGCTACCCACTTCTCCACCGCCAGGCCCGTGCGCAGGCTGCGCTCGTAGGTCTCGGGCTTCACCTCCCGGAACTCGAAGCGCTCCCGGTCCTGCTTCCGCTCCCGTGAAAGCTCCTCCTCGGTGAGGCCGGCGGCCAGGCGCCGGAAGCGTCCGGCGTCCAGCACCCGGGTCTCGATCCCGAGGTCCTTCTTCAGATCCGCCGGGGAGACGTAGAAGTCCCCCATGCCCCGGAACGCCTCACCGATCAACCCCGCCCGGGCATGCCGCAGGCGGTAGGCCATGTGCGCGGCCACGGCGTGCCGCGCCACGCGGTCCAGCACGTCGCTGAACTCCCAGTGCCCCACCGCAAGCTCAAAGGGTTTTCCGCGGCGCAGCAGCAGGTTGCATAGGTCCTGCACGCCGTGGATGCCGTGGTTATACATCAGCTCCTCGGGATCCTGCTCCGGGCCGTAGGTGTAGGTCGGGGTGGTGTCGCAGAGGATCACCGGCAGAGGGGAGGAGGCCAGCGCGTCGGCCGATTCCAGCGACGGGGAGTAGGCCAGGTGCAGGGTGACGATCGCCTGTGCACCGCCCTGCTCGAAGCCGCGGACAGCGACCTGGAACTCCGGGCGGACCCGGCAGACCGGCGAGGTGAGCACCTCCAGGCCCCGCGCGCCCAGCTCGGCGGCGATCTGCCGGTAGAAGCTCTCCATGCGCGGCCGCGCCTGCGGCATCCCGTCGTCGTACAGCTTCAGGTACAGGGGCAGCAGCCCCACCTTGGGCTTGCGGTCGGTCGGGTTCACAGGACCACCTTCTCCACAGACTTGTTCTTGTGCGAGTCCAGGGCCGCGGTCTGCAGGGCGTGGGACAGATGGGTCTCCTCCGGGGAGAAGCAGCCGAAGGCGGGCTTTTCGCCTGCCAGCTCCTGCAGGAATACCGCCCACATCTGCTGGATCGCGTCCGGGAAGCCGAACTCGAAGATCCCCCCGGTGATCGCGGGCACCGCCGAGGCGTAGCCCAGGTCCACGCGCGACCAGGCCTGCTCCTTGCCTTTTGTCTCGCAGTAGTAGAAGCTCTTGGGCTCGGTCGTGGAAAAGCGCGCCGAGGCCGCGAGGCCGTCCACCGCGATGTACCAGGTGTTGGTGGCCCCCGGGGCCATGCGCTTGGTCTCCAGGACCATGGGGAAGGAGTAGCCGTCGTAGTCCACCCCGCAGGACAGCACGGCGTTGTCCCAGGTCAGGCAGGGCGCGGTGCCGCCCTTGCCGTCAGGCCGCTCGCTCACCACCTTGGACAGCGCGGCGTACACGGTGCGCGGCGTCCAGCCGGAACGGAAGGGGATGTGCTGGGTGTGGATGCCCAGGTCGCCCATGCAGCCGTACTCGCCGTTCACTTCCACCATGCGCTTCCAGTTGATGGGCTTGCTCACGTCCATGTCGCTGGAGTGGTGGAAGCCGGCCCGCACCTCCAGGATGCGCCCGAACTTCTTTTCCCGGATCCAGCCGGTGAGGCGCTGGGCCGCGGGGAAGTAGGGGAACTCCGAGCAGCAGCGCACCAGCACCTTGGGGTTTTCCTGCACTGCGCGTAGGATCGCGGCGTTAGCCTGCCGGTCGATGCCGAAGGGCTTCTCGCCCATCAGGTGCTTGCCCGCCCGGATGATGTCCACGTAGAGCTTCTCGTGCAGGTTGTGCGGCACGGCGCAGTAGATCGCCTCGATATCCTTGGAGGTCAGGAGGTCCTGGTAGCTCTGGGTGGCGATTTTTATCGAAGGAAAGCTGTCCTGAAACCAGCCGAAGGCCGCGGGGTTGGCATCGCAGACCCCGTAGACCTCCGGGACCGGCCCCTCGCTCAACAAGTGGCACCAGCGCGCCGCGGCGCTGCCGAACTCCTTGCCCATCAGCCCCAGGCCGATGACCCCGAAACGCACTTTCCTGCGCGCCATGGCGTCGTTCTCCTTTCCGTTTACAGGCTGGCCAGCGCCGCGTCCATCCGGCCGACCAGGAAGTCCACGATCTTCGGGGTCGCCGTGAGCGGCAGCTTGGTCAGCGCCGAGGGCGGGCACTTGGCCTTGTAGGTCTGGGCGCTGATGTCGATGCCGCCCTCGTTGAGGATCTTGATGAAGGCGATGGCCTTCTCCTCGCTTCGGAAGAACAGCGCCGACAGGTGCCGCTGCCCCTCGATGCAGTCGATGAGCTTGGAGTGCTTCCGGGTCAGGCCCTGCAGGGCCTTCTCGTAGTACTCGCCCAGCTCCTGGATGTAGCCAGAGTTGGCCTGGGCGAACTCCATGGTGATCAGGTAGGCCAGGGAGGCCAGCTCCTCCTGCCCATTGGTGACCAGCGCCCCGAACTGGTCCAGGTTGTCCAGGTGGGCGCTGAACAGGATCTTGGAGGCCGGGTACTGCCCGCCCGCAAATCCCTTGCCCACGGAGACGAAGTCGGGTTTGAGCTTGTACTCGCGGAACAGGAACAGCTGCGGGCTCCAGATGCAGGACTGGATCTCGTCCACGATCGTGGGCACGTCGTGCCGGCGGCACAGCTCGTAAGCCTTGGCCAGGAATTTCTCGCTGAGGCGGATGCCGCCGTAGTTCATCAAAACCAGCTCGTGGAAGAACCCGGCCACCTTGTACTTGCCGCTCTCGTAGCGCAGGAGCTGCTCCTGGAAATGCGCGGCGTCGTTGATGCGCACCGGCGGGGCCAGGAACAGGTCCTCGCGGTCCAGGGCGGCGTAGAGCTCGGGCCACATGCCGCGCATGGCCTGGGTGAGCAGGGTGGTGCCGTGGTAGTTGGCCTGCCGTCCTCCCTCGTTGTCCGCCATGACCAGGAACACGGGCACCCGGCCGTGGTAGGGCGGGAGGGGGAAGTGGTGGTGCAGGCGGTAGAAACGGGCCAGCATCATCTTCAGGGCCGCCTCCACCGCCAGGCTGCCGGTCTCCAGGTTGATCACCCGGTTCAGGGTGTACGGCTCCCGCGAGGACAGCACCTTCTCCAGCCCCGCCCGGTCGCCCCTCTTCAGGCCATTGGCCACCCGCACCAGCTCCTCCTCCAGCAACCGCGTGATGTGCCCGCGGGTGTTGTTGTGCGTGATGTTGGCCACGCCGAGCTTCTTGGCGTTCTCGATCAGGCGGTAGCCCGGGAAGTCGTGCCCCAGGGAGGCGTGGTAGTGCTCGCTCTTGGAAGCCAGGTACACCCTCCCGTCCTCGCCGATGCGCACGCAGCCGTACCCTACCAGGGGCGATTGCGGCAGCCGGGAGGCCTTCTCGAAGGCCTGGCTGCCTGCCCCCCGGGCGGAGTGGGGGAAGCCGGCGATCACCTTCCTGCCGACCGAGTCCACTAGCCTGTCGGCCTGCTCCTGGAACGAGGGAGGGTAGAAGTCCACCTTCTCCCCGGCAAGGGCCGCGAGCGAGCCGGCGTCCGACCCTTCGGCGAACGCCCTTGCCTCGCATACGGCTTTCAAGTAGTCTGCCCCGAGCAGGTCGCTGAGCGAAAGGCGGATATTCGACAAATGAGTTTTCATCTTAGCCATATGTCCCAGTATAATTCGCCGGATACTTAAGTCAAGCATAAAATGATTATAATGAGCAAACCGGGGTGAGCGGACCATCCACCGTTACCGGGCAGAGCCTCTACGCGTACTACTTCTTCGACTGGGACGGCTGCCTGGCCCACACCCTGCCGTTCTGGCTTGCCGGCTACCGGGCCGCGCTCGGGCGCCGCGGCCTGCATCCCTCCGACGCGGTCATCGTGCGGGAGCTGTTCAGCGACTGGACCGGCCCGGAACGCTTCGGGGTGCCGGACGCGGGCCGCTTCGTGGAGGAGATGGCCGCCTACCTGGCGGAACACGCCGGGGAGGTCCGCTTGAACCCGCACATCGTGGAGGTGCTCACCCGCCTGAAGGCGCTGGGCAGGACCGCTGCCTTGCTCACCGCCTGCAGGCGCGACATCGTGCTTCCGACCCTGGCCCGGCTCGGAGTCGCCCCTCTCCTGGACCTGGTGCTGACCGTGGAGGACGTGGCTCGCCCCAAGCCCGACCCCGAGGTGGTGCTGCAGGCCCTGGGGCGCCTGGGCGCCCGGCCGCAGGAGGCCCTGTTCATCGGGGACAGCGACAAGGACATCCAGGCCGCCCGCGCCTCCGGCGTGGCCATGGCCCTGTACCTGCCGGAGCACAACCGCGAGTATTACGACGACGAGCTGGTGCGTTCCTGGGGCCCGGACCGGGTGATCCACGACTTCCGGGAGCTCTTGCCGGGCGAGGGCTGAGGGAAACTATTACTTGCTTGATTTCGAGGCCAGCCGGTAATACACTAATGTTATGAAAGCACATATAAGTATTACAATTGAGGAAAAGCTGGCTCACGGTCTACGTCGATATGCTAAACGGGAGCGTCGCTCCATTAGCCAGGTAACCGAGATCGCTCTCCAGGAGTTCCTCGCTGACCGCCAGCCGACCCACGACCAGGTCCCCGCGACTCCTTCGGCTTTCGACGGCAGCTTCTCGCGTGAAGAGACCTATGGCGGCTGAGCGGGTCCTGGTGGACACCGACATCCTCATCTATGCCACGCTGGCCAATGACCCGCGCTATGAGCGCGCCCGAGCGGTGTTGCTCCCGCCCGCGAGGACCACCCGTATGCTGCACATCTGCGTGCAGAACCTGGCGGAGATGTATCCGAACCTTACTGGCCCCAAGATGAGCATGCCCGACTCCCCCCGACAGGCAAGGGAAAAAATCGCTTCCATCGCTGCACTTCCCGGTATCCAGTTGCTACCCGTTACCCCCGATGTCGTTCTCAAGGCGCTGGAGCTTTGCGACCGGTATGAGATCACCAGGCAGCGCTACTTCGATATGCAGCTTGTCGCCACCATGATCGTGAACAGGATCGACACCATCTTCACGGAGAACATCCGTGATTTCCAAATGATTTCGGAAATAACGGCGGTCAATCCCCTGGAGTGATGCGCGTTTTACGCAGGCTTTTCTTGACACGCTCACGGGGATGGCCTACTTTGAGCGGCAGAGGCCCGCCTTGAAACCGACCCTCTCCGAGCATTTCCAACACCGGGAGCCCTCCGGCATCCGTCTGGCTCAGATCGAGTTCATGAAGCGCGACGAGCCGGTGGAGGCCATCAATGTGGCCATCGGCAACGTCAGCCTGCCCATGCACCCGGCCATGATCCGGCGGATGGCCGCCCTCACCACCCAGGACAGCCCTTTCCGCGACGGGGTGGTCAAGTACACGCCCACCGTGGGCCTGGAGGAGACGCGCCAGGCGTTCCTGAATATCATCGCCTCCAGCGGCTTTTCCACCCAGGGGCTGCACGTGCAGGTCACCGATGGGGGGTCGCAGGCCATGGAGCTGATCCTGCTGGGGGTCTGCGGCCCCGCAGGCAGCGGCAAGCGTCCCCTGCTCGTCATCGATCCCACCTACACCAACTACGGGTCCATGGCCGGGCGGATCGGCCGCGCCACGGTTTCCATGACCCGCAGCCTCGGGGCCGACGGCCGTTTCACCCTGCCGCGCGCGGAGGAGATCGAGCGCCTGATTCGCCGCCACTCACCCGGCGCGCTGCTGGTCATTCCCTACGACAACCCTACGGGCCAGCTGTACAGCCGCGAGCAGATGCGGGAGCTGGCTTCCCTGTGCGTCCGGCACAACCTGTGGCTGGCCAGCGACGAGGCCTACCGGGAGCTGTTTTACACCGAAGGCGGGGCCGTAAGCGTCTGGGGGCTCACCGAGCGCGAGGTGCCCGGCATCGAAGGCCGGCGCATCGGGCTGGACTCCGCCTCCAAGGTGTGGAACGCCTGCGGCCTGCGCATCGGCGCCCTGATTACGGACAACGAGGAGTTCCACCGCAGGGCGGTGGCCGAGAACACGGCCAACCTCTGCCCGAACGCCATCGGCCAGCACATCTTCGGCGCGCTGGCCCACGAGAGCCACGCGGAGTTGGCCCGCTGGTACGAGAGGCAGAGGGAGCACTACCGCGGCCTGCTCGCCCGGCTCACCGGCGAGCTCGCCCGCCTGCTTCCCGGGCTGATCCTGTCCACCCCCGCCGCCTCCATCTACTCCGTGGTGGACGTGCGCGACGTCGTGAAGCCGGGCTTCGACGCCCAGGATTTCGTGATGTACTGCGCCCGGCGCGGGGCCGTGGAGCTGGAGGGCCGCCGGTACACCCTGCTGGTCGCGCCCATGGCCGGGTTCTACCGGGGCGGAAAGGGCCCCAACCCGGGGCGCACCCAGATGCGCCTCGCCTACGTGGAGCCGCCGGAAGCGATGCAGAAGGTGCCGATTCTGTTCCGCGAGCTATTGGCCCGCTACGAGGCCCAGCGGGCATAGGGCGGGGAAAAAGATCCGTGGACCTGCTGATCGGCCTGGACGTAGGCACTAGCGCCGTCAAGGGCGTCCTGATTTCCGCCGAGGGGGCGAAACTCGCCGTGGCGCGGCGCGCCACCCGTCTCCTGCACCCCGAGCCGGGGCAGGTCGAGCTGGACCCGGAAGAGCACTACCGCTGGGTCTGCGACCTGATCCGGGAGCTGGCTGCCCGCGCCCCGCACGGCGCGCGGGTTCGGGCCCTGGCCATGGCGGCGGCCAGCGGCAACGTCCTGCTGGCCGAAGGCGACGGCCGCCCCCTCACCGGCATCGTGAGCTGGCTGGACTCCCGCTCGGTGGGCAGGACCCCCGAGCTCCTGCCGGGCTTCGACCCCTCCGGCTTCCACGAGGTCACCGGCTGGCCCTACAGCGAGATGTTCCCCCTGGCCCAGCTGGCCTGGCTGCGCCGGCATCGGCCCGTGGCCTGGGCTCGGGCGGGGCACGTGGGCATGAACACGGACTGGCTGCTTCACCGGCTCGCCGGGAAGTGGGGTATGGACCCTTCCACGGCGACCACCTTCTACCTTTATAACCAAGTGTCGGGCGCCTGGCACAAGCCGCACCTGGAGCTGCTGGGGCTCGCGGAGGAGCAGCTTTCTGCGCTCGCTGCCTCGGGGAAGGCGCTGGGGCCGCTCACCGCGGAGGCCGCCCGGGACACCGGCCTTCCGCCCGGCACCCTGGTCGTGCTGGGCTGTTTCGACCACCCCGGGGCGGCGCGCGGCACCGGCGTGCTGGACCCCGGCGACCTGCTGCTGTCCTGCGGCACCTCCTGGGTGGGCCTGTACCCGGTAGAGGAGCGGGCGCCGGCCGTGCGCCAGAAGCTGCTGGTCGACCCCTTCCTGTACCCGCGGGGGCCTTGGGCGGGGATGATCGCGCTGACGGCTATCGGAGTGAGCATCGAGAAGTACATCGACCGCTTCCTGCTCCTGCCGGGCGAGGAGCCGGGGCGCAAATACGAGATCTTCAATGCCGCCGCCGCCCGGACCCCCGCCGGCGCCGGGGGCTTGAGCCTGGACCTATACCGCGACCCGACTGATTTCCTGGCCGAGGTGCGGGACCCGCTGGCCGGCCACCCCCGGGAGCACCTGGCGCGGGCCCTGATGGAGGGGGCGGCCTTCGTGATGCGCCGCAAGATCGAGGAGCTGGCGGCCGCCGGCATCAAGGCGCGGCGTCTGGTCATGGTCGGGGGCCCTGCCGAGAGCCCGGTCTGGCCCCGGATCGTGGCCGAGGTGTGCGGCCTCGCGCTCACCCTGCTTAACGGGCAGACCGCCGGCGCGATGGGCGCGGCCGTGCTGGCCGCCGTCGGGGCAGGGCTGTACCGCGGCGAGCGGGAGGCTTTCGCCGCCATGGGCGGCGAGGGCGCCACCATCACCCCGGAACCGGCCGCGGTGCGCGAGTATGAGGAGATCTATTCGACATGAACAAGCATGAGCTGCGTTCGATCCGTCTCCTGGAGATGCTGCAGTCCAGCAAGCGCCTGGACGTGCAGGCCGTAGCCAGGAGCCTGGCGATCTCGGAGGCCACCGCCCGGCGGTTCTTCAGCCAGCTGGAGGAGGAGGGCAAGGTCATCCGCGTGCACGGCGGGGTGCAACTGGCCCCGCAACTGGGCTACGACTACTCCTTCCGGGCCTCCGCCGCCCACCACCAGCGCCAGAAATTGTTGATCGGGGCGCGGGCCGCCGAGCTGGTCCGGGACAACGAGCGGATCTTCCTGGACTCGGGCACCACCGTGCTGAAGCTGGCCGAGACCCTTTCCCTGCGCATCCAGACAGGGGCGCTGCGCGACCTCGTGGTGCTGACCAACTCGGTGACCCACCTGGAGACCATCGCCCGCTGGTGCAAGGTGATCCTGATCGGCGGGGAGATCCGGGTCGAGCGGCTGGACGTGTGCGGGTCCCTGGCCGAGACCAATCTACAAATGTTCCACGTCAGCAAGGCCTTCCTGGGCGCGGATGCGGTGAACCTGAAGGGGGGCTTCATGACCACCGACGAGCGCACCGCCAAGATGAACCAAATCGTGGTGGAGCGCGCCGACCACGCCTACGTGCTGGTGGACTCCAGCAAGTTCAATAAGAGCTCGTTCGTGCAGTACGCCTCCTTCGGCCAGGTGGAAACGGTGTTCACTGACGCGAGTCTTCCCCGGGACACCCTGGCGGCGTACACCGAGGCGGGGGCGCGCATCGAAACCGTGAGCGAATAGGCGGAGGGGCGCCATGTTGAACCTCGAGGTGCGGGAGCATGACCGGGAAATCTACGAGCGCTCCCTGCGTGATTTCCTGCCGGAGAGGCTGATCGACATCCACACCCACGTGTGGCTGGCCCGCCTCCAGCACCGCGCGAGCGGTCCCTCCCGGGTGGTGAGCTGGCCGGACCGGGTGGCCCCCGAGAACCCCATCGAGGAGCACCTGGAATGCTACCGGCTGCTGTTCCCGGGAAAGCGCGTCACGCCGTGCATTTTCGCCGGGCTGATCGACGAAGTCTCGGCGGATGCGTCCAACGCCTATGTCCGCGACTCGGCCCGGGCTCACGGGCTGCCCGCGCTGCTGTTCGCGCTGCCGCAGTGGGAGGGCGAGGAGGTGGAGCGTCGCGTTCTGGAGGGCGGCTTCCTGGGCATCAAGGGGTACCTGAACCTGGCCCCGGTCTACCTGCCGCGCCAGGAGATCCGCATCTTTGATTTTCTTCCCCACCGCCAGCTGGAGGTCATGGACCGCCACGGCTGGATCGTGATGCTGCACGTGCCCCGCGATGCCCGCCTGCGCGACCCGGTGAACCTGGCCCAAATCCTGGAGATCGAGGAGCGCTACCCCCGCCTGCAGCTCGTCCTGGCGCATGTGGGCCGGGCCTACTGCGACGAGGACATGGGCGAGGCCTTCGAGGTGCTGAAGAACACCGAGCATCTGGTGCTCGACTTTTCGGCCAACTGCAACGACCGGGTGTTCGAGCAGGCCCTCCGCGCCGTGGGGCCGAAGCGCTTCCTCTTCGGCAGCGACCTGCCGATCCTGCGCATGCGCACCCGGCGCATCTGCGAGAAAGGCGTGTACGTGAACCTGGTGCCCCGCGGGCTGTACGGGGATGTGTCCGGGGACAAAAACATGCGCGAGATCGAGGGGCCGGAGGCCGGGCGGCTGACCTTCTTCATGTTCGAGGAGCTCCTCGCCCTGCGGCGGGCCGCGGAGAGGATCGGCCTGTCCCGCAGCGAACTGCAGGACGTTTTCTTCGGCAACGCCGCGCGCATCCTGGGCCGGGCCGGGTTCCGCGGCCTGCCGCAGGCCTGAGCTCCGGCGGTCGAGCGCCACCGGCGGACTGGGGACCGCCTAGAACGCGCGTATCTCCGCTTGACTTGTCCGATATGCTATCGTATGCTCTATCGTATGAAGGTTACCGCTATCCTTCCGGACAGGCTGGTTAAGGACGTCAACAAGCTGGCCGGTGGGAAAACCCTCACGGAATCACTGACCATAGCTCTTCAGGACTGGTCGGATTTGCAGAAAGTGAAGGAGCTGAACGAGCAGATCCGGGAGAGGCCGCTGGAATTTAATACAGGTTTCTCCGCTGCGACCGTTCGGAAGCTCAACCGCAAAGCATGACGATTCTCGACACTTCAATCTGGATTGCCTTCCTGCGAAAACAGGCGGGCGTCTTCGAGCAG
>CAZMWZ010000038.1:0-3588 GCA_964570045.1 uncultured Spirochaetaceae bacterium
TTGCGCTGCCCGCGGGTGACCAGCTCGTTCCAGTTGAGCACCAGCTGCGGCTTGCCCCTGGTCACGTCCTCGACCACGTTCTTGAGCATCTTGCCGATCGTGATGCAGTGCTGGCAGGAGCGCAGCAGGAGGTCGCGGGCCTGCTCGTTCACCTTGTTCATCAGGCGGCGCGCCATGTAGGCCCGCTGCCGGTCCTTATCCGCCCGCGCGGCGATGCTGGCCAGCTTGCGCCCCAGCTCGCTGTCCGGCGCCAGCTCCGCGTCGAAATGCTCCAGGCTCTCGGCGATGGCCTGCAGCTCGTGGTAGCTCGCGGACAACATCTGCGACATGCCGCTGTCGGACCACTTGCCCCGGATCAGCAGCGCGTCTAAGGAGGCGGCCAGCTCCTTCTTCACGAAGTCCAGCAGGAAGGCGTGCAGGTAGTTCAGGGGGGCGACGAAGGTGTAGCCGGCGGACAGTTTCTTGGCGAACTGCTTGTTGGCCTCCTCGCTGTAGTTGGCCAGGCGGTTCACCTGGCTTGCCCCGAACACCTGGCGGGTGAGGCTTTCGATGCTTTGGGTGCGCTTCTCCTTGGCCACTTTCTGCAGGATCGTTTCGGTCTCCGCCCGCAGCTTGGTCAGGTACTCCTCCACGATATTGTCCCGGTACACGCGGGGGGTCGCGCGAAAGTAGGGGTTGCCGGCGATGAGCTGGGCCGCCATGTCCAGCTCCCCCGTGCGCCTGAGGCGCCGGATCACCGCCAGCAGCTTACGCCAGGCGTCAGCGGCCACCGGCTCGGCGCCGCGGTAGGACTTGAGGGTCTGCCACAGGCCGCTCCAGTCCTCCATCGGGTCGAAAGAGGGCAAGATCTCCAGGAAGTCCTTCAACTCGTCCTCGATGTATTGGGCGTTGATGGCCTCGAAGCGCGGGTTGCCCCCGTAGTCCCCCTCGCGCAGGGAGGGTTCGAACTTGCGCAGCAGCATGTAGTAGTCGAAGTGCACCAGGTTCAGCAGGATGGCCAGGGACTTGTACTGCTCGTTGACCTGCCGGGCGCGGGCCAAGTCGAAGATGGCGGCGAAGGACTTGAGGTCGTTCTTGATTTCCTCGACCGTGGACTGCCCCAGGCCCTGGTCCAGGCGCGCGCGGATGGACTGCTCGGTGAGCCGCTCGCGGAGGGCCGCCTGCTCCTTGGCGAGGCCGTTCTCGATGAGGACGGCCTTCAGCACGGCGGAGCTCTTGGCGTGGGCCAGCATGGTCTGAGCGGGCCCCAACGTTTTATAGAACTCGAAGAACAGCTTGCCCAGGCCGGGCAGGGCCTGCTCGCTTTTAGGGTTGTAGAGCTTGCTGTTGATTTTGCGCAGCGAGCGGGCCACGCCCTTTAGCTCGCGGCGCTTCTCCTTCTCCGGATCGGGGCTGGAAAAAAAGTCGGCCAGTTTCCTCAACGCCCCGCCGGAGTCCCTGGGCGTTTCCTTCTTTCCCGGGGGACCCGGCGGCCGGGCTGACGGCTCGCCGGCTTTCCCGTTCGGCATAGGCACAGGGTACGCAAATCCTACATTGCCTGTCAATCCGCTGGAGGCGGCGGGTGGATTGCGCTATGATGGGGCCGCATGCGGCGGTTCATCCCCCTGCCGGCGGTGCTGCCGGTCCTCCTGCTCCTGCTAGCCTCGGTCCCCGCTCCGGCGCTCTGGAAGACGCTGAAGAGCGCTTCTTTCACCCTGTTCTACCCCGCGGGGCGCGAGCGGGAGGCCTTGCGCGCCCTGGGGGAGCTGGAGGGGCGGAAGGCCTTCGCGGAGGCCCTGGTGGGGAGCTCCGGGGGACACCGCCTTTCGGTGGTGCTGGAGGACGCGGGCACGGAGTCCAACGGCTACGCCGACCCGGTTTTCCGCCGACTGCACCTGTACCTCTATCCTCCCTCGGATCCCGGGTTGGGCTTCGCCCCCAGCTGGTGGGAGCTGGTCGGCGTGCACGAATACGTGCACTGGCTGCACCTGACCGCCGCCTCCGGTCTGCCGGGGGCCCTGGCCTGGGCGTTCGGCGACGCCTGGGCGCCGGGGGTGTTCACCCCCGCCTGGCTGGTGGAAGGCGTGGCGGTGTACGCCGAGTCGGCCGGAAGCCCCTACCAGGGCAGGCTGAACGCGGGATTCTTCGACGCCTACCTCCAGGCCCGCCTCCTGGCCGGGCGCCCGCCGAGCCTGCCGGAGGCCCTCTTCGTTCCCCCTGCCTTCCCCGGCGGTGAAACGCCTTACCTATATGGAGGGGAGTTCGTCGAATACCTGGTTCTTACTTACGGGCAGGAGGCCGTGACCCGTTTCCTACAGGGCAGCGCCGCCTCCGCCCTTTCGTACCTGACGCCCCTGCTGCCTCTGGCCGGCCTGGACCGCATGGCGCGCCGGGTTTTCGGCAAACGCACCCCCGAATTGTGGCGGGAATGGCTGGCCGCGGAGGCGGCGGAAGCCATCTCGCGGAACCGGGCGCCGGCAGGGGTTCCGGCGAGCAAAGCGGCCTGGTGGATGGGTGCCCCGGTTCCGCACGAAGGCCAAGTCTTCTTCCTGCGCTCCCTGCCCGTGCCTTCCGGCCCCTACGGGCAATCCTGGCGCCACGAGCTGCGCGTGCTGGGGCCCGCGGGCGAGCGCACCCTGGCCCGCTTCGCCTCCCCGTTCAGCGCGGACCTGAAGCTGCGGGAGGGCAGGCTGTACCTCGCCGTCCGGGAGCTGGAGAGGGGACTGGCCAATGTGGAGGGCTTCGGCTTCGGGGCGGGCTCGGTGCTCTACGCCCTGGACCCGGCCCGAGGCCGGCGCACCCGGGTGCTGCGCGCGCCCCTGCGCGCCTACGAGGTGCTTCCCGGTGGAGACGTGGTGTTCACCCGCGACCGCCCGGAGGACTTCGGCTCGGATGTCCTGTTGTGGAAGAGCCGGCCCGCGGCGGGGGAGGGGAACCCCCGTCTGCTGGCGCGCTCCGACTACCTGATCCGGGAGATCCTGGCGCGCGAGGGCAGGATCTACGTGTCCGCCCGCCGGCATGGCGAGAACTTCGGGGTGTACGCGGTCGACCCGGAGTCTTACCGGCTGTCCCCGATCCTGCCGGGCCCCTTCAGCGCCGGCGGTCTGGACTTCGCCGGCGGGGGCTTGAGGTTCGCCGCTAACTACGGCGGCCGGTTTGCCGTCTACGCCTGCGACCCGGACGGGGGCGGTCCGGTCCGGCTCACGGAGGCGCCCTACGCCGTGTCTCCTGCGTTGGATCCGGCGACCGGTCTTCTGTGGTACGTGGGCCTGAACCCGGAAGGCTACGCGCTGTACAGCCTCCTGCCCCGGCCCGTGCGTGTCGAAGCCCCGACTGGCGCGCCGCGCGCTCCGGAAATCGAGCCGGCCGGCGCGCCAGCCCGCGATGGCGGCGCGGGGTTCCGGGCCGGCGGCTACGGCGACAACCTCCTGACCTTGGCGCCCCGCCTGCTGCTGCCCGTGCTGGCCGCGGACACCGCGAAGGGGAGCTACCTGGCGGGGGCGGCGGTGCTGGGCCGATCCGCGCTGGGTGACATCTCCTACGCCGTCACCGGACTGGTGGACCTGGAAACCGGGGCGCCGGCCGCCGAGGCCTCCCTGAGCCTGATCA
>CAZMWZ010000038.1:3688-5002 GCA_964570045.1 uncultured Spirochaetaceae bacterium
CTGGTGGACCTGGAAACCGGGGCGCCGGCCGCCGAGGCCTCCCTGAGCCTGATCACAGTGCCGCTCTCCTGGAACGTGTCGGCCGGCACCACGGAGGACGGCTGGCTGGCGGGCTCCGTGGAGCTGCCCGTGTTGCGCAGACTGGCGCCGTTCTCCCGCCGCCTGTCACTCGGGCTGGCTGGGCTCCTGTACGGCGAGGGTTTTTCCGGCCGGACCCTCGCGCCTTTCCTGGGATTCGGCCTGGGATGGCCCCTGGACACCGTGGAGGGGCTGGTATCCCTGCCGTTCCAGAGGGTGGAGCTGGGCTCCGCGGAGAACCGGGCCCGGCTTGACGGAGAGCTGGTCTACGAGCACTCCTTCCGCTTCGGGGCGCTGCGCGTCGCGGCCGAGGGTTTTCACCGCCTGGACGGGGGCAAGAGCTCCCTGACCGCGCTGCGGGGGAACCCGGCAGGACTCACCGGGCAGTCGGGGGCGGCGGTGAACCTTGATTTTTCCGTCCGTCTGCTTCAAATTCGAGTGGGGACGTGGAACCCGCCCCTTTTCCTGCAGGATGTTTACGTGGTGCCGTTCGCCGGCGCGGCCGTGTCCGACCAAAGCCAGGCCTCGGCCGGCCTGGAGCTGCACTGGGAGCTGAAGACCCTGGCCGTCTGGTCCGGCCTCCCCCTGGACCTGGCCCTGGGCCTGGCCGTGAACGCGGAGGGTACGCCGAGCCTGTTCATCAACCTGGAGCCGGCATTGGGGGAGCTGCCGCTGGCGGGCGCAAAGCCCGGGAGGATGCCATGAAGAGTCACGAGGGGAGCTACGAGGGGACCGGCGGAGAGGACCGCACCATCGCCCCCCAGGCCTCCGAACGGATCTTCAATGGGGCGGCCGGCACGGACAAGACCCCGAAGATCTTTCCCGGTCTCCGGCACGAAATCCTGAACGAGCCGGAGCGGCAGCCGGTGTTGGCGATGATCCTGGACTGGCTGCGGCGGCACCTCGGTTGAGCCTGTCCCCGCAGGCCGCTCGGCGCGAAGAGCTGGACGCCGCGGCGGATGAGCAGGGATTCCAGCGGGTCCGCTGGCTGCGGTCTGCGGAGCTGCCCCCCGCGGCCCGCGGGAATCCCGAGGTCGCGGCGCTGGGCGAGGGCCTGTACCTTCTGGCCGCCCTCTCCTGTCATCGCGAGGAGCCCGACGACCTCTCCCGCCCCGGGGATCCGCACGCTTTGGTCGCGCCCTTCGCCCGCCGGAACTACTACCGCGAGGCGGTGCACCGGCTGAAACGGGTGACCGCGGGCGCCGACGAGCCCGCGGGTAACGGCGACGCGCCCGC
>CAZMWZ010000038.1:5102-10763 GCA_964570045.1 uncultured Spirochaetaceae bacterium
GGCGCTGGGCCCCGCCTCGAGCTGCGCGCCGGCCTGCGCGCCGGGCAACGCATCTTCTCCAACTCCCGCCTGCCCGAGAAGCTGCTGGCCGCCGCCTGCGGCCTGGGGTTTCTAGGCTCCAACAGCCTGGTCATCGCGCCGGGGCTGGGCTCGGCCTTCGTGATCGCCGGTGTGTTTTTCCCCGCGGGCACGGGGCCGGCGTCCGACCTGCGGCGGGGCGCCGACGCGCCCCTCGCGGGAGGCCTGGAGGCGGGCGGTGGGTGCGGGGACTGCCGGTCCTGCCTGGAGGCCTGTCCCGTCGGGGCCATCGCGGCGCCCGGGGCGGTGGATCCAGCGCGCTGCCTGCAGTCGCTGGCCACCCGCCTGGAGCCTTGGCCTGCCGCTGCCCGAGCGGCCTGGGGCTTCCGGCTGTACGGCTGCCAGGCCTGCCAGGACGCCTGCCCGCACAACCGGGCCTTGAGCCTGCAAACCCCCACGGAACGGGGAGCCATCGGGCCGAGCGTGCCGCTGCGAGGGCTATTGGGCCGTGACGAACAAGGAGTCAAGGAGCTGTTCCGGGGCACCGCGCTGGACCGATCCTGGATCCCGGCGGCGGCGCTGCTGCGCAACGGCCTCCTGGCCGCGGGCCAGCGCGGGGACCCGGCGGTGCTGGAGCTGGTGCGCGCCCGCCGGCGGGACCCGGTCCCGGCGGTGCGGGAGGCGGCCGCCTGGGCCCAGGAGTCACTCGGCCGTGATTGATTGGAAGCGCAACCTGGCCTTCCTCTGGATCGCCCAGTTCTTCTCGCTGGTGGGCTTCAGCTTCGCCCTGCCTTTCGTCCCATTCTATCTCCAGGAGCTGGGCGTCACCGGCCGGGGGGCCCTGCGGGTCTGGACCGGCCTGTTCGCCGCCGGCGCCGGGATCCCGTTGGCCATCGCGGCCCCTCTTTGGGGCTCCCTGGCCGACCGGCTGGGGCGCAAGCCCATGAGCCTGCGGGCCAGCCTGGGGGGGGCCCTGGTGCTTGCCGGCATGGGGCTGGCCCGCACGCCCGGGATGCTCCTGGCCTTCCGGGTGCTGCAGGGCGTGTTCACGGGCACGATCACGGCCAACCTGACCCTGGTGGTGGCCAACACCCCGGAGAAGCGCCTGGGCTTCGCCATCGGGATCATGAGCTCCGCCGTGTTCGCGGGGGACACCCTGGGTCCCCTGTTCGGCGGGTTCTGCGCCGATCTGTTCGGCTACCGGGTGAGTTTCCTGGTGTCCGCCGCCAGCCTGGTGATCTCCTTCCTGGTCACCCTGCTGTTCGTGCAGGAGGATTTCCAGCCGGGGCAGTCCGCTCTTCCCCGCCTGCGGCTGTCCGCTCTGCGGCCCACTCTGGCGCCCTTTCTGCCCGTGATCGGTTTGATCGCCCTGGCGGGTTTCGCGCGCTACCTGGCCACGCCTCTGTACCCCCTGCTCGTACAGGAAATCGCCCTGCCTTCCCTCGGCCTGGCCACCCAGACCGGGATGGTCAACGCCGCGGCGGGGGTGGCCGTAGTGCTGGCCGGCATCGTGTTCGGGCGCCTGGCGGACCGCGGCGGGTTCTCCCGGCTGGGCACCGCCTGCACCCTGGCGGCCGGCGCGTTCACCGCCGCCCTGGCCGCAGCCCGCTGCCTCGCCGTGCTGGTACCCCTGCGGGTGGCCGCCGACTTCTCCTCCGGAGGCCTGGACCCCCTGCTCAATATCCTGCTGGCGCGGCGGGTGGGCCCCGAGCGCCGGGGCCTCGCCTTCGGCCTGGCCGGCAGCGTCCGTTCCGCGGCCTGGGCGCTGGGCGGCATGGTGGGGGGCCTGCTGTCCGCCGTGGCCGGGTTCTGGGCCGTGTTCCTGCTGGGCGGGGCGTTGTTCCTGGCCGGCGCCTGGTTTTTCTCCCGGCTCACCACCGCGGTCGGGTCCGGCGGGTCGCCATAATCCATGCGCGTCGCCTTGAGTTTTCCTCCGAATGGTGTACACTTCACATATATCACCAGGTACTCACTACGTAGCATGAAGGAGGAGTGTGCATGAAGAAAACCCTGTTGGTGATCCTGATGTTGGCCCTGCTGGCCGGCCTGGCTTTCGGCCAGGAGGAGAAGAAGCCTACCGCCGCGGTGTCCTTTGAGCTTTTCGGCAGTATCATCGCGCCGATCGGCATTGGCGCCGAGTTTTTCCTGGGACCGGTCGGGCTGGGCGTCGAGCTGCGCGGCCTGTTCTTGGGCTATGAGGGCAACTTGATCGGCACCGTGGAGCCAGGCGGCAGCGTGCGCTTCTACTTCGGGGACCTGGAAAGCAGCCTGTTTCTGATGGGCGGGGTGAGCTACCTCACGGTGTTCGCCATCGGCGAGGGAACGGCTTCCACGGCCGGTGTGGGCTTCCTGAAACCCAAGGCCGGCATCGGATACAACGCCCTGTTCGGCAAGGGCAACAAGACGCGCTTCGCCATCGAGGTGGGAGCGGTGTACATGTGGCCGGTGGTCGAGGGCGACGTGATCCCCTCCGACGTGATGTTGCCGATCCTGCCGCATTTCCTGCTGATGTTCGGCCGCGCGTTCTAGGACGTTCCGGATCCGTTCGGGGCGCGGCCCGAAGTCGGGCTGCGCCCTTCCTCCTCGCTACCGTGGCCTTCAACATCTTCTCGCTTACCGCCACGCCCCCGGCGGCGGAGCTGGAGTGCGTGCGCAGCCTGTTCCGCCAGTACGCCGATTCCCTGGGCTTCGACCTGGGCTTCCAGGGCTTCGTTGAGGAGCTCGCTGACCTGCCGGGCGACTACGCCCCGCCGCGCGGGCGCCTGCTGCTGGCCTGCGCCGATGCGGGCGACGGTGAGGAGCCGACCGCGGCCGGCTGCGTGGCGCTGCGCCCCCTGGAGGGGCAGATCTGCGAGATGAAGCGGATGTACATCCCTGCTGGCTTCCGGGGACGGGGCCTCGGACGCCTGCTGGCCGAGCGGCTGATCGCCGAGGCCCGCCAGGCAGGCTACCTGCGCATGCGCCTGGACACCATCGAGTTCATGAAGGAAGCCATCGGCCTGTACCGCTCGCTTGGTTTCCGGGAGATCCCGCCCTACCGCTACAACCCCATCCCCGGCGCGGTCTACTTGGAGAAGGACCTGGCTGCGGAGCCGGCCGCCCCTGCGACGGCTCCCTGAGCTGCCCCCGGTCTCCGGCTCGGAGCTCTTCGGCTTGACGGGCGGAACCATCCAGCATTAGCATGTATCCATGCGAAAGGTTCAGATTTTATTCCCGGAGCCCCTGCTTAAGCGGCTGCGGGAGGTCGCCCGGCGCGAGGACCGCCCGCTGAGCGAGGTCGTCCGCCGGGCAGCCGAAGCGCACCTGGAGCGGCTGCCCTCCGGCCCAAGGAGGCCCGGCGGGCTGCGTGTCCCTGTTTTTGATGGGGGCCGGGTCCTGGCGGGGCCGGAGGATTTCCGCGAGCTGGCCTATGCCGAGCGCGCATCCGTGGCGACGCGTAAAGGACGGCGCTCCTGAAAAGCCTGGACACCAATATTCTCTTCTATGCTACGAACCTGCGTTCAGGCGAGCATGACGCCGCGCGCCGGCTTCTGGAGCAGGTCGCCAGCGAGCCCGGGGGCTGGATCCTAGCCGACCAAGTGCTGTTCGAATATTACCGGCTGGTTCGAAATCCCGTAGTGCTGTCCAGGCCGCTTTCCGCAGCCGAGGCGGCCCGCCGGCACGGACCTTCGACGCCGTTCTGGCGGTCACCCTCAGGAGCCACGGGGTCGACACTTTCTACACGCGAAACGTGAAGGACTTCGAGCGCTTCGGCTGGTTCACCGTCGTCGACCCCGTGTCTTGACACGCTGCGGCTTTGTTTCGATCATGCCCCCATGAGCGAACCTCCCCTGTTCCTATGGGAGACCCACGGCATCCACGTGGGCACCGGCAAGGACCACGTCAAGCACGGGGTCGACGACCTGGAGCCGGTGGTGGAACAGGCCCTGCGGCAGGGCTTTCCCTCCGTGACCTTCGTAATCCACACCCCGCGCCTGACCCGCTTCCGCTACCGGGCGGAACGCGACACCGCCGTCAAGTTCATCCGCGGGGATGCGGCCTACTTCGGCTTTACCCGGCGCATGGAGGCCCTCAAGGAGAAGTACCGCGGCGGGATCAGCGTGCGCTACGGCATCGAGCTGGAGTGGATGGGCCCGGGACTGGGCCTGCAGTGGAACCGCTCCAAGCTGTTCCAGGCCTACGGCGTGGACTTCGTGATCGGCTCGGTGCACTTCTCCTCCGAGGGCATTCCCTACGACTTCTCGAGGGAAGACACCGAAGCCCTCATCCGGATGCGCGGCGGGCTGGAGCGCTTCTGGGCAGGGTACCTGGACGAGGTGATCGAGATGGTGGACGCCTCCTGGGAGATGATCCACGTGGTGGGGCACCTGGACCTGCCCAAGCTCTTCGCCCCGGTGCCCGAACCACTTCAGGACCTGGCCTCCTCCTCGCACTTCCTGGCGCGCCGGGCGCGCACGCTGCTGGAGATGGTGAGCGACCTGAACCTGGCGCTGGACCTGAACGCGGCCGGGCTGCGCAAGGGCTCCGGGCTGTTCCCGGACTCCGGGCTGCTGGAGCGGGCCTGCCAGCTGCGCATCCCCATCGCCATAGGCAGCGACGCTCACAAGCTGGAGGACATCGGGCAGCACGGCGCGCGGGTGGTAGAGGCGGCCCGCAAGGCCGGGTACCGCTGGTACGTATCCTTTTGCCGCGGTATCACCGAGAAACGGCCGCTGGCCCATGGAGGCGAAGGGCGCTACAAGGTGCTCAACCTGGCCAGCGAGATGCTGAAGCTGCGCTTCGAAAGCCGCCTCCGCCAGGAGACCCCCCGGTTCTCCTTCGGCGGCTCCTTCCAGGGGCTGCTTGAGGACTTTCCCGATTCGGTCTCGCTGGGGGAGTTCAACGCCGTGCGGGCGCGGCGCGACGACCGCTCCATCACCTTGAGCGACACCCCACTGCCGGGCGACGGGGAGGAGCTCGCCTGCCTGTTTTCGCACCACACCGACACTCCGGGCACCCTCTCGATCCTGTTCAACACCCTGGCCTCCGAGGAAATCAACGTGGAGACCGCGTACCTCAACTCCCTGGCCGACGGCACGGCCACCGCCTATCTGACGCTGGGCGGGGAGCGGGCGCGCATCCTGGAGGCCGTGGACTTCGTGATGGGTACGGCCGCGGACCGCTTCTTCACCATCCAGCCGGAGGTGCGGGTCAAGCTGCCGCCCCTCAAGCGCGCCCCCGTGTACCTGCTGGAGGTCGACGGGGTGGACCTGCCGATCCCGGTTTCCGGACACATGGTCATCACCGTGCACTCCAACCGGCCCGGCACGCTGCTCATCCTGCTCACGGCCCTGGCCTCGCGCGGCGTGAATGTGGTGGACCTGCAGCTCGGGCAGCGCGGCGAGCGCGGCTTCGCCGTGCTGGGCGTGCAGGGGGGGGAGCGCGAGGTGGCCGAGGTGCTGACCCAACTGGGCCCGCAGTTCTACGAGGCCAGCCAGGTGCTGCTCCGCGGCTATGAGAGCTTCTGAGCCGCGGCTCTGGGCGGTTTTCCACCGCATCGACATCACCCCTTCCTACCCCGTGTCGCTCCTGGGCTACTTCAACGACCGGGTGTCCACGGGTGTAGCAGACCCGTTGGCCTGCCGCCTGGCCGCCTTCGCGGCG
>CAZMWZ010000038.1:10863-17994 GCA_964570045.1 uncultured Spirochaetaceae bacterium
TGCCTGTTCGACGATGCTTTTGCCTGGACACTGCGCCGCGCCCTGCGCGCGCGCGCGAACGGGGCCTGGAGCGAGGTCCTGGTCTTCGCCAGCCACACCCACACCGCCCCGGCGCTGGCCCGCCTCTACGAGACGCCGCGCCAAGACCGCTATGCCGCCGACCTCGTAACTCGGATCGCGGCGGCCGCCGGGGAGGCGGCGCGCGCGCTGGCCGCCGGACCGCCCGTGACCCCGCTGCAGGGCCCGGACGCACGCGCGGGCGGCCTGGCACACGCGGCCCAGGGCCTGCGTGCGGTCCCCGTCAGCCTGAGCGTCGCGCGCGGGCGGGCGGAAGGGCTTTCCTTCAACCGCCGCTGGCTGGGCCGTGACGGGCGGGCCGTCACCAATCCTTCGCGCGCCCTGCGCGCGAAGCTCGCCGGCCCGGAGGGTAGCGTGGACCAGGAGGTGGTCGTCCTGCTGTTCCGGGAGGAGGGCGGGGCGCTGCGCGCCGTGTTCGTGAGCGCGGTGAACCACACCGACACCGTGGGGGGCGACCAGCTTTCCGCGGACTGGCCGGGCCAGCTGGAGCGCGAAGTAATACGGGGGTTGGGGGTCGAGGTGCCGGTGTTCTTCCTGCCGGGCGCCCAGGGGAACATCAACCACTTCGATCCCGCCGCCGAAGGGGATCAGACTGGCTTCGCGGAGGCCCAGCGCCTGGGAAAGGCCTATGCGCAGGTGGTGCTGGATTCCCTGTCCGCGGCTAGGCCTCTGGCTCTCGACTCCCGGCTCCCCCCGCTGGCCTCGCGCCTGGACCACGTGCGCCTGCCGGGGCGCCGCATCCCGGCAGCGGAGCTGGACGCGGCCCGGCGCCTGCTGCGGGCCTCGGGCGGCGAAGGCGTGTCTGGAACTCTGACGGCCAGCGCGCTGGCCGCCGGCTCCCCGACGGTGGAGCGGGTGTTGGCCCGGGAGCTGCTGCGGCAGTCCCCGTCGCGGCGCCGGTCCTACCGCGTGCCCCTGCAGGCCGTCCGGCTCGGGGGCGTGCTGCTCTGCGGCATCCCGGGCGAGCCCTTCGTGGAGCTGGGCCTGGCGCTCAAGGGCGCCGCAGGGACGTCCGGGTCCTGCCTCGTGCTGCCGCTGGGGCTGGCCGGGGGCTACTACGGCTACCTCCTGCCCGGCGACCGCCTCGCCTCCGGCGGCTACGAGGCGCTGCCCGTGGCCGGCCGCCTGGGCGGCGCCGCGGCCGCCAGGCTCGTGGAGCACTTCCGGCGCCTGGTCTGAGCCGCCGGTGTGCGAGCGGCTGGCCTGAGCCGCGCCTTGACGGCGGGGCGGGAATCGGGCAACATACCCTGGTCTTCGAAACTGGAAGATCAGGTACCAACCGGGCTTCAAGAGCAGTAGCTGCGCTGCTGCAGTAGCAGTAGCCGCGCGCTACGGGACTTCCGAAACACACTCGGATAGTGGAGGCCCCCTGTGCCCGCTACCAGACAGAAACTCGGCTACCTTGAAGGCTGGACCTCCATCGTCCTGAACACCCTTCTGTTCGGCGTCAAATACTGGGCGGGCAGCCGGATCGCTTCGGTGTCCATGGTGGCCGACGCCTGGCACACCCTGTCGGACACCCTGACCTCCGTGGTGGTGCTCGTCGGCTTCTGGATCATGGCCAAGCCGGCCGACGACCGCCACCCATTCGGCCACGCCCGGGCGGAGAACATTGCGGCCATCGTCATCGGCGTGCTGCTGGCGGTGGTCGGTGCCCTGTTCGGCTGGGAATCGATCCGCCGCCTGCTGGAGCGCCAGGCGGTCGCCTTCTCTCTATTTGCCATCCTAGTGTTCCTGGCCTCCGCGCTTCTCAAGGAAGGCCTCGCCCAGTTCGCCTTCTGGGCGGGCAGGAAGGCCGGCTCCCAGGCGGTCGTGGCGGACGGCTGGCACCATAGGAGCGACGCCATCGCCTCGGCGCTGATTGTAGCCGGGGCGGTGCTGGGCCGCCGGTTGTGGTGGATCGACGGGGCCCTGGGCATCGGGGTCTCCCTGCTGATCATCTGGGCGGCCGTGGACATCGTGCGCGGCACGTCCTCGCTCTTGCTGGGCGAGGCCCCCAGCGAGGAGCTCAACAGCGCCATCCTAGACTCGGTGCACAAGGAGTGCCCGCAGGTGGAGAACGTGCACCACCTGCACCTGCACCGCTACGGCCACAACCTGGAGCTCACCCTGCACATCCGTCTGCCGCCCACCATGACCGTAGGCCAATCGCACGAGATCAGCCACCGCATCGAGGAGCGGCTGCGCGCGGAGCTGAAGCTGGAGCCCACGGTGCACATCGAGCCCTCCGATGGCTGAGCGGGCGCGGGGAAGGTGCCGGGTTCGAGCTTCAGGCTTTCCTGACCGGCTGGCGGATGATGGTTTTCAGCTTCTCCGGTGCGGTGCGGTTGGGGTCCGAGATGTAGATCTCGTGGTGGCTGCCGGCGAAGGAGAGGCCCTGCGCGGCGATGAAGGCATGCAGAGCCGCGATGGTGGGCCGCTCCGCGGCGTAGGGCCCGCGGTGCAGCACCTGGGCGCACAACCCCTCGCGCAGCACTTCGCGGCGCACCAGCGGCAGGGCCAGGGAGGCGTTCTTCTTGGCCAGCGCCTCCTGCCGCGCCGCCTTGAGGTCCGCCGCGGTGACCAGGGAAGGCAGGGCGAGCATCAGGGTCCACTTCCACTCCGCCTTGCGGCCCTCCAGGAACACCGACGGGTCCTCCGCGTGGAACCGGCCGCTGAGCGGCATGACCCGGAAGTCCACGCCTTTGTTTTTTTTGAATCGGAACTTCAGGGTGTAGGCCAGGGAGTACAGTGCGCCAATCGCCGCCATGAAGGCGGGCGAGGTGTTGGGGTCCCCCGTGCCGTCCACCATCAGGTAGGTGAACGGCGGCACGCGCGCTAGCTCCGGCTTTCCGGCTTTCGGGCTGAACAGTTTCTTGTGCTCGGTCCACAGGTCGATTTTTTCGGCCATTGCGCTCCTCCTCGGGTGAGTTAGTACAGGTAAGCTCCGCCGGTGAGCTTGGTGTGGGCGATCTTGAGCTTGCGGTCGATGTCGATGCCGTAGGGGCACAGCCGGGTCAATGCGCTGTAGTCCCGCTCCGGGTCGACCTTGGTCGCGAGCCCGGCGTATTCCTCTTTCGCCCAGGCGGTCTGGTCGAACCAGTGCTTCAGGCGCTCCTGCAGGGCGTAGGCGGCCGGCTCCATGACCCGCTGGCTGTCCATCTGCCGGTCGAACAGTCCCTCCAGGAGGAAGACCTCCTGGGGGTCAGGAATCGCCCCATCCCGGCACTTGCCGCACAGCCTGCAGACGTAGTCGCCGAGCTCCGGGGCGGTGCGGTAGAGCCTCTCCTTCTCCTTGTCGTCGAGCGGGCGGAAACGCTCCGCGATGCGCAAGTCCTGTTCCAGGTATTCCCGGCTGTTGATCCCCAGCACCAGCGAGGCGATCGGCAGGCTCAAGGTGTAGCGGATGGCGGTGGCGGGGTCGCGGTGCAGGAAGCCGTCGGCCAGGGCCTTCATGCCCAGCACGCCCACTCCCTTGGACTGGCACAGCGGCAGCAGCTCCCCCTCCAGCTGCGGGAAGTTGAAGCGGTCCAGGTAGTTGAAGCCGGTCATCAGCACGTCGTAGGGGTGGTTCTGCACGGAGTGCAGGATGCCGGCCGGGCGGCCGTGCCCGGACACGGCCACGAAGCGCGCCTTGCCTGCTCGCCGGGCTTCCTCGAAGGCCTCCATGGCCCCGCCCGGGGCCAGGATGGCCTGGGCCTCCGCCACGCTTTGCGGCTCGTGCATGAAGAGCAGGTCCACGTGGTCGGTGCGCAGATTGCGCAGGGAGCGCTCCAGGCTGGCCAGCGCCTCCGCGCGGGTGCGCTTGCCGGTTTTCGTGGCCAGCACGTAATCGGAACGGCGATGGGACACCGCGTCGCCGATCTTGCGCTCGGAGACGCCGTCGCCGTACTGGGCCGCGGTCTCAATGTAGTTGCCGCCGTGGTCCAGGTAGGTGTTCAGCAGCCGGGAGGCCTCCCCGCGGGTCACCTCCACCAGGTGGAATCCTCCGAAGCCCAGGAGCGAGAGCTCCAGCCCCGTCCTGCCCAGCGCGCGTTTCCGCATGCCGCCATTGTATTGCACCGCGCTTCGCTTGACAACCTTCGGCGCATCCGTTAAGCTCCATTATCACGAGATTCGAGATAATATGCTTCGACCTGCGGCGCGAGAGTGTTTTCGCCAGACCGCCTTGTTCCGGCGGGGCGGGGGATTGCCCCGCTTCGAGGCCATGGGCTTCTGGGAGGAGACGCTGGTCAGGTGGCGGGCGGAAGGCCTGCCAGCGGACCAGAGCCCCTGGCAGTTCTTCGACATCGAACAGTTCATGGACAACGCCCCGCCGGGAATCGCCTATCACACCGACCGGGTGATCAGCAACGCCTATTGGCCGCCGTTCGAGGAGCGCACCCTTGAGGAGACCGAGCAGTATGTCGTACGGCGGCAGGCCGACGGAATCGTGGCCCGCCAGCTCAAGACCGGGACCTCGGTCCCCCAGTTTCTGGAATACCCCCTGAAGTCCGAAAGCGACTGGCCGGCGATCCGAGAGCGCCTGGACCCGCACCGGGCGGAGCGCTACGCCGAGGCCCCGGCGGTAGCCGCCCGGACCCGCGGGCGCTCCTACGTGCTGCGCTTCGGGATCTGCGGGGCGTACGGGTTCCTGCGCAACCTGTTCGGTCCGGAAAGCCTCTGCTACGCCCTCTACGACACTCCGCAGTTCATCCACCAGCTGCTGGGGCACTGGGTCTTTTTCAACTGCGCCCTGGCCGACCGGCTCTGCCCGCTGATCGACTTCGATTACGTATTTCTGTGGGAGGACATGGCCTACAAGAACGGGCCTCTCATGTCCCCGGCGCATTTCCGCGGCTTCCTCCTGCCGCGCTACCAGGAGCTGCTCGGCTACCTGCGCAGCCGGCACGGGCTGGACCTGGTCATGGTGGACTCCGACGGCAACAACTGGGACCTGCTGCCCTTATTCCTCGAGGGGGGCGTGAACATCTTCACGCCGCTAGAGATCGCCGCCGGCATGGAGCCCATGGAGCTGCGTCGGCGCTTCCCCGAGCTGGCGCTGTTCGGCGGGATCGACAAGCGGGCCCTGTTCGGCGGGAAAGCGGCGATTCGCGCCGAGCTGGAGCGCAAGGTCCCGGCGCTGCTGGACGGGGGGGGCTATTTCCCCTGCCTGGACCACCACGTGCCGGCCGACATCAGCTTCGAGGCCTTCTGCCAGTATCTGGAAATGCTGCGCGCCATCGAGGGGCAGGGGTGAGCGCGCGGGAGCTGCACGGGATCTCCGACCACGAGACCATGAAGCTGAACAACCAGCTCACCGTTCTGCGGCAGGTCAGGGAGCGCGGCCCAATCAGCCGGGTGGAGCTCCAACACCGCACGAAGTTGAGCTGGGGCACCATCACCTCCACCATCAAGGAGCTGCTGGCCCGCGGGGTGATCGAGGAACTGGGCGCGGTGGCCACGAGGGTTGGGCGCTGGCCGGTGAAGCTGGACCTGAATACCCGGCGGAACTTCGTACTGGGGCTGGATATGGGCACCCAAATGGTGCGCTCAGTGCTGGTCGACATCAAAGGTCGGATCCTCGACCAGCAGCAGCTTCCCCTGGACCCGGCGGGCTCGCGCGCGGCGCTGGTGAACGGACTGCTGGGCGAGGCCCGGCGGATGGTGGAGGGCAACCGCCTGGCTGAAGGCGGCCTGGCCGGGATTGGCATCGCCGCCCCCGGGGCGGTGGACTACCGCCGGGGGATCGGGCGCTACGCGCCCCACCACCCCAAATGGCGAGAGGTGCCGCTGAAGGCCCGGTTCGAAAAGCAGTTCGGCGTGCCCTGCTTCGTCGACCACGTCTCCAACTGCTTCGCCTTGAGCGAGAAGCTCTTCGGTTTAGGCCGGGAGCTGGACAATTTCATCTGCGTGTTGCTGGGAAGCGGGGTCAGCGCGGGCATCGTCATCCACGGGCAGGTCTACCGCGGGGCGGAGAACTTCTCCGGCGAGTTCGGCCACACAACCATCGACCCGAACGGCCCGCCTTGCGCCTGCGGCAGCCGGGGGTGCCTGGAGGTCTACGCCTCCGGTCTGGCCCTGGCCCGCATCGGCGCCGAGGAGGCGCGGCGGGCCGCGGGCCGGCGCCTCCTGGCCCAGGCCGGCGGGGAGGCCGGCAGGGTCACGGGCGAGCTGCTCTACGAGGCCGCGCGTCAGGGGGACCGGCAGGCGCGCGCTATCTTCCACCAGATGGGGAGGCTGCTGGGCGTGGGGGTGAGCAACCTGATCAACCTGTTCAACCCAGAGCGGATCATTCTCGGCGGCCAGGTTTCCAAGGCCAATGCATTCTTCATGCCGGCCCTGCAGGAATCACTGAAGAAGCACGCCTGGCATGGCTCCTCCAGAGACGTGCGCATCTCGCGTTTGGAGAACGGTCCCGTGCTGGGCGCGGTGGCCATAGCATTACAAGAGATCTTCAGCCTGAGCCATATCCTGCGCTGAGCGTCGGGCCCTGCTCCGGGCTTCGCCCCGCTCCAAGAAAAAAGCCGGCCCCGCGTCGGGGCCGGCGAAGGCTGGGCAATACCTTTACTTGGACAGCGCCTCTTTCTGGGCCTCCTCCAGACCCTTTTCCACGGTTACCTTGTTTGTTAGGATAGCGTTCATTTTGGCCTGCAGGATGGTCTGGATTTCTGTGTACTGCGGCGGGATCCTCCAGGAGGTGGGGACGGTGGGAGTGATTTCCGCGAACAGCTTGTACACCTTCTGGTCCTGGAACATGTCGAAGGTCTTGTTCTGCACGATGTCGGAGGAGTACGACGGCAGGTACGCCGGGAACTCGCCGTAGTCGGCGTGGACCTTGGCCCCGTCCAGGGTCGCACAGCAGTATTCGATAAACTGCATGGCGACTTCCTTTTTATTGTCGGGGGTTAGCAGCGGGATGGCCAGCTCCGAGCCGCCGAGGTTGGAGGCGCGCACGCCGCCCTTGGCGAAGGCGGGCAGCTTGGCGACCCTCCATTGCCCGTAGGAGGGGGAGCCTTTCTCGACGAAATTGTACAGGACGTTCACGTACCAGGCGGCCGAAACGACCGTGGCCAACTGGCCCTTGGTGAACAT
>CAZMWZ010000039.1:0-11627 GCA_964570045.1 uncultured Spirochaetaceae bacterium
CAGGACAGGAAGGACCGCCGGGAGATGCTGCGGAAGTTCGGCTACAAGCTGGGCTAGCGCGAGCTGCGGCGGGCTACCGCGAGCGGGTGACCCCCACCCGCAGGCAGTGCCGGCGGATCGGGCACAGCGAGCATTTCGGGGACTGGGGCGTGCAGGTCCGCTGCCCGAAGGCCACCAGAAGGCCATTGATCGGGATCCAGTAACCCCGGGGCAGGCGGGCCATCAGCGCCTTCTCCGTTTCCAGCGGCGTACGCGTAAGCACCCAGCCCAGGCGGTTGGAGATGCGGTGCACGTGCGTGTCCACGCAGATGCCGGGCAGCCCGTAGCCGAGGTTGCGCACCAGGTTGGCGGTTTTGCGCCCCACCCCGGGGAGGGCCAGCAGCTCCTCCATCGCCTCGGGCACCCGGCCGGCATGCCGCTCGACCAGCAGGCGGGATGCCTCGCGCAGGTGCCGGGCCTTGGTGCGGTAGAAGCCGGCCGGGTAGATCAGCCCGGCGATCGCCCGCTCGCTCAAGGAGGACAGCGCCCTTGGCGAGCTGGCCCGCGCGAGCAGGCGTGCGGAAGCGGCGGCGGTGACCTCATCCTTGGTGCGCAGCGAAATCATGGTGGAGACCAGCACGGCGAAGGCCTGACCCTGGCAGAGCCCTCCGGGCGTCCCCCGCCGGGCGGCAACCTCCGAGACCGCCGGCAGAGATTCGCCTTCCAGCGCGCGGGCGAGCGAGTCGAAGACGGCCTTCCAGGGTACGCGGGGGGCAGAGGGGGAGCGGCCGGCGGGGCTCAGTTCAGATCCAGCTTGCTCATGACCAGGGCCTCCACCTCGGTCTTGGATTTATTCAGCGAGAAGGAGATCTCGTCCACCAGCAGCCTCAGGGCGTTGTCGTAGAGCTTGCGTTCCAGGATGGGCAGCTCCTTGATGCGGCTGCGGTGGTACAGGGCCCGCACCACCGTGGCAATATCCAGCACGCTGCCCTTCTTCAACAGATCCAGGTTCATCTGGTAGCGCAGCTTCCAGTCCAGAGGGATCGGCTCGTAGTCCTCGGAGATCAGCTTGAGCGCCTTGTGCGCCTCGCGCTTATCCACGATGGGCCGGATGCCCAGCTCGTCGGCCCGCTCCACCGGCACCAGCACCGTCATGTCGGACACTTCCAGGTAGATGATGTAGTACAACAGGCGGGTGGCCCGGAAAGGCCGCTCTTCAATTGAGATGACCTTGCCCACGCCCTGCAGCGGGTAGACGATCTGCTGGTTCTTCTTGTACCGCAGCTTCGAGCGGAGAATCCGGGCGGGCCTGGCGGCCGGCTTCGGGCCGCTCGCGGGCATCGCGCCGGCGGCTCTTGCGGCTTTTTCATTCTTGGCGGGCCTGGCGGACTTGGGGGGCCTGGCGGAGCGGATGGGCTTGGGCTTCCCGGCTGGCTTGGCCGGGGCCTTCGAGGTCTTGGCGGTTTTGTCTTTTTTCGCGGCTTTTAGGCCTCTGGCGATCAGACTCATGGGGCAGAGTATACTAAAAAGGGAGCCGCGTAGTCAAAGGCACGGGCTGCGTTGTACACTCGCAGGCGTCATGAAGGCCCGCAGGATTCTCGCCCTGGTGGCTTTTCCGGCGGCTTTCGCCGCCATCGTAACGCTGGGCATCGTGTTCCGGCGCGAGATCTGGGCATTGTTCACCTCCTCCCAGCGCCTTCGCGACTGGATCGCCGCCGCCGGCCTCAGGGCGCCCCTGCTGTTCGTGGGCGTGCAGGCCCTGCAGGTGGTCGTGTTCTTCATCCCCGGCGAAATCCCCCAGATCGCGGGGGGGTTTCTGTTCGGCCTCTGGCAGGGGAGCCTGCTCTCGCTGGCCGGGATCAGCCTGGGGGCGACCTTCAACTTCCTGTTGGCCCGTCTGCTGGGCGTGCCCTTCGTGAGGGCGCTGTTCGCGGGCAAGGACGTGGAGAGGGTGCGCCGGCTGGCCGAGTCGGGGCGGGCGCGCCTGACCTTTTTTCTCTTTTTCCTGATCCCCGGCATCCCGAAGGACATCCTCTGCTACGCCGCGGGCCTGTCCTCGCTGTCCCTGGGCACGTTCCTGCTGTTCTCCAGCCTGGGGCGGCTGCCGGGCATCCTCGGCAGCGCCCTGATGGGGGAGGCGGCGGCCGGCCAGCGCTGGCTGCTCGCCGGCGGGCTGCTCCTGCTGGCGGTGATCCTGTTCGTGCTGGGCTTCGTGCTGCGCGACCGGATCCAGGGCCTGCTCGAGCGGCTGGCCCGCCGGCGCGGGGCTAGAAAGGGGCGGAAGCAGGGCCCGGCAGGCCCAGGGCAACCCCCGGAGGAACGCGCTGGATCCGGAAGCGCAGGTACTTGAAGGGGTGGATGTTCAGCACGTTGGGGAACCAGCCCTCCACCCGCTCCAGGTCGATCAGGGCGAAGGCCGGGGCGTGGCTGACCGGGAGCACCACCGCCTCTGAAAGCAGCATCGCCTCGGCCTTGCCCAAGGTCTGGTAGCGCATCTGGTCCTCCTGCCCGAGGCTTAAGTCGATCAGCTCGTCGAAGCCCGGGCTCACGAAGCGGGCGTCGTTCAGGTTGGAGCCCGTGACCCACATCTGCAGGAAGGTGAGCGGGTCGGGGTAGTCGCCGATCCAAGTGACCGTGCCCAGGGTGTAGTCCTTTTTTTTAACCTCGATCAGGTAATCGTCGTAGGCGAAGGGGTCGATCGTGACCTTGAGCCCCAGCTTGCCGCCCCAGGTCTGGGCCATGAGCTGGGCCACCCGCAGGCTCTCCTCGCCTTCGGGGATCTTGATGCTCATCGACGGCAGACCCGCGCCGCCGGGGTGGCCGGCCTCCGCCAGCAGCTGCAAAGCCTGCGCCTCGTCCGCGGCCCCGATGCCCTCCAGCTCCGGGTAGCCGGGGATGACGGGGATCAGGCGGCTGGTCGGGAAGAGGGTGTCCTCGGTGCGGATCTCCGGCCAGGGCAGCAGCAGGCTCAGGGCCCGGCGCACGCGCGCGTCGCTCCACGGGTCCTCGGCGCAGACGAAGTAGAAGTAGTTGGTGGCGAAAAGAGGGTGGAACAGGATCTTGCTGCGGTCGGCCAGCGCCGCCGTGTCCCAGTCCGTGGCCCAGTGCACCCGGCCGGCGTTGAACTCACGGCTCACCTCCGCCGGGTCGCCCAGGAACCGTATGCGCACCGCGTCCAGCTCCACGTTCCGGGCGTCCCAGTACAGGCGGTTCTTCCGGAGCAGCAGCCCCCCCTCGCCGCGCTCGGCGATGAAGAAGGGGCCGTTGCCGATGAGGCGCGGCTCGGCGTCCCACCCCCCCCGACCGAGGTAGCTGGGGTGCACGGGGGCGAAGGCCATGTGGCAGAGCAGCTTCAGGAAGTGCCCGGCCGGCTTCTCCAGCTCCACCTCCAGCAGCTTGTCGGACACGGCCCGGATGCCGACCTCCCCCTTCTGCCCGTTACGGTAGGCCCGGGCCCCCTTGATCACGTCGAACAGGAAGGAGTATTCGGCCCGGGTCGCCGGGTCGATGGCCCGCATCCAGGAATCGCGAAAGTCCTGGGCGCGGACCGGGTCGCCGTTGCTGAACAGCGCCTCCTCGCGCAGCCGGAAACGGTAGACGGTTTTGGCCCGGTTCACGTCCCAGTCGGCGGCCACCCCGGGAACCGGCTGCAGGCTCAGCGGGTGGTAGGAGGCCAGCCCCTCGTACAGCGCGGTGGCCAGCTCCGCCTCCATGGTGGTGTAGATGTGCACCGGGTCCAGGGTCAGCTTTTTGGGGGCGTAAGCGGCCACCAGCTCCCGCGGCTCGGCTTCCTGGGCGGGGAGGAGGGCCGGGGCGGCGAGCAGCGCCCGGGAAAGAATCAGCGCCGGGAGGAGCCGCAGCGCGGCGAACAGCGGGCAACGCATACGGATAAGGTAGCGCGTTTGTTCAGAAGAGGCTATACGGGCGGATTTCCTGCACGCGCAGCTTGACGGTGACGACCGTCAGGTAGTCGCCCGCCTCGACGATGACTTTCGGCGCCTGCCACAGCAGGAGCTCGCCGCGCACCTCGCGGGGCTTGTTGAACAGCACCGGCCGCAGGTGGTTGCGCACGGCTTCCTTCAGGGCCTCCTCCAGCGAGCGGCGCTTGCCCTGGGGTGCGGCCGCCGCGAACAGGCTGGCGCGGCCGATCCCGGCCGCGGTGGGGATGGCATTGCTCTGCCACGCCCGCCGGCGCGCGCTCTGAAAATCCTCCAGGTCGTAGCGGACCCGGGCCAACAGGCGGGCTTCCCGGACCTCGGCCTCGGCGACTTCCAGGCGGAGGTCCCCCCAGCGCAGTTCGGCCACGGGGGTGAGGAGGAACTGCTCGGCGGTCCGGCGCTGCGCGTCGGCCGGGGTGTAGGTGAACCGCACCCCGTAGATCATGGCCGACAGCAGGCAGCGGGCCTCCTCCAGCACCCGCCGGCGCGCCTCTTCGGCGGACAGAGGGTAGGAGTCCGATTCCTGGATCATGGGTTCCAGCTCGCACCAGACCTCCAGCTCCAGCTGGTCGTAGGCGGTGGCGCCCAGGAAACCCGTGGGAACGAAAAAGAGGCTGAAGACCGCGAGGCTCAGGGCGAGGCAGCGCATCCTCCCCTAGTATCGGCTACCAGCGGCGGCGGAAAAAGACGCGCAGAGGGTTCACCCCCAGCCGCACGAGGAAGTACAGGTAGCCCAATACCAGGCCGGCCAGGTGGGTGAGGTGGGCAACGCCGCTCCTGGTGTTGGTGAACATGGAGAACAGCTCGATCCCGGCAAACACCAGCACGGCCACGGGCGCCCGCATGGGTATGAAAAACATGAAGAGTATGCGCGCGTCGGGGAAAAGCGTGGCGTAGGCCAGCAGCACGGCGAAGATCGCCCCGGAGGCGCCCACCACGGGGATGTACGCCATGCCCGAGTACCAGTTCACCGCCAGGGTACTCAACCCGGCGCCGACACCCGTCACGAAGTAGTACAGCAGGAACTCTCCGGAGCCCAGGTTGCGCTCCAGCGGCACGCCGAACATGAACAGCGCCAGCATGTTGAACAGCAGGTGCCAGGTCCCACCGTGCAGGAACATGTAGGTGACCACCTGCCACCAGGCGCGGTTTTCCACGACCAGCACCGGGATGAGCGCCAGGTAGCGCAACAGCCGAGGGAAAAGGGACATCAGCAGGAACATGGCGATGTTGACCACGATCAGCGCCACCGTGGCATTGTAGTAGCGGTAGCGCAGGGGCCGGCGCAGGACAGGACCTTGGCTCATAGCTTCAAAGTATGGCGCTACCGAGGGATCGTCAACCGCTTCCTTCCTGCGCCCCGAAAGGCTACAATGCCCCCGACGCATGCGCAGGAACGAGGATCATTTCAGCCGCCTGGCCCGGCAAAAGGGCTATCCAGCCCGCTCCGTGTTCAAGCTCCAGGCGATGCAGGCACGCTTCAAGCTGATCCAGCCGGGTGACCGGGTGCTGGACCTGGGCGCGGCCCCGGGCAGCTGGAGCCAGTACTGCCTGCAGTTGCTGGACGGCCGGGGCCTGGTCGTGGGTGTGGACCTGAATGAGCCGTCCTTCAACCCGCCTTCGCCCGGGGCGGCAGAGTACCGCTTTGTCCGCGGGGACCTGTTTGCCGCGGAGGTGGAAGCCCGTCTGGCGCAGTGGGGTCCCTACGACCTGGTCTTGAGCGACGCGGCCCCCCGGACCAGCGGCTCCCACCTGGTGGACAGCCAGGCCTCCCTGCAGATCGCCGGCCGCGCGCTCCAGCTGGCCTGCCGGCTGCTCAAGACCGGCGGCAGTGTGGTAGTCAAGGTGTTCCAGGGCGGGGAGGAGGGGACACTGCTGGAACGGCTGCGCGGCGGTTTTTCCCAAGCGCGCGCCTTCAAGCCGGAGGCCTCGCGCAGCGAGTCCCGCGAGGTCTACCTGCTCGGCTTCGGCCGGAAGGCCTGAACCCCGTTTACTTTTCGCTGTCTTCCCGCTACGATAGCGGCCGGATGCGCATCTTCAGCGTCGCCGACAACGCCCTGACTGGCGCCGAAAGCCTGGAAACCCTGGCACGCCTCCTCGCTGGGCAGACCGACGCCTGCCTGGTGGTTTCGGAGCTTGCCGGCGTGCGCCGCAGCCTTTTAGCCGCCGCCGCCCAGGCCGAGGCCGGCCAGCCCGGGTACATTGAGGAGATCAACCGGGTCCGCGAGCTGCACGTCCGCATCATCCAGGCGCTATTCCCCGCCCGCGAGCAGTCCAGGCTGCTTACCCCGATCCAGATCCTGCTCGGCGACCTGGAGGACATCCTGCACGGGGTGCAGCTCATCCGGGAGTGCAGCCGGCGCACCCAGGACTTGATCCTGAGCCTGGGGGTGCGGGCCGGCTGCCTGCTGGCCAGCGAGTACCTGCGCCGGCACAAGGTGGAGACCCGGCTGGCCGAGTCCTCCGGGCTGGTGTGGGTTCCGCGGGGCGCCGGCGAGGGCCGGGTGGACTACCAGAAGAGCTACGCCGCGATCCGGTCCCTGCGCGCGGCCGCGGAGGGGCTGTACGTGATCCCCGGCGGGACGGCGGTCACCGACCAGGGGGTGATCACCATCCTGAGACAGGACGGCAGCGATCTGACCGCCGCCCTGGTAGCCGCGGCCCTCCAGGCCGAAAGCCTGGAGCTGTACTCGGACGGCGGCGGGGTCTGGAGCGCGGACCCCGCGTTCGTACCCGACGCCTTCGTGGTTCCGGAGCTGAGCTACCAGGAGGCCATGGAGCTGTCCTACTTCGGGGCTCGTATGGTGCACCCCCAGGCCATGGTGCCGCCCATGGAGCTGGGTATCCCGGTGCACTTGCGCAGCCTGGCGCGGCCGGGGGAGCCCGGCACCCTCATCTGCCGCAGCCCGCAGCGCGCGCGCGGTCTGGTCGCGGGCATCGCCTCCATCGAGCCGGTGGCCCTGGTGAATGTGGAGGGCGGGGGCATGGTGGGCGTGCCGGGCATCGCGGCGCGCCTGTTCGGCGCGCTGGCCCGCGCGGCGGTCAACATCATCATGATCTCCCAGGCCTCTTCGGAGCACTCGATCTGTGTGGTCTGCCGGCAGGAGGAGGCGGCCCGGGCCTTGAGCTCGCTCCAGGCCGAGCTGTCCGTGGAGCTGGAGGCCAAGCAGATCCAGAACTTCGAGAGCCGCGGCGAGCTGGCGATCGTGGCCGTGATCGGCGAGCGGATGCGCGGCACCCCGGGGATCTCCGGCCGCCTGTTCAGCGCCCTGGGCCAGGAGGCCGTCAACATTCTGGCCATCGCCCAGGGCTCCTCGGAGACCAACATCTCCTTCGTGATCGCCAAGGCGGCGGAGGGCAAAGCCCTGCGCACCATCCACCGCGCCTTCCTGGGGCAGGAGGGCTGCTCGTGAGCCTCGCCTCCGTGAAGGTGTTCGCCCCCGCCACGGTGGCCAACGTCGCCTCCGGCTTCGACGTGCTGGGCTTCGCCCTGGAGCGCCCCGGCGACACGGTTCAGCTCTCCCGCAAGGCGGAAAAGCGCGTGGACCTGGTGGCCGTGCACGGGGACGGGGGCAGGCTGCCGCTGGACCCGGCCAGGAACACCGCGGGGGTGGCCGTGACCCGCTTCCTGGAGGCCAGGGGCTTCCCCTTCGGGGTGGACCTCGTGCTGGAGAAGGGCATGCCGTTGGCCTCCGGGCTGGGCAGCTCCGCGGCCAGCGCGGTGGCGGGCGTGGTCGCCGCTAACTTGCTGGCCGGGGAGCCCTGCAGCCCCCGGGAGCTTCTGCCCTTCACCCTGCAGGCCGAGCAGGTGGCCTGCGGCGCCGCCCACGCGGACAACGTGGCGCCCGCCCTGCTGGGGGGGTTTGTCCTGATCCGCAGCTACGACCCGCTGGACATCGTGCGGTTGCCCGTGCCCGAGGGCCTGGCGGTGGCCACCGCCCACCCGCACACCGAGATCCGCACCGAGGACGCGCGCCGCATCCTCAAGAAGGAGGTACGCCTGGCCGACGCGGTGCGCCAGTGGGGGAATCTGGCCGCCCTGGTGGCTGCCCTGTACGAGGGGGACCTGGAGCTGCTGGGGCGTTCGCTGCAGGACGTGGTGGCCGAGCCGCGGCGGGCCATGCTCATCCCGGGGTTCGCCGAGGTCAAGGCGGCGGCCTTGGCCAGCGGCGCTCTGGGCTGCTCGATTTCCGGCTCGGGCCCCTCCATGTTCGCCTTGTGCGCCTCCATGGACAAGGCCTGGAGCGCGGGTAAGTCCATGCAGGAGACCTTCCGGAGGGTGGGGCTGGAGTGCGACCTGTACGTGTCGGGCATCAACCGCGTCGGGCCGGTGTGCCTGCAGCGGGCGTAGGGATGGCGATGCAGTTCCGTTCCACGCGCGTGCCCGCGGGCGCCGGGCCTGCCGTCCTGTTCCGCGAGGCCCTGTTCCGAGGCCTCGCCCCCGACGGCGGGCTGTACCATCCCGTGCGGCAGCCGGACCTGCGCCCCGTACTGGCGGCCTTCTGCACCCGGACTACGTTCCTCGAGGTCGCCGAAGCGGTGAGCGCCGCCCTGCTGGGCGAGGAGCTGGGAGCGGCGGCGGTGGGGCGCATCGTGCGCCGGGCCTTCGACTTCGAGCCGGTCCTGAAGCCCCTCTCACCCGGCCTGCGCCTGCTGGAGCTGTTCCACGGTCCCACCTGCGCCTTCAAGGACTTCGGCGCCTGCTTCCAGGCCGCGGCCATGGAGGAGCTGCTCGCCGGCGAGGGCCAGCGGGCGCTGATCCTGGTGGCCACCTCCGGCGACACGGGCAGCGCGGTGGCCCGAGCCTTCCACCGGCGGGCCAACATCGAGGTGGTCATCCTCTACCCCTCCGGCCGGGTGAGCCCCCTGCAGGAGAAGCAGCTCACCACCCTGGGCGGGAACGTGACCGCCCTGGAGGTGCGGGGCAGCTTCGACGATTGCCAGCGCCTGGTCAAGCTGGCCTTCCTGGACGGGCAGCTGCGCGACCGGCTCCCCCTCACCTCGGCCAACTCCATCAACCTGGGGCGCCTCCTGCCACAGGCCTTCTACTATATATACGGCTTCTCGCGGCTCCTGGCTTCGCCCGGTGCCAAGGCGGGCCGCGTGCGCTTCTGCGTGCCCAGCGGGAACTTCGGCAACCTTACCGCCGGGGTCTACGCCTGGAAGTGGGGCCTGGCCGTCGAGGGTTTCGTGGCCGCCACCAACGCGAACGACGTGGTGCCCGAGTACCTGGACACCGGAGAGTTCCACCCTCGCTCCTCGGTGCGCACCCTGTCCAACGCGATGGACGTGGGCGACCCGAGCAACTTCGAGCGCCTGTTGGCGGTGTTCGGCCGGGACCCCCAGGCCATGCGGGAGGCGATCCACGGGCAGAGGGTGAGCGACGAGGAAACCCGCGCGACCTTGCGCAGGGTGTACGAGGAGCGCGGACTGCTGCTGGACCCGCACACCGCGGTGGGGGTGCTGGCGGCGGAACGCTACCGGGCGAAAAGCGGCTTCGGCGGGGAGCTGCTCGTGCTGGCCACCGCCCACCCCGGCAAGTTCCCCGAGATCGTACGGGAGGCCGCGGGCGTGGAGCCACCGCTTCCCCCGCCGCTCGCGGCGGTCCTGCCCCTGGCCAAGCAGAGCGTGCCCATCGAGCCGCGCTTCGAGGAGCTGAAGGCGCTGCTGCTTGGGCGCTACGCCGGCGCCTAATAAACTCGCCCAATCGGGCCGCACCGGCTCATGAGCCCGACGGCCGGCCGGTCGACCCTCGCTCGACCAGGAAGGGCTTCAGGGCGACCTTGGTGAAGCCGGATTCCTCGTTGCGGATGCTGCGGGTGAGCCGTTCCACCGCGAGCCTCCCCATCAGCTTTTTGCGCACGTGCATGGTCGACAGCCGGGGGACCACGTCGTTGGCCAGGTCGATGTCGTCGAAGCCCAGCACGCTGATGTCCTCCGGGATCCGCAGGCCGGCCGCCTTACTGGCCTCCAGGGCGCCGATGGCGACGATGTCGTTGACCCCCATGACCGCTGTGGGCCGCACTCGCGCGCGCTCCAGGTAGCCCCGCATCACCTCGCAGGCGCCCTGGATGCTGAACTCACAGGGCAGGACCAGCTCCTCCTCCGCCGCCAGGCCGAAGGCGGCCACGGCCCGTCGGTAGCCGTACAGGCGGTCGGCAGCGCCGATCTCCCGGGTGTCGCCGGCCAGGTAGGCGATGCGGCGGTGCCCCAGCGCGCTCAGGTGCTGCAGGCCGACCATGACTCCATCGGCGTTGTCGATGAGAATCGAGTCGATGTCGGCGGTCGGCAGATAGTAGTCGAGCAGAACCAGGGGTACGCCCATGCTGCGGAGCTCCTGGATGAAATCGTCGTGATAGGCGCTGGTCACGATGATGCCAGCCAGGTTGTCGAGCTCCAGGCCCTTGGCCGAAAAGCGGTCCGGCTCCAGGGAATTGAACTGAAAGAGAAACGACTCGCGGCGCAGCTCTTCTTCGATGCCCTCGATGACCCGGTTGTAGAAATGGCTGGTGAGCAGAAAGAAGCGCTTGTCGATGATGTAGGAGACTACGTTGGAGGAGCGCTTTCTGCGGTAACCGTGCTTCTCTGCAATGCTGGCGATTTTGTCACGGATGTCGGGCGAGATGCTGGCCTTTTTTCCCAGGGCTCGCGAAACGGTCGAGACGGTTACCCCCGCCTCGCGGGCGATGTCCTTTTGCGTGATTCCCATGGTGCCGTCCTGTTGTGCAAAGCAGTATAGATCATTATGCAAAATTGCTCAATAATATATTGATTGTTGCTTCAGAATAATCTTGACAGTTTGCCGGTGTATGATAAAATAAATTCGCATAATACCTGCAATTTCTCGTGGAGGGTGGTCGGGTGGCTGATGTGATGGAGCAGTTGACGCTTCAGGGCGAGGAGAGGCAGCGCGCGCTGAGACGAATTCAGCGGGTGATGCGCTCCTGGAAGCTACGACTGCCCAACGTACCGCCCGACCCGCTGCACTTCGGCTTCAACGACTTCTTTCGGATCGGGGAGACCGAGTTCAATATCAACAACAACGTGCAACAGGGCTACTGCGGCAAGTTCATGTTCATGTTCCGGGGGCAGACCTGCCCAATGCACCATCACCGGGTCAAGCACGAAACCTTCTTCATCGTGAAAGGCAGGGTCGCGATGGAGCTGGCCGACCGGACCTTCGTCATGAACCAGGGCGACATCTGCATCGTGGACCAGGAGCAGCGGCACCGGTTCACCGCCCTCCGGGACAGCCTGATCCTGGAGAGCTCCAAGCCGGACCTGGTGGACGACAGCATCTTCGAGGATCCGCGCATCAACCGGATCATCTTCGGGAAGGATTGAGCGGTCGTGAGTTTCATTGTCATCCCTTTCGGCTACCCGGACTATCCCCGGCAGGTGGTGGAGAGCCAGGTCGAGGAGGCGAAGCGGCTGCTTGCCTCCCTAGGCGCTCTGTTCCTGAGCACCGTCTTCACCCGGACCGATGCCCTGGCAGCCCGCGAGCGGTTGCAGGCGCTCAACCCGGAGCTGGTCGTGGCCATGCTCGTCTCCTGGCTGGAGGCTCCGAACCTGTTCGACGCCCTGGGCGACTGGTTCGGCCGACCGCTGGTCCTCTGGAGCCACACCACGATCACCCTTGAAGGCAGGAAGCAGACGCTGGGCGCTTTCGTGGGCGCCGGGGTGGTCAAGCAGAGCCTCCAGGACTTCGGC
>CAZMWZ010000039.1:11727-17941 GCA_964570045.1 uncultured Spirochaetaceae bacterium
TTCGGCTACCCCGCCCTCGGCATGTACACCGGGACTTTGGACCATGTTCAGCTGCGCCGGCAGTTGGGACCCGAGATCGTGCACTTCGACCAGTACCAGATCATTGCCCGCCTGGAGGAGGTCGGCGAGGAGGAGGCGCGGGGCCTATTAAAAAGGCTGCCCGCCAGCGGGATTCCCGAGGAGCAGCTCCTGCCGGCGGCCAGGATGTACGCCGTGCTGCAGCGGCTGGCGCTGCAGCATTCGCTCGCCGCACTCACGGTCAAGTGCCAGTACGAGCTGTCCCAGCTCTACAAGTACACCCCGTGCGTGGCCCTCTCGCTGCTGGCCGACGAGCTGCCGGTATCCTGCGAAGGGGACCTCCCCACCCTGGTGACCCAGCTCTTCCTGCACTACCTGACGGGAGGTGTGGTGAGCTACGCGGATGTGCACGAAGTGTTGGAGGACCGGATCCTGCTGGCCGCCTGCGGCTTCGCCCCATTTTCCCTGGCCCGGGAAGGCGAGCGCTGCCTCAGCCGGTGGGGGTGGGAAGCGTTCAGCGGAGTGCTCAACTCCTCGCCGTACCGCTGCGGCGAGGCTACCATTGCCCGTCTGGCCCGCGACGGCGCGGGATTCAAGCTGCATTGCGCCTGCGGGCAGGCTGAGCGCCCAGGGGACTGGAACGAGGTGGGCTGTCCGCCGTTTCCCGGCCTGGAGCTGCGGGTGCAGGGCGACACGACCCGTTTCGCCCGGGAGCTGGCGTCCAACCACTACGCGCTCGCCTACGGGGACCACCGCGGCGCTCTGCAGCTGCTCTGCGGGTATCTGGGAATTCGGTTCCTTGCGGATTTATCAATAGAGTCTTAAAAAGGAAAGAGGAGGAGAAAGATGAGACGAAAAGCGTTATCCGTGGTTGTGCTGACCGGGTTGCTGCTGGCGCTGCTGCCCGTGCTGCTGTTCGCCGGCGGCGGGGGGGAAAGGGGCAAGAAGATCATCATCGGCATGCCCCTGTACAACCAGCAGCACGAGTTCTGGCAGAACATCTACAACACGGCCAAGACCTACTCCGCGGAGAAGGGCATCGAGCTGATCGCAGTGGACTCCAACTACGACGCGGCCAAGCAGGTCTCGATCATGGAGGACATGCTGACCAAAAAGGTCAGCGCGCTGATCCTGGGCGCCGTGGACCCCAAAGGGGTGCTCCCGACCGTCGACGAGTACGTTAAGGCCGGCATCCCGGTGGTGGCCGTGGACAACCCGCTGGAACGCGGCGTGGTCACCTTCGTCGGCATCGACAACAAGCAGGGCGGGGTGATGGGTGGGGAGTGGGCCGGCAAGTACATCAAGGACAAGCTGGGCGGCAAGGCGAACATCGCCATCCTGGACTACCCCATCGAACAGGCCTGCATCGACCGCGCCGACGGCTTCCTGGAGGGGGTGAAGAAGTACGCGCCGGACGTGCAGGTGGTCTCGCGCCTGGACGGCTTCGCGGTGCGGGACAAGGCCATGGCTGTCATGGAGGACATCCTGCAGGCCCACCCCGAGGTGAACGTCGTGTTCGGCATCAACGACGATTCGGCCCTGGGCGCGCTGGCGGCCATGGAGGCGGCCGGCAAGACCAGGAACAACGAGCTGATCGTGGGTTTCGACGGCACGGCCGATGCCCGCGAAGCGATCAAGCGAGGCAGCATCCTGAAGGCCGACGTCATGCAGGACCCCGTGGCCTTCGCCAGGGCGTCGATCGACGCGGCGCTCAAGGCCCTGAAGGGCGAAAAGCTGCCCGCCAATACGATCACCGCGACCAAGGTGCTCGACGCGGCCAGCCTGCAGTAAAGGTAGTTTCCGGTACGTTGCACAATAAGCCCCTCCGGTCCGACCGGAGGGGCTTGCCTTGAGCCGGTATGAAGCTGAAAAAAATCTTGATCGAGTGGAACCGCTACGGCCTCATCCTGGCCTTCCTGCTGTGGTGCGTGGCCCTGGTGATCCTGCAGCCGGTGTTCATCTCCTCCGAGAACCTGATGAACATCCTGAGGCAGATCTCCATGGTCTCGATCATCGCCATCGGCAGCTTCCTGGTGGTGCTCACCGGCGGGATCGATCTTTCGGTGGGGGCGGTGGCCGCCTTGAGCGGGGTGATCTGCGCCATACTCCTGAAGAGCCTCGGGCTGCCCATCGCCGTAGGCATGCTCGGCGGGGTGCTGATGGGAGTGTCCATCGGCGTCCTCAACGGCCTCATGGTGACCCGCATCCGGATGGCGGCCTTCATCGCCACCCTGATCACCATGAACTTCGCCAAGGGAATCGCGTTCATCCTGACCGACGGCCGCCCCGTCTCGGGGCTGCCGCCGGCCTTCATCGTGCTGGGCCGCGGCTACCTGTGGTTCATCCCCATCCCGGTGATCATCATGGTCGTTATCTACCTGGCGACTGCCTACATTCTGGGTAAGACCCGCTTCGGGCTGCGGGTTTACGGCATCGGCGGCAACGCGGAGGCGGTGCGGCTGGCAGGGGTGCCGGTCCAGAAGTACCTAAACGCCGTCTACCTGATTTCGGGGGCGGCCGCCGGTTTCGCCGGCGTGATCCTGGCCTCCCGCCTCAATTCCGGCAGCCCCAACGTGGGGGAAACCTACGTGTTCGATGCGATCACGGCCATCGTGCTGGGCGGCACCAGCCTGGCCGGGGGCACGGGGAACATCTTCGGCGTGTTTCTGGGCAGCGTGTTCATGGGCACCCTCAGCAATGGGCTTAACCTGCTGAACGTGCCCGCCTACTACCAGCTGATCTGCAAGGCGGTGCTGCTGGCCGCCGCGGTGAGCCTGGACATCAGGGGGAAACATGCCAGAGGCTAGCCGCCGGCTGCACGGCCGTACCCTCGCCGAGCTCAAGGACCACCTGCCGGCGCTGTCCGCGCTGTGCTCGCTCACCCCGCTGCGCTACTGGGAGGGCCCGGAGCGCGACGTGTTCGCCGTGCAGGTGGTCACCGGCTCCGGCTTCGAGTACACGGTGCTGCCGGACCGAGGCCTGAACATTGCCCACGCCCGCTTCCGCGGCATCCCCTTGGACTGGTCCTCGGGAACCGGCGTGCGGCCGCCGGCCGCCTACGAGAGCGCGGGCTGGAAATGGTTGCGGTCCTTCCACGGCGGCCTGGTGCATATGTGCGGGCTGGACAACGTGGGCAAGCCCTGCGTGGACCCGGAGGCTCCCGGGGACAACAAGGAGTTCGGTGGGCACGGCCGGCTCAGCAGCACCCCCGCCCGCGAGGTGAGCTGGCGGACCATAGAGCGGGGCGGGTGGGTCGAGCTGGAGGTGTCCGGGAAGCTGCACCAGACTTCGGCGCTGGAAGAGAGCCTCCTGCTGGAGCGCATCGTGCGCTCGGAGTGCGGCGGAAACCGCCTGACCCTGCGCGACCGCATCACCAACCTGGGCCACCTGCCGACCCCGGTATTTCTGCTCTACCACTGCAACCTCGGTTTTCCGCTGCTGTCCGGCGCAAGCCGGCTTTTCCTGCCCTGCGATTCCGCCCGGGACTGGCAGGGCGAGCCCGTGCCCGACCCGGAGGCGCTCCTGCCTCCCCAGGAGGAGGCCCTCGAGACGGTCCTGTACCCGGAGGTGAGCGAAGAGCAGGTGACGGTGAGCCTGTTCAACCCCGAGCTGGAGGGCGGAATGGGGCTGTATTTGAGCTACCGCCGCAGCGAGTTGCCTTGCCTGACGGTGTGGAAGTGCTTCCGTAAACGGACCTACGTCCTGGGTATCGAGCCGGGCACCTGCCGGGTCGAGGGCCGGACCATGGAGAAGCGGCGGGTCCGGGAGCTGGCCAGGGACGAGTCCTGCGAGGTCAACCTCGAAATCGGCCTGCGCTTCGGGAAGGGAAAATAGAGTGGAAACGGCGACGGCCCCCATCATCAGCCTGCGCGGGATCACCAAGCACTTCGGCGGCGTATACGCCATTCGGGACGTGGACCTGGACATCTACTGCGGCGAGATCCTGGCCCTCATCGGGGACAACGGTGCGGGCAAGTCCACCCTGATCAAGGTCATCTCGGGGGCCTACGGCGCCGACGCGGGCGAGATCCTGATCGACGGCCGCAGGGCACGGATCGAGTCGCCCCGCGACGCCAAGCGCTACAACATCGAGACCATCTACCAGGATCTGGCGCTCATGGACAACCTGGATATAGCACCGAACATCTTCATCGGCCGGGAGATCCTCCGCCAGGGGGTCGGCCGGCTATTCAAGATCCTGGATTACGGCAGGATGGTGGAGGAGACGCGCAAGATCCTGGACCGGCTGAACGTCAAGATCCCGGACCTGAAGAAGAGGGTGTTCTTCCTGTCCGGGGGGCAGCGGCAGTCGGTGGCGATCAGCAAGGCGATCTATTTCAACGCCCGGGTCATCATCATGGACGAGCCCACCGCGGCGCTCGGCGTGGAGGAAACCGACAAGGTCTATTGCTTGATCCGGGAACTGAAGAAGAACAACATTGCGGTAATCCTGATCTCCCACAACATCAACGAGGTGTTCGGCCTGGCCGACCGCTTCGTGGTGCTGAAAACCGGCCGGATCGTGGGGGTGCGGAAGAAGCAGGAGACGACACTGGAGGAGATCCTGAAGCTCATTATCACCGGTCAGGCGGACCGCGCCTGCATATGAATCTTTATTTTCGACTTCTTACCGACGAAGAGCTCCAAAGAATCCACGACGGCAGCCTGGCGGTGCTGGAGCGCACCGGCATGAAGCTGGAATCAGAGCACATGTTGGCAGCCCTCCGTCGCCAGGGAGCGGCGGTGGACACCGCGGCCGGGACCGCGCGCTTCCCGCCCTCCTTGGTGGAAGGAGCCATCGCCTCCACCCGGGAGCTCCTGCGAGCGGGCAGGAAGATGCATCTGCTCAACGGGGTGACCTCTGGGCTCACCGAGGGTGGCCGAATCCAGGCCAAGCTGAGCGGCGGCTGCGAAAGATACCTGGACTGGGAGAGCATGTGCGTGCAGGAGGCAGACGCGACCAGCCTGCTGCGCTTCATCCGGCTCGGGGAGATGCTGCCCGACGTCGACTTCGTGGGCAACCCCGTGGTGCTGCGCAGTGACGAGAACGGGCGGCCGATCGAGGAGCGGATGCGGCGCATCCACACCGCGGCTCTAGTGGCCAAGAACACGCGAAAGCTCGGTTCCATGGAGGTGTGGAGCGAGAGGGAGATCGACTTCCTGGTGGAAATGGGCACGATCGCCCGCGGGAGCCGGGAGGAGTTCGAGCGCCGCCCCTGCTTCCTAACCGCCAAGGAGACCGTTAGCCCGCTTTTCCTGGACGGCAACGCCGCCGCTATCCTGCTGGCATTGGCCCGGCGCGGGCTGCCCTGTACGATCATTCCCATGCCACTGTCGGGACTGAGCTCGCCGGTCACGAAGCTGGGCAACGCGCTGATGGCGAATGCGGAAGTGCTGGGCGTTATCACAGCCGTGCGGGCCGTTCATCCGGAGGCCCTCGTGGGCGGGGGTTCCATCAGCGGAACTCTGGACATGGCCACGGGCGTGGTTTCGTTCAGCTCCCCCGAGGCGATTTTGCAGGACATCGCCGTGGCTGAAGTGCACGAGAGGCTGTACGGCTTCGACTACCTGATCGGCACGGGCTACACCGACGCCCGTTACCCCAACCCCCAGGTCCTGGCCGAGAAGCTGCTGAAGTTCCTGTTTTCCTTCCTGAGCCGTCGCTGCTCCTACCCAGTGGGACTTCTGGAAGCCGGAGCGGTTTTTAGCGACCTGCAGGCCCTCGTGGACTTGGAGCTCTGCCGCTACATCCACGCTCACTTCGGGGGCTTCGGGGACACCGCCTCCGTGCCGCAACTGGTGGAGTTGATTGCCGAAGTGGGCATCCGCGGCAGCTTCCTGTCCGAGGAGCACACCCTGGCTCATTTCCGTGAGAACTGGTTTCCTGGGATTTTCGATCGCGGGACCGGGCCAGGGAATATCTACGACCGGGCGCGCGGCCGGCTGCGCGAACTCTACGGTCGCGCGGATTTCTGGGCGCTGGATGGGCCCGCCAGTCGGGAGATCGACGCGGTGGTGCGCTGCGCAGAGCGCGCACTGTAGCGTCCGTGCCTCCGCGGGCGTGGAGCCACCGCGTAAACCTCCCCCGGTGCCGCTACCAGCTGCTGCGGAAGGGAGGCCGGTAGGCGAGCAGGACCTGAACCGCGGTGGTCGCCAGGATCGCCGTCGCCGCGATCACGAGTACCCGGCTGAAGGA
>CAZMWZ010000040.1:0-6249 GCA_964570045.1 uncultured Spirochaetaceae bacterium
TCCGCTTGCTGCTGAGGCTGCTGGGCATCAAAGCATGATCGACCGCCTGGAACACATCCGCAATCGCCTGAAGCGCAGCAAGGTCTATTACAGCCGTTACAATCCGAGCGCCGATTTGTTGTACGAGGTGGAGGACGCAGAGGAGGACGTGCGCTGGATGCTCTACGAGATCGAGCGCCTGCGAGCCCTCGCCCCGGACCGCGAGCCTTGACCGGGGTTACCCCCGAAGGTACAATCCGCGGATGCGCAAGGGCAATGTCACGGGCGCCAGGGCGATCATCAAGGCCTTGGAGGCCCAGGGCGTCGAGGTGATCTTCGGCTACCCGGGCGGCGCGAACCTGCCGCTCTACGACGAGCTGGCCCGCTCCCCGATCCGGCATGTCCTGGCGCGCCATGAGCAGGGTGCCGCGCACATGGCAGATGGGTACGCGCGCTCCACCGGCAGGGTGGGCGTGTGCCTGGCCACCAGCGGCCCCGGCGCCACCAACCTGGTCACCGGGTTGGCCACGGCTTTCATGGACTCTTCCTCCGTGGTGGCCATCACGGGCCAGGTGCCCCGCACCATGATCGGCAACGACGCCTTCCAGGAAGTGGACATCACCGGCATCACCATCCCCATCACCAAGCACAACTACCTGGTGCAGGAGCCCCACGAACTGCCGCACGTGATCGAGGAAGCCTTCTTCCTGGCCGGGAGCGGGCGCCGGGGGCCGGTGCTGATCGACGTGCCGCGCGACGTGCAGCAGGAGGAGTTCGCCCCGCACCTGGCCAAGTACCCCCAACTGGAGGGTTACAAGCCCACCGTGGAGGGCCATCCCGGGCAGATCAAGCGGGCGGCGGCGCTGCTTAAGGCCGCCGAGCGCCCGCTGATCATCGCCGGCGGAGGGGTCTATCAGGCCGACGCCGAGCAGGCGCTGCGCCTGCTGGCTGAAAAAGCCGACGTCCCCGTGACCTACACCCTGATGGGCAAAGCTTCCTTCCCCAACTCCCACCCGCTGTGCCTGGGGCTGGTCGGCTACCACGGCCGCGTGGCGGCCAATACGGCGGTGGCGGAGGCCGACGTGATCCTGGCGGTGGGCACCCGCTTCGGCGACCGGAGCACCGGTCCCCTGGACACCTTTGCCCGGCAGGCGCGCATCATCCACATCGACATCGATCCGGCCGAAATCAGCAAGAACGTGGCCGTCTTCCTGCCGATCGTGGGCGATGCCAAGGGCATCCTGGCCCAGTTGAGCGAGCTGCTGCCCCCAGCCCGGCGGGCCCCCTGGCTGGGCCGGCTGGCGGAGGTCGCCGGCGAGCACCCCCTCAAGGGCAAGATGAAGGGGGTGAGCATCCCCAATGCCCTGCGCATCCTCCAGGGCCTGGTGCGCGATCCCCTGATCGTGACGGACGTAGGCCGGCACCAGATCTTCACGGCCCATTACTTTCCCGTCGAATCACGCCGGTCCTTCGTCAGCTCCGGGGGGCTGGGCACCATGGGCTTCGGCCTGCCGGCGGCCATCGGCGCCAAGGTGGGAAACCCCGATCGGGCCGTGATCGCGATCTGCGGCGACGGTTCCTTCCTGATGACCTGCCAGGAGCTCGCCGCGGCCGTGGCCGAGAACATCCCGGTGGTAGCCCTGGTCATGAACGACTACTGCCTGGGCATGGTCAAGCAGCTCCAGGACGCCTTCTACGGCAAGCGGAACGAGGCCTGCCATTTCGGCCGTAACGTGGACTTCGCCCGCCTCGCCGAGAGCATGGGCGCAAGCGGCGCCCGGGTCTCCGCCGAGGGCGAGATCGCCCCCGCCATCGAAAGCGCGCTGGCCTGCGGGCGCCCGGCCGTGGTCGAGTTCATCCTGGAGGAGCCGGCCAATGTCTACCCGATGGTCACCGGCGCGAGCCTGCTGGACTACGTGGAGTAGGAGGGGGAATGAGGCACACGATCTCCATCCTGTGCGACGACACCCCGGGGGTGATGACCCGGGTCTCCGGCCTGTTCTCGCGGCGGGGCTTCAACATCGAGAGCCTGAGCGTGGGGCACACCGAGCTGGCCGGCAAGAGCCGCTTCACTATCGTGGTCGCCGGGGACGACGGCGTGCTGGAGCAGGTGCGCAAGCAGCTGCAGAAGCTGGTGCACGTGATCAAGGCCTGGGACATCAAGCCCATAGAGGCCGTGGAGCGGGAACATGCCCTGATCAAGCTGGAAGTGGAGGAGCGCAAGCGCGCGGAGCTGCTGGAGATCATCACCGCGGTGCAGGCGCGCATCGTGGACTCCTCCGGCCCCGTCTGGATCCTGGAAGTGACCGGCGATGCCAGCGCGGTGGACAGCGCCTTCAACCTTTTCGCCCATTACCGCGTGCTGGAGTCCATCCGCACCGGAAAGATAGCCCTGGAGCGCGGCCACAGCCGGATGATGAAGAAGCGGGGGGAGTAGAGGCGTGGATCCCTACCTCCTGCGCCGCCGCAAAGAAGAGCTGTCCTTCCTGGTCGTACGGTTTTTACGGGCCTTCGACCTGTTCGAGGGGATCTACCGGGATTTCCGGGAGGTGGCCGCCGGCGGCCAGGGCTTCGGCGGGTCGGGCCTGTTCCAGCGGGTGAAGGACCTGGAGGAAAAACTTGTATTCGAAATCAAGGAGAAGGCCCACTTCTTGTTCCGCAGCCCCTCCGCCGCCGGCGCGCCCTTCGGGGCTAGCGCGCGAGGCCTCCACGACTACGAGGAGCTGGAGCGCCTGCTGCTGCAGGGGCAGGGGGAGGCGGGCCGGGCCGAGCCGCGCGAGGTCTTGGCCGAGCTGCGCCGCTCCCTGGTGGACCGCTCCATCGACTCCAACATCGGCACCGGCTTTCACCTGTTCATGATCCTGCGGGAGAGCCTCTACCAGCTGGAGGTGTACTCCCCGCGCTACGGCGCGGAGCTGGAGCAGGCGGAGCGCATCGGGTACCTGGCCCGACGCATCGGCTTCGAGCTGGACGAGGAGGAGGCGCACGAGCTGGAGCACATCCGCCAGGTAGTGAAGCACGGGCAGGGGGTGGCCGCCTACGCCCGGGAGCTGGCCGAGCGCGCCCTGGAGCGCTGCCGATCGCTGTTCCGGGAAACCGCCGAGCTGCTGCGGCATCTCATCGAGGAGGCGGGCGGCAACGAGGTCCTGGTGCTGAACCTGCTGCGGGAGCGGGCGGTCCTGGAGCGGGTGTACGGGGAAGGGGCCGCGGAACGGATCCTGGCCCACATGTTCCGCAAGACGGAGGAGCCCGGGGCCTCGGGGCTGGACAAAGCCCTCGATTTCGCTAAAAGAAACTGCGGCAACATCGAGGCGCTCGGTGGATGACGGAACACTTCTTCGTCTACATGCTCCTGCTGGCCAACGGCAGCTTCTACACCGGCTATGCGCGCGACCTCAGGCAGCGGCTCCGGCTGCACGAAGCGGGCCGGGCTTCGCGGCTGACCCGCAGCTTCCGCCCCCTGCGCCTGGCCGGCTGCTGGCGGGTGCGCGGCAGCCGGGCCGAGGCCATGCGGGTGGAGGCATTCATCAAGGGCTGCCCGCGCGCCGCTAAAGAGCGCCTGGTGCGCGAGCCGGCCACTTTGGCCGCCAGTCTTCGGCGGGAAACCGGCCTGCGCCTGAGACCCCGGCCGTTTCTGCCGGCTCTTGACCATTGCCTTGAGGACAACGTAGAGTAGGCCCCTACAGGAGCGATACATGGGCAGCATCGTATGCAAGTTCGGCGGCACTTCCGTGGCGGACGCCTCCCAGATCCGGAAAATCGAAACGATCCTCCGCGGCGACCCGCGGCGTCGCTACGTGGTGGTTTCCGCCCCGGGCAAACGTACCAAGGAAGACCAGAAGGTCACGGACCTGCTCTACCTCTGCCACGAGCTGGCCGAAGCCGACCTGCCCATCGCCGAGGCTTTCCACCTGATCCGCGAGCGCTTTCTCCAGATCGCTGGGGAGCTGGGGGTACGCGCCGACCTCCCGCGGCACATCCGGGAAGTCGAGGAGGGCATCCAAGGCAAGGCTTCGCGCGATTGGGCAGCCTCCCGGGGGGAGTACCTGGCCGCAATCCTGGTCGCCGACTACCTCGGGGCCCGTTTCGTAGACACCGAAAAGCTCATCAAGATCCGCGAGGACGGGCGGGTGGACGAGAGCACCTACGCGCTGCTGGAACGGGTGCTGAAGGGGGAGGGCCTGTTCGTGATCCCGGGCTTCTACGGCTCGACCCTGGAGGGCAGCGTGAAAACCTTCTCGCGGGGCGGCTCGGACATCACCGGGGCCATCATTGCCCGCGCCGTGGGCGCGGCGGTCTACGAGAACTGGACGGACGTGTCCGGTTTCCTGATGACCGACCCGCGCATCGTGAAGGACCCCAAGCCCATGCGCACGGTGACCTACCGCGAGATCCGCGAGCTGGCCTATATGGGCGCCAACGTGTTCCATGAGGAGGCGATCTTCCCGGTTTTCGCGGCGCGCATCCCCATCAACATCCGCAACACCAACTCCCCCGCGGACCCGGGCACCATGATCGTCAACGAGCGCAGCCTGTCGGACGGCGTGGTGATCGGGATCGCCGGCAAGCAGGGTTTCAGCATCATCTTCATCGAGAAGCTGCTGATGAACAAGGAGGTCGGCTTCGGCCGGCGGCTGTTCAGCATCCTGGAGGCGCACGGCATCAGCTTCGAGCACGCCCCGTCGGGCATCGACACGATGTCGGTGATCGTGGCCGACAGCGCGCTGAAGGACAAGAGCCGGGTGCTGCTGGAGGAGATGCAGAAGGAGCTCTCCCCTGAGCGGGTGGAGATCCTGAGCGGCTACGCCCTGATCGCCACCGTGGGGGAGGGCATGTCCCACCATCCGGGCATCGCCGCCAGGCTCTTCGGAGCGCTCGGACAAGCCGGCGTCAACGTGCGGATCATCGACCAGGGCTCCTCGGAGATCAACATCATCGTCGGGGTGGAGAGCAAGGACTACGAGAAGTCGGTCAACGCCATCTACCAGGCCTTCTGCTGCGGGTGAAATGGACACGGTCGAGGTGCGCCTGGATATCCGCCTCCCTCGGGAGCTGTACGATTTCCTGCATGAGGAATCGAGGCTCCGCAAGCTCAGTTTCGAAGGACTTCTGCTGCTGTACCTGCGGGAGCGGATGATCCAGGAGCGCCGGAAGTAGCCTATCCCTCCAGTTCGTAGCTGAGCAGCCGGCGCTCCCCCTGGAGAGCCCGCTTGGCGTTCAGGTCCTGGCTGATCTCCAGGGTGCCCAGATACTTGCCCTCCTTATCCCGCAGCGCCACGTACTCGATGTGCACGAACTTCCCTCCCAGCTGGATCCAGAAGGCCGCGCGGTTCTGCTTGCCGGACTTGAAGTCCCGCAGAATGTGCTCCACGACGTGCACGCTGTCCGGCGGGTGGCACTGCTGCACCTTGCGGCCGATGATCGCCCGCGTGCGGATGAACACCCTGTCGCGGGCCTGGTTGAAGTAGCGGACAGTGTCCTCGGCATCCACAAAGGTGATGTCCACGGTGAGGTTGTTCAACACCGCCTCCAGCTCCTCGCCGGAAAAGCTGCCGGAAGGCAGGTGGAGGAGGGCTGGGCCCCCCTCCGCGGTGGAGGCCGCCGGGGTCGTATCCGCGCTGACGGCCGCCGGCCGCCATTCATCGATTGGGTCGTAGAGGCAGAATCCTATATCCGGGCTCTGCCGCCAGATTTCGTACCACTCGGTGTCCGAAAGGGTGTCCAGGCACATGGGGAAAAGGATGTTTTCCTCTTTGAAGATCATCTCGTCGATCGAATCCCCCAGGGTTTTGAGCACCTGCTCGGACAGCCGCCGGATTTCCCCCGGCTCTCCCGGCCGTTGTCGCGCCGCCTCCAGTGCCCTGGCGAGCAGGGCGCGGGTTTCGTCATGCTTGCCCCACATGACCGCGGGGGGGCCGGAGATGCCGTGTTTTTCCAGGTAGGGGAATAGCAGATTTTCCTTTCGCGAGTAGTGCTTCTCCACGTCCGCCAGGGATCGCAGGCAGGCGGCCACCGCGTCCCAGAAGTCCGGGGAAGGGCCGGCCAGCAGCCGGTTCAGCTTTTCGGTGACCTGCGTCAGTTGCCGGTTTTCCTGCAGGAAGGTGTGCACCGGGTGACCGGGCAAGGCCTCTTTCGCCCCGCTTTGGTCGATGGCCCCCTTGAGCACCGCCGAGTGCAGGTCGCACAGCCTTAAGACCTCCTCCTGGGGCAGGCCTGCGGCGATGAGCTCCTGCTCCACCTCGACCACGATGTCGTAGGGGACCTGGCCCA
>CAZMWZ010000040.1:6349-11297 GCA_964570045.1 uncultured Spirochaetaceae bacterium
CCCATGATCGGCTGCTCCTGCGCGACCTGCCTGTCCGCGGACCCCCGCGACAACCGCACCAACGCCTCCCTGCTGATCGAGGCCCGCGGCAGGAACATCCTCATCGACTGCGGCCGGGACTTCCGGCAGCAGGCACTCCGCCATCACCTGGACCGGGTGGACTACCTGCTGCTCACCCACACGCACTTCGACCACGTGGCCGGCATCGACGACCTGCGGGTGTTCAACCGCCACGCCGCGCCCATCCCGCTGTTCGGCAATCCCGCGCATCTCAACTACCTGAAGACCTACATCTACCACTACTTGTTCGACCCGGAGATCCAGCGCGGCGGGGGGGTGACCGAGCTGGACCTGGTTGCCGTCAACGAGCGCTTCCTGCTGGAAGGATTCCTGTTCGAGACCCTGCCGGCGTACCACGGCGAGATCGAGGTGTTCGGCTACAAGTTCGGGGGCTGCGCCTACTTAAGCGACGTGTCCTACGTGCCCAAGCCCACGCTGCAGAAGCTGTACAACCTGGACCTGCTGATCCTGGGCGCCCTGCGCCACACTCCGCACCCGACCCACTTCACCCTCGCCGAGGCCCTGGAGCTGGCCGCGGAGGTGAAACCCCGCCGGGTGTACTTCACCCACTTGTGCCACGACGTGCTGCACGCGGAGGTGGAAAGCGGCTTCCTGGAGCCGGGTAGCCCGTATTTCACGCCCCTCGCTGCCCACCTGGCCTTCGACGGATTGTCGCTGGAAATCTAAAGCGCACCGGCGAACTGCATGCGGTGCAGGTTGTAGTACATCCCCTGGCGGGCGATCAGCTCGGCATGGGTCCCCTCCTCGAACAGCTCCCCTTGGTGCAGGACCAGGATCCGGTCGGAGTGGCGGATGGTGGAAAGGCGGTGGGCGATCACCAGGGAGGTGCGGCCGGCCAGCAGCGTGCGCAGGGCCGCCTGGATCAGCTTCTCGGTTTCGGTGTCGATGTTCCCGGTGGCTTCATCCAGGATGAGCACGTCGGGGTTGTGGGCCAGCACGCGGGCGAAGGACAACAGCTGCCGCTGCCCCATGGAGAGGTTGCCGCCGCGCTCGGCGAGCTTGGCCGCGAGGCCCCCGGGCAGGCGGTCGATGAAGGTGTCCGCGCGCACCAGCTCCACCGCCCGCCTGACCTCCGCATCGGGTATCGAGCTGCCCAAGCGGATGTTGTCCGCGATGGTGCCCGAGAACAGGAACACGTCTTGCAGAACGGACTGGACCCGCCCACGTAGGTTCGCGGTGGCCAGGTCGCGGATGTCGATTCCGTCCAGGCGGATGGCGCCGGACTGGATGTCCCACAGGCGGGTGAGCAGGGAGGTGATGGTGGTCTTGCCGGCGCCGGTGTAGCCGACGATGGCCACCGTCTCCCCGGGCTGCACCGTGAAGGACAGCTCCCGCAGCACCGGCTCCCCCTCCTTGTAGGCGAAGCAGACCCGGTCGAACTCGATGCGCCCGCGCACGGCATCCAGGGCTTTCGGGGCCGCGGGCTCCGGGATGCGGGCGTCGGTGTCCAGCAGCCCGAACACCCGCTCCGCCCCGGCCATGGCCGACTGGAGGATGTTGTACTTTTCCGAGAGGTCCATGACCGGCTCGTAGAACATGCGGATCAGGTTGAGGAAGGCGATGAGGGTGCCCAACGACACCAGGTCGCGCAGCACGAACCGGCCGCCGAAGTAAACGATCACGGCCAGCGAGGTGGTGGAGAGCAGGTCCACCAGGGGGCGGAAGGTGGCGAAAACGTACATTTCGCTCAGGTTGGCCCGCAGGAGCTGGTCGTTGGACTCGCGGAACTGCCCAAGGCTGAGTCGCTCCTGAACGAACAGCTGCACGATGCGCATGCCGGAGAGGTGCTCGGCGAGAAAGCCGTTGAGCCGCGACACCGCCTGGCGCACCCTGCGGAACACCTCCCGGGCCTGCCTGCGGAACAGCAGGGTCAGCGCCAGGACCGGAGGCAGGGTAGCCAGGGTCACCAGCGCCAGTCGCGGACTCAACAGGCTGAGGGCCACCAGTACGCCCGCCATCATGCTGAAGTCTCGCAGCAGCGACGGGAGCACCGAGGTGAACAGCTCGTTGATGGTCTCCACGTCGTTGGTGATCCGGTTGACCAGCCGGCCCACCGGCTGCGAGTCGATGTAGCGCAGGGACAGGCCGATGGTGTGGTCGAAGGCCTCGGTCCGCAGGTCCTTCATGATCATCTGCCCCACGTAGGCCTGGAGGTAGGTCTGGGCGAAAGTGAACAGCAGCACCGCCGCCAGCACGACGAGGAACAGGACGGCGGCGCTTTGCAGCCCGCGGAAGTCTCCCACCCGCAGCAGCCGCTTTTCCCCGGGGCTCAGGGCGCGGAAGTCCTCCTCCGCGATCACCGCGGTGCCTGCGGAGGTGAGAAACCGCGAGGGCTGACTCTCCACGAGGCGCCGGGCGGCGTCGCTGCGCGGGTAATCGCGGAACACCAGGTAGTTGGCTGCCAGCAGGACCCCGCCGTCGCGCAGCTGGTTTTTTTCCTGGGCGCTGAGCGCCCCCAGCTTCGAGGCGGGCAGATACTGGGTGCCGGCGAGCCGCAGGGCGGGGTCCAGCGCCCCCAGCCTGGCGCGCATTGCCTCCGGAAGACCCGCCAGCGCCAGCCCCCGGTGATAGGGCAGGATGTGCCTGTCTACCGTGCGCTGCACGATCACGGGCAGGGCGAGCTCGGCCGCGGTGCCCAGCAGCAGGGCGGCCAGGGACAGCAGGAAGACCGCGAGGTAGGGGCGCAGGTACTTCAAGAGGCGGCGCATCAGGGCGGAGTCGTAGCTCTTCAGGACCTCTTCGGTTTCGAAGTAGCTGTTCATCGGTGCCCCTTGAAGCTCTGCTCCAGCTGCTGCAGGCGGAAGATGTCCGCGTAGAACCCGGGGGCCGCGGCCAGCTGGGCATGCGTGCCCTGCTGGGTGATGCGCCCCATTTCTAGTACTACGATGCGCTCCGCGTTGCGGAGGGTGGAAACGCGGTGGGAAACGAGGATCACGGAACTGCCCTCCAGTCGCGGCAGGAGACGCCCCAGGATCGCCTCCTCGGTCTCGGTGTCGACCGAGGACATGGCGTCGTCCAGGATGTAGATCGCGGCGCGCCCGGCCAGGGCGCGGGAAAGCGCGACACGCTGCTTCTGCCCGCCGGAGAGGGTGACGCCCCGCTCCCCGACCACGGTCTCCCAGCCCTGGGGGAAATTGCCTACGTCCCGCTCGATGGTGGAGATCGAGGCGGCCTGCTCCAATGCACGGCTGTCCCCGTCACGGGCGCCGAAGGCGATGTTCTCCCGGATGGAGGAGGAAAACAGGAAGGTATCCTGCGGCACGACCCGGATGGCGGAGCGCAGGCTTTCCAGCTCGTAGTCCCGCACGTCGTGGCCATCCACGAAGACGCTGCCGGGGGGCGGGTCCAGGACGCGGGGCAGGAGGTTGACCAGGGTGGTCTTGCCGCTGCCGGTGCGCCCCAGCACGCCCACGATGGTCCCCGCCGGGATTTCCAGATCGAGGTCCAGCAGCACCGGCTTCTCCGCCCCGGGGTAGGTGTAGCTCAGGGCGCGCAGCCAGATGTCTCCCTTGATCGGTCCCCGCCGGGACTGCGCGGGCGGAGGGCTGGCGATGTCGGGTTTCTGGGCGAGGATCTTGTTGATCCGTCCCAGCGAAGCCCCGGCCCGCTGCAGCAGGTTGACCGTGAAACCGGCCCCGAGCATGGGCCAGATCAGCATTTGCAGATATGCGAAGAAGGCGGTGAACATGCCGGGGGAGAGGGTCCCCTCCATCACCGAACGGCCGCCTATCAGGAGGAAGATCATGCTGGTCAGGCCGGCCAGAAAGCCCACGGCGGGGAAAAAGAAGCCGAAGGTCTTCGCCAGGGACAGGTTGCGCTCGGAGTATTCGCGGTTCTTCTCGGCGAAGCGCCGCCCGAAGGCCTTTTCCTGCACGAAGATCTTCAGGACCCGGATGCCGGCGATGGATTCCTGGGCCAGGTCGCTCATGGCGGCGAAGCCTTCCTGCACGCGGCGGAACTGCTCCCCCACAATCCTTCCGAAGAAGATCACCCCCACGGTCAGCACCGGCAGGGGGCTGATGGACAGCAACGCCAGGCGGGGGTTCTGGGCGATCAGGATGACCAGGATGGCCAGGGTCATGAAAAACCCGTCCACGAACGACACCAGCGCCATGCCGGTAGCCATGCGGATGGCGTTCATGTCGTTGGTCATGTGGGCCATGAGGTCGCCGATCTTGGTGTTGCCATAAAACGAGGAGGAGAGCGACTGCAAATGGGCGAACAGGCGTTCGCGCAGCTCGTTCTCGATGCGCCGGGAGGAGCCGTTGATGAAGTAGCGCCAGAAGTACCGCCCCAGGGCTATCACCGCTGCGGTAGCGATCATAAGCAGCACCGGCTCGGCCAGGCCTCCCAGCGAAAAGCTGCCTGAGGCGACCAGGTCTACCGCCCGCCGCACCAGCTGCGGCAGGTAGAGCTGGCCGGCATCGGCGAGCACCAGGAAGAGCAGCCCCGCCAGGTACCGCGGCCAGTAGCGGCGTACGTACGGTAGGAGAGTGCGGAACTCGCGGAGCATCCAGATAAAGTAACGAGATTTGCGGTACTAGTCCACGATGGGCAAGGCGAAGCCGGACAGCTCCAGGCCGCTGATGTACCACTCCAGTCCGACGCGGACCAGGCTCACGGTAAGGGTCCGCGGCCCGGCGAAATCCGCCGGCCCGTTGACCGTGGCCGTGATGGAGTCCGTGCCGGTGTCCTCCACGCTGATGGTGTAGAGGGTGGTTTCGGGCCACTCCGCCGGCGGGAACCACACGTCCCAGGTGTAGTTGGGGTTCTGGGTGGCAAGGGTGAGATAGTCGTTGATCGAGGGGTCGAAATTCTGGTAGGCATACTGCCGGCTCTCGTTCAGGTCGGTCTCCAGGCGCATCAC
>CAZMWZ010000040.1:11397-17682 GCA_964570045.1 uncultured Spirochaetaceae bacterium
TCAGCGTCACCGCTCCAGGGTCTGCGGCATTCAGGGCCGTCACGCTGTAGGGGGCGTTGGCGTAGGGGAAGTTCGTTTCCCAGAAATTCGGGTAGTAATTCGAGTTCTGCAGGTTCGCGTAGTCCGCTATGCCCGGAAGGAAGTTCTCGACCACGAGATCCCGGGAAACCGCGTTCAGGTCGGCGACCAGCGCATATGTCCGCTGCTCCGCATTGACGCTGGGCAGGCTGCACCCCGTTAGGGTGGCTGACCACGCGCAGGCCAGGAGGAGAATCGCCGGAAAGGACAGGCAGCGCTTCACCGTTTGCCCCCAGATCCACTATCGGAATGCCCTGCAATGCAATGTATCGCAGAATCAGGGCATTTCCAGGCTCACCAGCGCTGGTGCACGTCCTCCCGGATGTACTTGTCGTAGATCTCCTGGACCTGCCGCATGAGCTTGCCGGAAAGCCGCGGCAGGTCGGAGGCCGCGCAGTTGTCCTCGACCTGCTCCGGTTGCTTGGCCCCCGGGATGGCGCAGGACACCGCCTCGTGCATCAGGATCCAGCGCAGCGCGAACTGGGTCATGCTGAACCCCTTGGGCAGGATCCGCTTGAGCTCTTCCACGGCCCGGAGACCCTTCTCGAAGTCCACGCCGGAAAAAGTTTCGCCGCGGTCGAACATCTGCCCCTTGCGGTTGTAGTTGCGGTGGTCGTCCCGGGCGAAGCGGCTGGTTCGGCTCATCCGGCCCGTGAGCAGGCCGCTGGCCAGCGGCACGCGCGCCAGCACGCCGATGCGCCGGGCCCGAGCCTCGCGGAAAAAAAGCTCCGCTGGGCGCTGCCGGAACATGTTGAAGATGAGCTGAATGGTCTTGACCCCGGGGAACTCGATGGCCTTGAGGGCCTCCTCGACCTTCTCCACGCTGACCCCGTAGTTGCGCAGCTTGCCGGACTTGACCATCTCGTCCAGGGCGTAGAACAGCTCCGGGGTGTAGTAGACGGCCATAGGCGGGCAATGCAGCTGGAGCAGGTCCAGGGTCTGCAGCTCCAGGTTTTTGAGACTGTCGTCCACGAAACGGCGGATGTTCTGCGGCGTGTACTTGTCCGCCACGTGGGGGTCCAGCTTGCGCCCCGCCTTGGTGGCCACGTAGATGGTCTCCTTGCGCTCCTTGAGCAGGCGGGCGATCAGTTTTTCGCTGCGGCCCATGCCGTACACGTCGGCGGTGTCGATGAAGTTGACGCCCCAGTCCACGGCCTTGTGCAGGGCCGCCAGCGACTCCTTGTCGTCGACCTTCCCCCAACTGGCTCCAATAGCCCAGGCGCCGAAGCTGATCTCCGATACGTTCATGCCGGTGCGTCCGAGCTGGCGATATTTCACAGTTTCCTCCCTTTCCTCGAAATGTATTCAATATCCTTCTATTTGGCCAGCGTGGCGAGCCGCTTCAGGCGCTCGATGATCGGCAGGTGCTGGGTGCAGGCCTCCTCGCACTGCCCACAGGCGGTGCACCGGGCCGCCTCGGAGGCGGGGATGTTCCAGTGCCACTTCAGGCGTTCTGCCGCCGCCTCCGGCGTACCGGGCTCGCGCCCCGGCTTGCCCCGCAGCTTCCAGTGGTTGAAGCTGTCCATCAACTTGGGCACCGGGATGCCTTCAGGGCAGTGATCGCAGTACTGGCAGCCGGTGCACAGGTCCTGGAAGGCCTCCCGCAGAGAGCCCTTGATCCGCTGAAACTGCACCTCGGAAAGGCCGCTGAAGCTTTCCGGCGCGCGCAGGGCCTGGCGGACCTCCTCCACCGTGGCGAAGCCCACCAGGGCGGTGGTGATCTCGCCGTGGGCGAACAGGAAGTGCAGCGCCGCCTCCACGATGTCCTGTCCGGGCCGGTTCCTCAGGAAATCGAATACGTCCGGGTTCTGCGGGATCAACCCGCCCCCGAGGGGGTTCATCACCACGCAGCCCAAGCTGCGGGCGGCGATGGCCTGGAAAGCCTTCTCGCGGGCCGGGAAGTTGTAGGCCGAGTACCCGAAGAGCACGCCCTCGAAGATCTCCTCGGATAAAAGTTCGACGATCTCCCCCCCGAGCAGGTGACTGGAAACGCAGATGTGACGGATCAGGCCCTCCTCCTTCAATAGCCGGAAGGCCTGCAGAAGTCCCTTGGCCTTGCGCTCCCGCCAGTTCTCCAGGGAGAGGATGCACCACACGTGGTAGAAGTCGATTGCCTCCAGGCCGAGGCGCCGGAGCTGCTTCTCGATCTCCCTGCGGATGCCCGCCTCGGAAGCCTCGAAGGTTTTCGTGGCGCAGTAGAAGGGCAGGCCGAGGCGGGCGAGCTCCCGGAAGCCGTGGCCGAAGGCCAGCTCGCTCTTGTCCCCGAAATAGGCCGGCGCGGTGTCGAAATAGTTGATCCCGCCCCGCGCCGCCTCCACCATCATCCGGACGCACAGCTCGGTGTCCTCGACCTGCTGAAAGCGCATGCCGCCGAAGCCCACGATGGAGCACTGTTTTCCCGTCCTGCCGTACTCGCGCCGGATCATGCCGAGGGGTCCTTCTGCCCGTAGTAGGCGTCCTTGCCGTGCTTGCGATCGAAGTGCTTGTCGAGGAGGCTGCGCTTGATCCCTCGCAGGCGCGGGCGCAGCGCGCGGGAATAAAAGCCCGTTTGCGCCACTTCCTCCAGCATCTGGCTGTGGTACACCGCCAGCTCCGGCGACCCGCCCCAGGTGAAAGGGCCGTGGCAGGCCACCAGCACGCCGGGCATGCTGCGGTAGTCCAGGCGGGCAAAGGTCTCCAGGATCTGGACCGCGGTTTCCTCTTCGTAGTCCCGCCGGATCTGCTCGTCGCGCATGACGGCGGTGCAGGGCACCTCGCCGTGAAACACGTCCGCATGGGTGGTGCCGAAGCAGGGCAGGGGACGGCGCGCCTGGGCCCAGGCCGTGGCGAACCGGGAGTGGGTGTGCGCCACCCCGCCGATCTGCGGAAAGGCGCGGTACAGCCGGAGGTGAGTCTTGGTATCCGAGGAGGGGGCAAGCTGGCCCTCCAGCACCCGCCCCTGCAGGCTGACCGCCACCATGTTCTGCGGGGAGAGGCTCTCGTAGCCGACCCCGCTGGGCTTGATGACCATCGTCCCGCTGGTCCGGTCGATCCCTGAGGCATTGCCGAAGGTGGCCGTCACCAGCCCCAATTCTTTGAGGAGCATGTTCGCGTTGTACACTTTTTCCCGAAGGGCGGTGAGCTCCGGCATTTACAGTTCCCGCAGCAGCGGCTCCAGGGCCCGCCCCAGCGCCAGGTACCGCTCGTAGAGGCCCTGATAGGCACGGGCGCGCTGCGGATCCGGGGTGTAGGTCCGGCTGAACCCGCTGCCGATCCGCTCCTGGGCCTCGGTGACCCCCTGGTACAGCCCCGCGGCCACGGCCGCGAACATAGCCGCGCCCAAGGCGCAAGCCTGCTCGGAAGCGACCACCTGGATGGGCACGTTCAGCACGTCGGCGGTGACCTGCATGACGAACGGGGACTTCTGGGCGATGCCCCCCAGCGCTACGACCCGCTCGGCGCGCACCCCCTCGCGCTGAAAGCGCTCCAGGATGGCGCGCGAACCGAAGGCGGTGGCCTCCACCAGGGCGCGGAAGATGCGCGGCGCCGTGCTCCCCAGGGTCAGGCCGGCCAGCGCGCCCTTGAGGCTCTGGTCAGCGTCCGGAGTGCGCCGCCCGTTCAGCCAGTCCAGGGCCAGCAACCCCGCCTCGCCGGGGGCCAGGCGCCCGGCCTCCTCGCTCAGGTTGGCCAGGATGCGGTTCTTGATGTCCTGCCGCAGGCTTTCCTTCTGCGCCGGGTCAGGCGGGCTGCCTTCCGCGAACTCCAGAGGCCAGTACAGGAGGTTCACGAACCAGGCGTAGACGTCCCCGAAAGCCGACTGCCCCGCCTCCAGGCCGATGAGGCCGGGTAGGATCGAGCCGTCCACCTGCCCGCAGATCCCCGCCACCTGCCGGCCGGCGAGCGCGGCCGCGGGGGCCACGATCATGTCGCAGGTGGAGGTGCCCATGATCTTGGCCAGCGTGCCCTCCCGGATCCCGCCGCCCACCGCGCCGATGTGCGCGTCGAAGGCGCCCACGGCCACGGCCGCGCCCTCCGGCAGGCCCAGGCGGCGGGCCCACTCCGCGCACAGGCCTCCCGCCTTCACGTCGGAGGTGAAGGTGTCGATATACAGGCGGGAGCGCAGCCCGGCCAGGCGGGGGTCCAGCCGGACCAGGAAATCCTCCGGGGGCAGGCCGCCCCACTCGGGGTGCCACATGGCCTTGTGCCCGGCCGCGCAGCGGCTGCGCTTCAGGGCCAGCGGGTCCGTGGCGCCGGTGAGCAGGGCCGGCAGCCAGTCGCAGTGCTCGACCCAGGAGAAGGTGGAGGCGGCCACCGCTGCGTCTTCTCTCAGTATTTTCAGGATCTTGGCGAAGAACCATTCGGAGGAATAGATCCCTCCCTCGTACTTCGTGAAATCCACACCCCCCCAGGAGCGGGAGACGCGGTTGATCTCCTCGGCCTCCTGGACCGCCGAATGGTCCTTCCAGAGGATGAACATGGCGTTGGGGTTTTCGCGGAACTCCGGCAGCAGGGCCAGGGGGGTTCCCGCGCGGTCCACCGCGCAGGGTGTGGAGCCGGTGGTGTCGATCCCGATGCCCAGCACGCGCTCCGCGGCACCCTTGGGAAGCTGGGCCAGGGCGCCGCGCGCCGCCTCTTCCAGCCCCTCGATGTAGTCCAACGGGTGCTGGCGAAAGCGGTTGCGCGCGGGGTCGCAGTACAGCCCCTGCTGCCAGCGCAGGTACCGGGCCACCTGGTTGGCCTCCTCCTTGCCGCTGGCCGCGTTTACGACCACCGCCCGGACGGAGTCCGTGCCGAAATCCAGTCCTAATAGGTACTGTGCTCGGGGCATGGCTTGAACTCCTTTCCTGCGGCTCACAGCCGGCTGAAGTCCAGGGTGGCGAAGTAGTCGTCCACGGTCTCGGCGCGGCGTATCTTCTCAACGCTGCCGTCGGGCTTCAGCAGCAGCTCCGATGAGCGCAGCTTCCCGTTGTAGTTGAAGCCCATGGCGTAGCCGTGGGCGCCCGCGTCGTGAATGACCAGCAAGTCGCCCCGCTCTACTGATGGAAGCGGTCTCTGGATCGCGAACTTGTCATTGTTTTCGCACAGGGAGCCCGTGACATCGTAGAGCGTGTCCAAGGGGCGGTCCTGCTTGCCCATGACCGTGATGTGGTGGTAGGCGCCGTATATGCCTGGCCTCATTAAATTTGCCATGCAGGCGTCCACCCCAGCGTACTTGCGGTAGGTGTCCTTCAGGTGCAGGACGCGGGTGACCAGGTAGCCGTGCGGGCCGGTGATCATGCGCCCCATTTCCATGTACAGGCGCAGGGGGTCCAGGCCGCGCGCCCGGATCAGCTCGTCGTAGGCTGCCTGGATCCCCCGGGACACGATGCGCATATCGACCGCCTTCTGCTCGGGGCGATAGGGGATGCCGATTCCCCCGCCGATGTTGACGAACTCGAAGCGGAGCCCCAGGCTCTCGCTGATCTCGGCCACCAGGGAGTACAGCATCCGCGCGGTGTCCACGAAGTACTGGGGGTTCAGTTCGTTGGAGGCGACCATGGTGTGCAGCCCGAAGCGTTTCACCCCCTGGTCGCGCAGCACCTGGTAGCCCTCAATCAGCTGCGCCCGGGTGAAGCCATACTTGGCCTCCTCGGGCTTGCCGATGATGGCGTTGCCCTCGCGCAGCGGGCCGGGGTTGTAGCGCAGGCACAGCAGCTCGGGCAGCCCGGCGTGCTCGGCGAGAAAGGGGATGTGGGTGATGTCGTCCAGGTTGATCACGGCGCCCAGCCCCCGGGCCCTGCGGTATTCCTCGGCCGGGGTGTCGTTGGAGGTGAACATGATGCGTTCGCCGGTGATCCCCGCCTTCTCGGCGAGCAGCAGCTCGGGAAGCGAGCTGCAGTCCGCGCCGAGGCCCTCCTCCCGCAGCAGCTTCAAAATGTAGGGGTTGGGACAGGCCTTGACCGCGAAGTACTCCCGGAACCCCGAGGCCCAGGAAAAGGCCCCTAGGAGCTCGCGGGCGGTTTTGCGGATCGCCCGCTCGTCATAGATGTGGAATGGAGTGGGGTAGCGGCGGGCGATGCCTTCAAGCTCAGCTGCGGTGAACGGCACGGTCTTGGCGGTCATGCACCGGAGAATAGGAAGAGAACCGTGAAAAGTCAAGGTTGCGGGGCGCAGGCCGGAGTACCGGGGCGGAGCCCGGTACTCCGGCGCGCTCAGTCCTCGGGGCGGATGGAACGCCACCAGGCGATC
>CAZMWZ010000041.1:0-7595 GCA_964570045.1 uncultured Spirochaetaceae bacterium
CCTGCTGGCCGATCACGGCCAGGGCGGGCCGTGCGGGTACACGGATAAAAGCCTCACCTACCACAACAGTTTCCTGATCGCCGACCCGGGGGAGGCCTGGGTGCTGGAGACCGCCGGCCAGTTGTGGGCGGCGGCCCGCGTGCGCGGCAGGTACGCGATCTCCAACGGGCTGACCATCGGCGAAGCCTTTGACGAGAGCCACCCGCAGCTGCTGGAGACGGCGCGCCGCCGCGGCTGGCTGAAAACCGGCCAGTCCTTCCACTTCGCCCGCTGTTTCTCCGACTGGTTCTACACCACTTTCACCGCCTGCCGCAAACGGCGCAGCCGCGCCGAGCAGCTGCTGGACCAGAAACGCTCCGAGGGGGGCTCGGGAGTCAGCGTGGCAGACGCCATGGCCATATTGCGAGATCACGGGGGGCAGGAGCCCTACCAGCCCGACGCCCATCTGCTGATGGGCCATCTCTGCGCCCACTCGGCCAACGGGCTGGCCCGGCACGCTGCCCAGTCCACCGGTTCCCTGGTGGCCCACCTGGCGGAGGAGGGCAGCCTCTACTGGGCCACGGGCACCTCCGCCCCGTGCACGGGCGTGTTCAAGCCGATCTGGCTGGAGGGCCAGGTCCTGCCCGCGCTGGGCTCCGCCCCCGGGGCGCGCTACAACCCGCGCAGCCTGTGGTGGCGGCACGAGAACCTGCACCGCCGCATCCTGCAGGACTACCCCACCCGCAGCGCAGTCATCCGCCAGGAACAGGCCGACCTGGAGCAGGAGCTGCGCGTCCGGGCTTCCGCCGCCTCCCGGCGCAGGCGCCTCCCGCTCACCGAGGAGGCATTCCGCCGGGCGCAGGAGGCCGAAGTCCGCTGGTTGGAGACCTTTGACGGCATGACCGTCCAGCGCCGCCCGGGGCTGGTCTTTCAAGGCTACTGGAACGCGCAGAACCGCGCCGCCGGCATGCCCTCTTGACCTCCCCGCGCCCCGGAAGGTACCTTATTATCAGCCTATGCTAGAGGTGGGAAAAACCATGATTGAAGATCCATGGAGTAGCCCCGCGGCATAGGAGGCGCGAGACCCCCATCCATCTTCCGCCTCCGCGAGCCGCGAGGTGGGAGGTGGAGGATGAAACGCTTCATTCGTTCCATCGACCCGTACATTTTCGGCGGATTCGTGGGCAGCCTCTTCGCGGGGCTGATCACGCCGTACCACATCAAGCTGATCGCCTCCGCCCTGGATGTGCGCGTCATCGTGTTGGGATCCCTGGCGGGTTCCCTGTTCCCGTTCGTGACCGGGCTGGCGTTGGAGAACCGCCGCCTGGCGCGCCGGTTGTACGCGCAATTGCCCCTGATCATGACCGCCGAAGTCGGGCTCACCGCGGCGGCGGTCCTGCTTTACTTTCTCGACCTCTCCATCTACTACGTCGCCTCCATGATCGTGTTCGGCACGTTCACCTCGGCGGTGATGTACCTGCTGCAGATCCTGAAGCAAAGGCGCTACCGCCGGGGCCGGGCCGCCTTTGACCGGCGCTACGCCATGGCCGATGCGGCCGGCTACCTGGCCGGTTCCCTGCTAGCCCTGGCCGACTGGCGCCCGCTCGGCGACCTGCGGGTCCTGCTGGCCCTCAGCCTGGCGCAGACGGCGGTCGTATATCTGATCTACCTGCGCTGTTTGCGTGCGCATAGGCGGGGCATCGTTGACAAAAGGCTGGCGGTGCATCAATAATATGCCTGGAGGTGATCCCGAATGAAAAAGCTCCTGGTAATCCTGATTGTCCTGCTGGCCGCCGCGCTAACGGTGAACGCGCAGGACAGGATTTTCGTGAACATCGGAACCGGCGGCACGGCGGGCACGTATTACCCGCTGGGCGGCGCCATGGCCGACATCATCAGCAAGGCCGCACCCTACATCAACGCCACGGCCGTCAGCACCGGGGCCTCGGTGGCCAACGTGAACAAGCTCGTCGAGGGCGAGTTCCAGCTGGCCTTCTGCCAGAACGACGTCACCTACTACGCCTACAACGGCATCGAGATGTTCAAGGACAACGCGAAGCCGAACCTGCGCGGGGTGGGCACCCTGTACGCCGAGACCATCCAGATCGTCACCGTGGCTTCCTCCAAGGTCAAGTCCCTCGCCGACCTGCGCGGCAAGCGCATTGCGGTGGGTGCGGCGGGCAGCGGCACCGAGGTGAACTGCCGCCAGATCCTGGAGGCCCTGGGCCTGACCTACGAGGACGTCACTCCCCAGTACCTGAATTTCGCCGAGGCGGCCAACGGGCTGCGCGACGGGAACGTCGACGTGGCGGTGGTCACCGCCGGGGTGCCGACCGCGGCCATCCGCGACGTGGCCTCCCAGAAGGACGTGATAATCCTGCCCGTGTCCACGGTGCTAGCCGACAAGCTCATCGCCAAGTATCCCTTCTACACCAAGGTCGCCATTCCCAAGGACACCTACCCCAAGCAGAGGGCCGACGTGCAAACCCTGGCGGTGAAGGCGATGCTGTTGGTGGATGCCTCCGCTGAGGAAAAACTGGTGTACGACATGACCAAGGCCATCTACACGAGCACGGACCGCCTGGCCATGGCTCACGCCCAGGGGGCGAACATCAAGAAGGCCTCCGCCCGGGAAGGCATGCCCATACCGCTGCACCCGGGCGCGGAGAAGTTTTTCAAGGAGAAATAAGCGCCATCCGTGTCCTACGCCTCGTCGCTCTGATCGCCGCGACGGCCGTCCTGTTGGCGGCCGCCGCGGTTTTTTTGCCGCGCACTCCGTCCCTGGTCCTCCGCTCCCCGGACGGCCGGGTGGCGGCCGTCTTCCCCCTGGAGCACAGGGACCCTTCTTTTGCCCTCTCCTATCGCCATTCCGTGGCCCGGTTGCCAGCGATCGAATACTTCCGCCCCGGGCCCGGCGGCACCATGGAGCTGTACAAGACCGCTTACCAGGGCCTGGGGGCCGGCCTGCCCTTTAGCGACGAGGGCGGTACCGTGCGCCTGGAGAACGGCTGGATCCTGATCGAAGGCCTCCGGCGCCGTTTCCCAGCCGTGACGTACAGCCCCATGCCGCTCACCGAGCACCGCCTGCGGGTCGCCGGCCGGGAGGTCGACCTGACCGCCGTCGCGGGCGGGCGAGCGGTCACGCTGCGCCTGGAACGCCGCTCCCCGCTCGGCCGGCTTGTGCTCGGGCCGCGGATGCGGTATATCAAACCGTGACCAAGGAACCCAGCGTGCAGCCGAACGACATCTCCGACGGGACGCCTTTGGACCGCGACGGAGAGGAAATCCGCAAAGTCCTGGAAAAAGTGGACAAGGAGTCCACCTACCGCATCCTGGGGGGGTGGCAGAAGGTCCTGATCTCGCTCATCGCCCTGGCCTTCTCCTGCTTCCACATCTACACCGCCTTCTTCGGGGTGCTGGACGCGCACCTGCAGCGCGCCGTGCACCTGGCCTTCGTGCTGACCCTGGTCTACCTGCTGTTCCCGGCCGCCAAGGGAATGCGCCGCGACCGCCTGAATCCCTTCGACCTGCTGTTCGTGGCCCTGTCCCTGTTCTCCCTGGGGTACCTGATCTTCAACTACCGGACCATCGTCACCCGGGCGGGCATCCTCACCAGGGCGGATGTGATCGTGGGCGTGGTCGGGATCGTGCTGCTGTTCGAGGCCGCGCGGCGCATCATCGGCCTGCCCATGGTGATCATCGCCGGCGTTTTCGTGGTGTATGCCATGTTCGGCCGCAACCTCCCGGGAGTGCTGGCCCACCGCAACGTCTCCGTGCCCCAGCTCGTGGACCACCTGTTCTTCACCACCGAGGGGCTGTTCGGCATCCCGCTGGGGGTCTCCTCGACCTTCGTGTTCATGTTCCTGCTGTTTGCAGCCTTCATCGAGATCACGGGCGTGGGCAAGCTGTTCATCGACCTGGGCAACGCCATTGCCGGCTGGGCCTCCGGCGGCCCCGCCAAGGTCGCGGTCATCACCAGCGCCTTCGAGGGGATGGTCGAGGGCAGCTCGGTGTCCAACGTGGTGGGTTCGGGCAGCTTCACCATTCCGATGATGAAAAAGCTGGGCTACAAGCCCGAGTTCGCCGGTGCGGTGGAAGCCGCCGCCTCTACCGGAGGACAGCTCATGCCGCCGATCATGGGGGCGGCCGCCTTCCTGATGGCCGAGTTTCTGAACATTCCCTACAGCCAGGTGGTGAAGGCCGCGGCCATCCCCGCGGTACTGTACTTCATCGGCATCTTCGCGGGGGTGCACTTCGAGGCCAAGAAGCTGGGCCTGCGCGGCATCCCCCGCAAAGACCTAATCAGCTTCTGGCAGATCCTCAAGACCGAAGGGGTGCTGTTCATCCCGCTGATCGGGATCATCGTGCTGCTGGTGGCCTCGGGGCTTTCGCTCATGCGCATCGCCCTGTACGCCTCGGGCCTGGCCATCGCCGCCGCCGTCCTGCAGTTCCTGCTGCGCCTGGGCCGGGTGGCAACCACCGGACGCCTTCCGGGAGGCAAGCGGGTGCAGGGCGGACACCTGGCTGCCGCGGGCTCCTTCCTGGCCGGCTCCTCCTGGAGCGGCACCCGGCAGTTCTACGAGGCCCTGGTCAAAGGGGCGCGCAGCGCCCTGGGGGTGGCCACGGCCTGCGCGCTGGCTGGGGTCATCGTCGGGGTGGTGACCCGCACCGGGCTGGGGCTCAAGCTGGCCAGCGCCCTGGTGGACTTGTCCGGGGGTAACCTGCTGCTGACCATGTTCTTCACGATGATCACCTCGCTGATCCTGGGCATGGGCGTACCGACCACGGCCAACTACATCATCACCTCCACTATTGCGGCCCCGGCTCTGCTCACCCTCGGGGTCAAGGCGCTGCCCGCTCACCTGTTCGTGTTCTACTTCGGCATCATCGCCGACCTCACCCCGCCGGTGGCCCTGGCCGCCTACGCGGGGGCGGCCATCGCCCGGGCCAACCCTATGAAAACCGGGCTCATCGCCACCCGCCTGGCCATCGGCGCGTTCATCCTGCCCTACATCTACGTGATGTCCCCGCAGCTCCTGCTGATCGACGTCACGTTCCTGGGCGTCCTGCAGCCGATCGTCACCTCAATCGTCGGCATGAGCGCCATCGGCGCCGCGCTGACTGGGTTCTTGCTGCGGCCCCTGAGCATTCTCGAGCGCCTGGTCCTGGCCGCTGCCGGGCTGTGCCTGGTGGACCCCGGCTGGGTCACCGACCTGATCGGCCTGGCAGCCGTGGCGGCCGTCGTGGTGTACCAGGTCCTGCGTCGCCGCGCCGAAACCTCCCGACCCGCGGGCTGAGCATGTCGATATCCGATCCTGCCGTGGGCCGGCTGCCGCTCTACCAGGCTATTGCCTCGGAAGCGGTGCGGCGGGGCGAGCAGTACGTCTCCAGCACCACCATCGCCGGGGAGCTTCGCCTCAGCCCCATCCTGGTGCGCAAGGACCTGGAGAGTACGGGGATCACCGGGGTGCCGCGCCGGGGGTTCCCCGCGGCCGAGCTGCTGCGCGGCCTGGAAGCCTCCCTGGCCTGGGGCGGCCTCAACAAGGCCTGCCTGATCGGCACGGGGCGCCTCGGAGCCACTCTGCTGGAGTATCCGCTCTTCGCCCGCTACGGCCTGAACATCCTGGCCGCCTTCGACAAGGACCCGCGGAAGATCGGGCGGAGGATCGCCGGAAAAATCGTCCAGCCGCTGGCCAAGCTGCGCGCAGTGGTGCGTCGCGAGGCGGTGCTCATCGCCATCCTCACCGTGCCCCCGGAAGCGGCGCAGGAAGCCACGGACCTGGCCGTGCGCGCCGGGGTGCGCGGCATCTGGAACTTCACGCCGGTGAAGCTGAACGTGCCGCCCGAAGTGATCATCCAGCGCGTGGAGCTGGCCGCCAGCCTGGCCATCCTATCAAAGAAGCTGGCCGAAGCCATGCGGCTGCCGGGCATCGCGCCCAAGGCCCCCAAGACGCTGGACGAAGTGATCCAGTTCAACATCTGAGGCGCTAACATGGAAGACCGCGGTGTGCGCGCCACGGCCCTGGCCTGCGCGGTCCTGGCCTCGTTCGTCACTCCCTTCATGTCCTCGGCGGTGAACGTCGCCCTGCCGGCCATCGGCCGCCGGTTCTCCATGAACGCGCTGCTGCTGGGCTGGGTGGCCACCGCCTACCTGCTGGCGGCGGCCATGGCCCTGGTGCCCTTCGGGAAGATGGCCGACCGCTTCGGCCGCCGCCGCTTCTTCGCCGCCGGCATGGGCGCGCACACCTTGTTCTCCCTGGCCTGCGCCCTGGCCCCTTCCGGCAGCGCGCTCATCGCCTTCCGCGTGGCGCAGGGCCTGGGCGGGGCCATGACCTTCGCCACCGCCCTGGCCATCCTGACCTCGGTGTATCCCCCGGGGGAGCGGGGCCGCGCGATCGGCATCGCCGCCGCCTCCACCTACCTGGGGCTGTCTCTCGGACCGGTGCTGGGCGGAATGCTGACCCAGCACCTGGGCTGGCGCAGCATCTTCTACGCCAACGTACCGATCGCCGCCGCCGCGTTCGTCCTCATTGTCTGGAAGCTGAAGGGGGAATGGCGGAGCCGCCCGAGCGGAAGGTTCGACCTGCCTGGATCCCTGCTGTACGCGCTGGCGCTGCCTTGTCTGATGTACGGCCTATCCCGGCTTCCTGGCCTGACCGGGGTGTGGTTCCTGGCCGGAGGCCTGGCCGGCCTGGCGCTGTTCGTGCTCCGGGAAACCCGCGCCGCGGATCCGGTGCTGGACCTGCGCCTATTCCGGGGCAACCCCGTGTTCGCCTACTCCAACCTGGCGGCGCTGATCAACTACAGCGCCACCTTCGCCGTCACCTTCCTGCTCAGCCTGTATTTGCAGTACATCAAGGCCCTGAGCCCGCAGTCAGCGGGCCTGCTGCTGGTGATCCAGCCGGCGATCATGGCCGGCCTATCGCCGCTGGCCGGGCGCCTTTCCGACCGCCTCCAGGCCAGGACCCTGGCCTCCGCCGGCATGCTCTGCGCCGCCGTCGGGCTGACGGTGTTCGCCTTCCTAGGACCTGCGACCCCCATGGCCTTCATCGCCTCCGGACTGGCGGTGCTGGGCTTCGGCTTCGCCCTGTTCTCTTCGCCGAACACCAACGCGGTCATGGGCTCGGTGGGCCCGCAGTCCTACGGGATTGCCGCCGCCACCCTGGCCAGCATGCGGCTGGTCGGCCAGATGCTGTCCATGGGTGTGGCCCTGCTGGTGTTCACCCTGTTCCTGGGCTCGGCCCCCGTCACCGCGGCCACGCACGGAGCTTTCCTGTCCGCCACTCGCACGGCCTTCGCCGCGTTCGCCGTCCTCTGCTTCGGCGGCGTGTTTGCCTCCCTGGCTCGCGGCCGGCGGGGCTCGGCCGACGCAGACACGCGCTAGGCCGGCGTGGAGGCCCTCGGCAGGGCGGCGGCGTCGGCCCGGGAGCCGCCCCTGGCGATGAGCGGGGAGCGGATCAGGCCTCGCACGATCTCCTGCTCCTCCCGGGCGATCATCCCGCACTCCAGAAGGATCCGTAATATCCGGGCGGAAGCTTCGGGCATGCTGCCTCCTTTACTACTACATATTTGTATAGTATTTTTCGCCTGCCGTCAAGGGGGTCCGGCAAGCCCGA
>CAZMWZ010000041.1:7695-9417 GCA_964570045.1 uncultured Spirochaetaceae bacterium
GACCGCGGGCGAACGCTTGATCCGCTGCCGGGACCCGGCGTACCTTCGAAAAAGCGATGAAGTTCGACGCTCTTTTCCTGGGCAACTACACCAGAGACACGATCGTCAGCCCCGAGGGCACGCGCACCGTCAAAGGGGGGGCCTTCTACTACGGGGCCAGCGTGGCCTGCCGCCTGGGGCTGCGAGTCGCCGCGGTCACGCGCCTGGCCCGTGAAGACTACGCCGTCGTCGACGAGCTTGCCGCCCTGGGGGTGAGCGTGCGCGCCGAAGCCACACCGCGCTCCACGGTCCTGCGCCTGGAGTACCCGGGCGCGGACCCGGACCGGCGGCGCATTTTCATGGAATCGAGTGCCGGTCCCTTCGACCCCGGCCAACTGGAGGGGATAGAGGCGCGCCTGGCCTGCGTTGGGGCCAGCTTCCGCGGCGAGGTGGGCCGGGAGGTGCTGGAGCGCTTGCACGGCCAGGACATCCCCATCGCGCTGGACGTGCAGGGCTTCGTGCGTGTCGTGCGGGACGGCCGGCTGGAGTACGACGCCTGGCCGCAGAAGGAGCAGCTTCTGGGCTTCGTCCGGTGGCTCAAGGCGGACGCGGTGGAGGCTGCCATGCTGACCGGTACCGACGATCTGCACCGGGCGGCGCGGGCGCTGCACGAGCTGGGGCCGGAAGAGATCGTCCTCACCCACCGCGACGGGGTGCTGGTGTTCGACGGGCAAAGCTTCCACGCGGCCGCCTTTCACCCGGAGCCCCTGGTGGGCCGCAGCGGGCGGGGGGACACCTGCATCGCGGCCTACGCCTGCCGGCGCCTGGAGGCGGAGCCTGCGCCTGCCACGGTCTGGGCAGCCGCCGTCACCAGCCTCAAGATGGAATCCGACGGCCCCTTCCGCCGCGACCGGGCCGCGGTGGAAAGCCTGATCCGGGCAAGGTACGCATGAAAAAGCGCTACGACCTTCTCATCGTGGGACACGTGACTCACGACCAGCTGATCGACCGCGGGCGGGAGAGCTGGTTCACGGGCGGGGGAGCGTTTTTCGCTTCCTTCGCGGCCCGCCGCTCCGGGGCCTCCGTGCTGGCGGTCACCCGCCTGGCGGCCGGCGACCTGGGGCTCCTGGAGCCGCTGCGGGCCGAGGGCGTGGAGGTAGTGGCCCATCCAGGCGCGGCTACGACCTCGATCCGCAACGTGTTTGAAACCGCCGACCTGGATCGGCGCACGGTCACCCTGCTCGCCCAGGGGGAGCCCTTCCGGCTCAAGGATCTCCCGCCGGTGGAGGCGTCGGTATGCCTGCTCACCGGGCTTTTCCGCGGCGAGATCCCCGACGAGCTGATCCAGCCCCTGTCCCGGCGGGGGCGCGTGGCCCTGGACCTGCAGGGCGTGCTGCGCACCAGCCGGGAAGGCGCTTTCTCCTGGCAGGACTGGCCCGCCAAGTCCCGCCTGCTGCCCCTCATCAGCTTCCTCAAGGCCGACGCGCTGGAGGCGGAGGTGATCGCCGGCACGACCGAGCGGGGCGAGGCGGCGCGGCGCCTCGCCGCCTGGGGAGCCCGGGAGGTCATGATCACCCATTCCAGCGAGGTGCTGGTTTTCGACGGCACGGTTCTAGCCGCCGCGCCCTTCAATCCCGCCAACCTGTCGGGCCGCACCGGGCGCGGGGACACCTGCTTCGGGGCCTACCTCGCCCGCCGCCTCACCCACGGGGTGGCCGATTCGCTGCGCTACGCGGCGGCCCT
>CAZMWZ010000041.1:9517-17244 GCA_964570045.1 uncultured Spirochaetaceae bacterium
TCGCCCGCCGCCTCACCCACGGGGTGGCCGATTCGCTGCGCTACGCGGCGGCCCTTACCAGCCTCAAGATGGAAAAGCCGGGACCCTTCAGCGGCACGAAAGAAGAGGCGCTGAAGCGGATGAAAGCCTCAGGCTGATCGGGCCGGCGCAAACCCTGTGCCACGATCCTAGTGATAGCCAGGCGGCGCGTACGCCGGTTCCATGGCTGCGCCTCAGCTCGGGTCGTGGGGCAGCGAACCCCGCGCGGCGCGGAGGTAGGCGAAGGGCGTCTCCGCCAGGAGGTTCGAGACGCGGGAGGTGTAGATATCCGCATAGCGCTCCACCTGTCGGGCGAAGAGGCTTTTATCGTTGCCGGCGCGCATGAGCGGCCCCCAGGTCGGGTTGCCCACCTCGCCGGAAGCCTTGGCGAGGGGCGCGATGGTGGAGTCCAGGGCCTGGCCCTCTTCGGTGGCGCTCTTGATGGCTGCCACCAGGGCATCGGGGTCGCCATGGGGCTGCGGGCCGTAGTCGGCTTGAGCCCTCTGACGGGCGAGGCGCAGGTGGGCCAGGCGGTTGTCCAACTCCACCTTACGCGTCATGAGTTTTTTGAGCTCCGCGTCCGCCGTGCGCGAGCTCTCGAGAGCCCGAATCTCGGGCTCGATCTCGCGCAGAATCAGGCCGGTGCGCCACCTCAGCATCTCCTTGCTCACGTGCACATCGCCGAAGAGGTGATCCCCCACGTACAGGATCTGCGCGCCCGACAGCTGAAGGCTGGACTCCACCAGCAGGGCGTCGCCGCCCACGAACACGCCCCCCTGTTCGAGGGTGCCGCGGTGAGGCTCGAGCAGCCCTTGTTTTTCATCCACGAGCCTGTACACCGCCTGCCGGTCGGAAAAGAACGTAGGCTTGCGAGCCTCCACAATCACCACGTCGAAGAGCTCACGCCAAGTCATGCTGCCCGGCAGGAACCGGTCAAAGGCGTAGGCCAGCAGCGAGTGAGTGTAGCCCCAATCGGAATTGGTCACCAGGAGCAGGCGCTTGCCCGCCTTTTTCTGATCCAGAAGCGTGAGCGGCATCTCCGGGTCCAGCTCCACGAACCGGTCGGGATCGGCCGCGATCTGAGCCTTGAGCTCCCCCAGGTTGTGCGCCTCATCCAGCGCGGAGCGCAGGGCGCGGTGCAGCTCGCGGTATCCCAGGGTCTGCGGCAGCTCACCGGCGTCCAGCAGGTCCACGAGCTGGGCGAAAAGGCTGGCCTCGGAAAGGGAAAACAGGGTATTCATGAACTCCCAGCGTGGCTCGGAAAGGTCCACGAACGTGCTGGCGTAGGCCGCCCGCTGCTCTTCGAACGACAGGGCACGCGTCCCGTGGTGGGCCCGGATCACGTAGCCAAACCGGGTGGCCTTCAGCAGGTTCCCAAGATCCAGGTCGAAAGCGAGGCCCTGGATCACGCTCGCCGGGTCGAAGGACAGGCCCTGCACGGGCCATCCCCTCTGGGCCAGGGGAGCCAGGGCGCGCTGGAACGCGGCCCGCTCCCACTCCTCCGTGCGGTAATGCACCAAAGTGTAGTCCATGTCGTATCCGACTGCACGGATGGAACGAAGGTTGAGCGTGCGGTTGCACCACACGCGCCGCTCGGGGGGGACTGGCGGAAAAACCATCATGCTTCAGGCTACCACACAGGGGCGCGGCAGGCCACAGGGAGGCCTTCCGCAAGGACGGACCGATCCCTGCTGGACAGATCTTCTCATATATATTAGTATGAAGATAATGTTCGTGCGAAACAGCTCGAATCCGGATGCACCCGCCTGCCGGTGCGAGCTGCCGCAACCCCTGCCCCGACTAGTCGTGGCGATGACGCTCGCGGCCACATGCCCCGGGAGGACGGGGCTCAGACGGCAGCTTTTGCCCTTGGGTGATTCTGGGGACCTGATGCCCAGTTTGGGCATCTGCCCGGGGTGCTGCGCACCCGTGTCGGTTACGCCGGCGGAAGCACCGAGAACCCCAGCTACCGGCGCAGAGGACCAACTCCCGGCAATACGCGTCCATCATTTTCTATTACACTGACGAGCAGCGCCGTCTCGCGGAGCAGAGCAAGGCTGCCCACGGAGCAGGCCCTGGTCCACTCCACGCTGCGGCGCGCCTGAACTCGGTGGCGGGGGGCTACGAAAGCTACGAGGAGCTCGAGCGGGAGCTACCGGTCTTCGATCTGGGCAGCGAGCAGGAAGGACTTCTCCGCGACGTGATCCGCCGTTCCAGAGACTGAGGTACACCCTACCGCTTGCCCACGCCGGCTCAACCCTCCGGCAGCAAGTGGACCATCTCCGCGTGGAAGTCCAGGGGGATCCGGCTCCCGGGGGGGTGCACGCGCATGCGCAGGGGGTTGGTCTCGGTGAAGGTCAACAGCTGCCCCTGCACCTCCACGTCGTACTCCACGGAGTCCCCCAGGTACAGCGAGCGGCGCACCAGGCCCTCCAATCGGCCGTCCCCCTCGGCGATCCAGATCATCTCGGGGCGCAGGACTAGGCTCACCGCCTGCCCGGGGCGGACCGCTACAGGCGGCACCCCTACCCGCACCCGCTGCGCGAAGCAGTCCACCTCCGCCCATTGCTCCCCGACTTCCCGCACCGTGCCCGGTATGAAGTTGGCCCGGCCGATGAAATTGGCCACGAACCTCGAGCGCGGATGAAGGTAGATCCCCTCGGGGCTGCCCGCCTGCTCGATGACCCCCCGGTTCATGACCACGATGTGGTCCGACAGGGTCATGGCCTCGATCTGGTCGTGGGTGACGTAGACGCTGGTGATCTGGAGTTTCTGCTGGATGCGCCGGATCTCGGTGCGCATCTGCTCCCGCAGCTTGGCGTCCAGGTTGGACAGCGGCTCGTCCAGCAGCAGCACCTTGGGCTCCATCACCAGCGCGCGGGCCAGCGCCACGCGCTGCTGCTGCCCGCCGGAGAGCTGGTTGGGGGCCCGGCGCTCGAAGCCGGTGAGCTCCACCAGCTCCAGCACGCGGCCGACGCGCTCCTCGATCTCCTCCCGCGGCCGGCGCTGCACGTGCAGGCCGTAGGCCACGTTCTCCAGCACGTTCAGGTGCGGGAAGATGGCGTAGCTCTGGAACACCATGGCCATGCCCCGGCGGTGCGGCGCCAGGCCGGTGATCTCCTCGCCGTCCAGAAAGATCCGTCCGGAGGTCGGGAACTCGAAGCCGCCGATCAGGCGCAGCGTCGTGGTCTTGCCGCAGCCCGAAGGCCCCAGCAGGGTGACCAGGCTGCCTTTCTGGATATCCAGGCTCACCCCGCCCACCGCGGTGACTTCCGCGCTCCCGCCGCGGGGCGGGAACACCTTGACCACGTTCTCCAGTCGCAGGTACATGCCAGGCCTCCTCCTTCAGGCGCCCCAGGTGATGTCTATGCCGCCGCGCCGGCGCATCAGGCGGTTGGTCAGGAAGTACAGCAGGCTGATGGCCGCCAGCACGAAAAAGATGATCAGCGTGGAGTAGGCCGCGGCCATGCTGATCCCACCCTGCTCCCACTCGCTGAGAATGGAGGCGGTGACGATGCGCCAGCGCGGGCTGACCAGGAAGATGATGGCCGATAGGCTGGTCATGTGCCGGGTGAAGCTGAAGATCAGCCCGGCGATGATGGCCGGCAGGATCAGCGGCAGGGTGACCTTGCGGAAGGTATACTGGGCGTCGGCCCCCAGAATGGCGGAGGCCTCCTCGATCGAAGGGTCGATCTGCTGCAGGGAAGCCACCCCGGCGCGCACCGAGGCCGGCAGGCTGCGTACGGCGAAGGCGGCCAGGATGATGTACGGGGTGCCCACCAGGGTGAGTGGGGAGCCGGCGAAAAATAGCCCGCAGGCGGTTGCCATGAGCACCCCCATGAGGAGCTCGCGACCGCGCCCCTCCTCGGCCCGCGCGGACGTGATGCCCATCAGCAGCAGGATGCTGCCCAGCACCGCGGGGGGCAGCTTGAACAGCACCTTCAGGTAGTCGGCCAGCTGGCTCACGGCGTTGCGCAGGACACCGGGGCTCAGGGCGCGCCCGGCCAGCACCAGGGGGTAGGCCAGGTAGTCGCTCAACTCGAAGAAAGCCAGGTAGGCCCCGAACAACAGCAGGCGGCGGGCGCTGGGCCTGTGCCGCGCCAGCTGCACCAGGCCGATCAGGAACACCCGCGCGGCCAGCAGGTACAGGAAAGCGGCGGAGCCCAGTCGGGGCTCCAGGAGCTTCAACCCAACTCCCGCGGCGGTGGAGGCGGCCAGCACCCCCAGGCGGCTCTTCCAGCCCCGGCAGGCCAGTCCCACGGCCAGCAGGGCCAGCACCGCGTACAGGAACGCCGCCAGCCCCAGCGGGGCGGTGCTGAAGGCCAGCACGAAGCCGATCCCCAGGATGGTGCCCGGGAGGGCCCCGCCGAGGTTGGAGGTGAAGTCCAGAGCCTCCTTGCCGGAGAAGCGCTTGCGCACCACCAGGAAGGCCACCACCATGCCCAGCAGCACGGCCACGGGGGTGGCCAGGATGCTTAAGTAGGTGGTGTCCAGGATGGACTCGATGCCGCGTGAAAACATCTGCCGCCACCACTCCAGGCTGAAGCCGAAGTCGATGCCCCAGGCCCGGCTGAAGGAGCCATAGATGACCGCCGCGTACAGCAGCAGGATCAGCAGGCAGAAGACGTAGGTCAGGAGGATGAACGGCCAGCGGATCCACCCCTCCCGCTCCTCGATCTGGCCGCCGGTGGGCTTGCCGGTGACGGAGATGTACGAACGCCGCGAGACGTAGTAGCGCTGCACCAGGAACACGATCAGGGTCGGCAGCAGGAGCACCACGGCCAGGGCGGAGGCCTTCTGGTAGTCGTACTCCCCGGCCACCGCCAGGAAAATCTGGGAGGACAACACGGTGACGTTGCCGGCGATGAACAGGGGGTTGCCCAGGTCCGCCAGCGACTCGACGAACAGCAGCAGGAAGGAGCCGGCCAGCCCGGGCACCAGCAGGGGCAGGGTCACGGTGCGGAAGATGTGCAGCTTGCCGGCCCCCATGCTGCGGGCCGCCTCCTCCATGGAGGGGTCCAGGCGCTCCAGCATGGCCCGCAGGATCAGGTAGGCCACGGAGAAGAAGGTGATGACCTGCACGAACACCAGCCCGTCCATGCCGTAGATGTCGTTGGCCCCCTGGGGGAAGCTCATGCCCAGAAGCTTGCGGCTCACCAGGCCGTTGCGCCCGAAAAGCAGGATGGAGCTCAAGGCGATGGCGAAGGGCGGGGAAACGGCGGGGACCAGCGCCAGCAGGTGCACCAGCCTGCGCCCCGGCATCCGGCAGCGCACGACGGCGTAGGCGAAGACGAACCCCACCAGCGTGCCTCCCCCGGCGGCCAGCACCCCCATGACGAGCGTGTCGCGGAAAATGCGCCGGGAGAGCGGCCCGTAGTAGGCGTCGAAGTAGCGGGCGAAGTAGCCTAAGGAGAGGCGGCCCTTGTCGTCGAAGAAGCCGTTGATCGCCGTGCGCAGGATCGGGTAGATCACGAAGGCCGCCAGGAAAACGGCGCAGACCATCAGCCCCAGGGCCAGCACCGGGTCGCGGAACATGAGAGCGAACTCCCCCGCTCGGCGCCGCCAGCTCCCCTTCTCGGCTGTCATACCCCCTCCGTCCGCAGGAAAAAGGAGAGGGCCCCCGGCCCTCTCCTCGAATACTTTGAGAAACGCGAGCCTACTTCAGATTTGCGGTGCCTGCCATCTCGTTGGTGAACTTGTCCACGAAGGCCTTCTTGTTCTTCCCGGCCCACTGGAAGTCGTAGTCGATCAGGTTCACCTGCAACAGCTCCGGATGCGACAGCTTCACTCCCTTGACCGTGGGCGCCTGGTAGGCTTTGTACTTCGGGCCCAGCGACTGCGCCTCGGCACTGATAGCCCAGTCGAACCACAACTGCGCCGCGTCCCGGTGCTTGCCGCCTTTCAGGATGGCCATGCCGCCGATCTCGTAACCCGTGCCCTCCTTGGGGAAGCTTAGGACCAGCGGCAGCTTGTTGTTGTCGATCTCGTTCACGATGTCGTGCGAGAACACGACCCCGACGGCGGACTCGCCCTGCCCCACGAACTTGGCGGGGGCGGCGCCGCTCTTGGTGAACTGGTGAATCTGGGAGGCGTAGGCCTTGATGTACTCCCAGCCCTTCTCCTCGCCGCGCAGCTGCAGGACCGTGGCCAGCGCAGTGTAGGAGGTGCCCGAGGTCGAAGGATGGGCAACCAGGATCTGCCCCTTGAGCTCCGGTTTCAACAGTTCGTCCCAGGAGGTCGGGGCCTTGGAGCCCGGATGGCCAGCCAGCCAGTCCTTGTTGGTGCAGAACCCGAGCGTGCCGACGTAGATGCCGACCCAGTAGTTCTCGGCGTCCTTGTACTTTTTTATGTCGAGCAGGTTCTTGTAGTTGCGCGAGTCGTAGGCCTCCAGCAGGCCCTCCTGCTTGGCGGCCACGAAGCTGTCGATGGGCCCGCCCCACCACAGGTCGAACTGGGGGTTGTCCTTTTCCGCGCGGATGCGCGCCAGCCCCTCACCGCTGGACATGCGCACGTAGTTCACAGTGATGTTGTACTTGGCCTCGAACTCCTGCTTCATCCCCTGGCACCACTCCTCCTGGGGGGTCATCAGGATGTTCACCTCCGTGCTGGTCACCTCCTTGGCGCCCTCCCCGAAGGCGGGCAGCAGGGCCAGGAGCAGGATGAGCAGCAGGCTGCCGACGAGCTTTTTCCCGGACATGCGATACCTCCTCGCGTGTTACCGCTAATGATACTTTCATTGTATATACCACCGAGGGGAGGGCCGGCAAGCAAAAAACTGCGTTCCGCGCGTGCGGCCGTCGGCGGGCTGGGGCGCGCCTCACGTTCCCGGGTTCAGGTTGCGTCGTAGAACGCCGCGGACATGAAGGTGACCACGGAATCGGAGGCGGGGTCCGGCGCCTGGCCGTAGCTCAACAGGCGGCCGGGGGAGACCGGCGCCTGGAAGCCGGCGGCCGGAGAGGCGCCGGCCTCCAGGAGGCGCAGCAGCGTGTAGAGCGCCGGCACGCCGCAGACGTTGCGCCGGTCCTGCTCCTGCTGTATCGAGTGAAAGAAGCCCGCCGCGTCGCGCGCCAGCAGGCCGTCGATCATGGCCCGGTCCCGGCGCTCCAGGTCCCGCAGCAGCTCCGGGGTGAGGGAAAGCGCCTGTCCGAACCGCCGGCCCACGTGGGCGAGATCGGCGCCGGCCACCAGGCAGGCCTCCCGGCCGCGCTCGGCCAGCGCCGCGCCCAGCGCCGCGAGGAACTCCTCGGCTTCGGGGTCCGACTCCGGGGGCCCGCCCTCCGCCAGGGCCGGAAGGCTGGAGCAGAGCACGGGCAGGATCTTCACTTCTTTGTCCCGGAACACGTAGCGCAGAAACAGGGCCTGAAACTCGACGGAGTGCTCGCTCCTGTGCAGGAACTCCTCCTCGAGAAAGTCCGTCCGGCACCGGGCCCGCAGATCCGTGATGAGCTCCCGGTCGGCCGGCAGGAGGCCGAGCGGAGTCGCGAAGTCCTTGGCGCAAAGCGCGTAGCGCCGCCGCGACGGGGCATGAGCGACCCCCAGGACCACGAAGGTGCCCCCCGCCCCGGCGCGGGAAAGCTCGCCGTAGCCGGCCGCATAGCAGGCCCCGCCCCGCTCCAAGTCGATGTGCGGGGCGATCAGCGCCCGCAGGTGCCCCGGGGGCGGGCTGTCGCCCTGTTGGGCGGCCTTCGCGGGTGCAGCCGCGAGCAGGG
>CAZMWZ010000042.1:0-17024 GCA_964570045.1 uncultured Spirochaetaceae bacterium
AAGCTGCTTGAGCTTGTTCTCGTCGCCCAACACCGGCGCCGGCTCGCCGCTCAGGCGCTCCACCAGGCGGATGCTCTTCTCTGCCCGCAAATGCTCGGTGAGCAGGAGCACCTCCCGCAGCACCTCCCCCGGGTCCACGCTCTGGAAGCTGATCTCCCCGAAACGCGAGAAGGAAAGCAGGCTGCCGATGATCTTAGCGATGCGGGTGACCTCGTTCTGGATCTTGGCCACCTTGGTGTGGGCGTCGCCGTCCAACTCCTTCAACTTCAGCAGCTCCAGGTAGTTCTGCACGATGCCTAGGGGGTTGTTGATCTCGTGGGCCACTCCGGCGGCCAGCTCGGCGGTGGAGGAGATCTTCTCGGCGCGCAGGAGATACTCCTCGACGTTCTTTTCCTTGGTGACGTCCTCCACCAGGAGGATCGTGCCCAGGAAGGCGTAGTCCTCGTCCTTGAACGGGAACACGGACAACTTCAGGGTCCGCTCCAGGCGGTAGGCGGATTCCTGCAGCAGCAGCTCGCCGCGCGCGCGTACGGCCTCCATGATGACGCCCTTGTCGGGCAGGTCCTCCGCGGAAACCAGCTCGTCGAAGCGGCGGCCGCCCACCTCGGCGTCCAGCCCCAGGATCTTGCGGGCCGCGTAGTTGACCAGGTAAATCCCCTGCTCGGCGTTCAGGATGATCACCCCCACCGGGATGTTCTTGATGATGTTCTCGTTGTACTTCTTGAGGGTGTACAGCTCCAGGTTCTGCCGGTTCAGCTCTTCACGGCTCAAGACGAAGGAGTAGGTGAGCTTGAGCAGCTTGATGCGGTCCAGGTCCTCGGTGCGGCGCGTGTCCATGAGCCGGCCTTCCTTGAGGACCGTGACCCGGTCGGCGATCTCGAAGATCTCGTCCATGTTATGGGAGATGTAGATCACGCTCTTGCCCTGCGCCCGGAATTCCTGGAGCAGCGGGTAGATACGTTCCATTTCCTGGGGAGTGAGCTTGCTGGCCACCTCGTCCAGGATCAGGAGTCGGGGGTCGAGGAAAAGCGCGCGGGCCAGCTCCACCATGTGCTGTTCGGCGACGGACAGCCGGTACACCGGAGTATCCGTGTCCAGGCGGAAGTTCAGCCGCTTGAAGATCCCTCGCGCCAGGAGGGACATCTGCCGGTGGTCGAGCCAGAACAGGCCCTTGCGCAGCATCCGCCCCGCGAAGATGTTCTCCGCCGCCGTGAGGGAGGGGATGAGGTTCAGGTGCTGGTAGACCGTGCCGATGCCCTGGCGAATGGCCGAACGGGGCGTGAAGTAGTCCACTTGGCGGCCGTCGAACAGGATCTCCCCCCGCTCCTTGCGCACGGCGCCGGCTAGCAGTTTCACCAGAGAGGACTTGCCGGCGCGGTGCGCCCCCACCAGGGCGTGGATTTCGCCCCGGTGCAGGTCGAAGTCGATGCCGCGCAAAGCCCGGATGCTGCCGTAGGTGACGTGGATGTCGCGCATGCGCAGGATCGGCGCCATCCCCTTCATCCCATGCCGAGCTTCTTCATCCGGTTGTACAGGGTCTTGCGGCTGATGTGCAGCAGCGCCGCCGCCTTCTGTTTTTCGCCCTGGCTGCGGGCCAGGGCCTCCGCGATCATCTCCCGGCTCAGCCGCTCGCGAGCCCCCTCCAGCTCGTGCGGGAAGCTGGACTCCCCGAGCCTGCGGTATTGGGCCTGCAGGTGCTCCACGCCGATGGTCTGGCTGTCGCAAAAGATCACCGCCCGCTCGACGCAGTTCTTCAGCTCGCGCACGTTGCCGGGCCAGTTGTGCCCGTAGAAGATGTCCCGAACTTCAGGGGCGAAGCCGCGGACGTCCCTGGAATAGCAGCGGTTGAAGCGGTCCAGGAAATGCTCGAGCAACAGCTCCAGGTCGTCCTTCCTCTCCCGCAGCGCGGGCACCTCGATGCGCACCAACGAGAGCCGGTAGAAAAGATCTTCCCGGAAGGAGCCCTGGGCCAGCAGGCGCTCGATGTCCTGGTTGGTGGCGGCCAGGATGCGCACGTCGGTGCGCAGGGTCTCCATGCCTCCCAGCCTCTGGAACTCCCCGTCCTGCAGGACCCGCAGGAGCTTGGCCTGGGTGCGCGCCGTCATGTCCCCGATCTCGTCGAAGAACAGGGTCCCCCGGTCGGCGGCTTCCAGTTTCCCGATGTGCCGGTCCGCGGCGTCGGTGTAAGCCCCCTTCTCGTGCCCGAACAGCTCGCTTTCCAGCAGGGTGTCGGGGATCGAGGCGCAGTTCAGCTTTACGAAAGGTCGCTCGACGCGGCGGCTGCGCGTATGAATGGCGCTGGCGATGAGCTCCTTGCCGGTGCCGGTTTCGCCGGTGATCAGAACCGCCGCGCCGGTGGGCGCGACCCGCTCCACCTCCTCCAGGATGCGCAGCATTCGGGGGTTGCGGGTCACGGTCCTGTCTTCCCCACCGCCACCGCGGGCGGGGGAGTCGGCGAGCTGGCGGATTTCCCGGAGCAGCTCCTGTATGGGGAGAGGTTTGACGAAGAAGTTCAGGGCCCCGTAGCGCATCGAGCGCACGGCGTTTTCCACGGAAGGGTAGCCGGTGATCATGATCACCGGCAGTGAGGGTTGCTCGCACTTGAGGAGCTTCAATAAGTCGATGCCCGGTAGCTGAGGCATGCGGATGTCCATGATGGCCAGGTCGGCCCGGTTTTTCCGCAGCAACGCAGGGACCGCCTGGGGGTCGGTGGCGATGAGCGTCTCGAATCCCTGGCAGCGGAGGATCTCCGACAGGGAAACGCACATCTCGCGCTCGTCGTCGACGATCAGGATGGTGAACGGCATGGCCCCTTAAACTTAGCCGATCGGCCGGCGGCGATCAACACTCCACCGGCCTGCGGGGGGCCGTTTGCTTTAATCCAGCTTGACTTCCTCGACGCGCAACAGGCGCAGGAGGTGGGAGAGCTCCGGGCGGATGTCGCCGTAGGCCGCGCCCCAATGCTGGAACAGCCCGGACTCTACGATGCGGCCGAACAGCCCTTCCGCCGGGGTGTCCGGCTTGACCAGCATGTGCGCGTAGCCCTCCATGAGGCGGGGGCCGCCCAGGCACTGTCCGGCGAACATGCCGCCCTTGAAGGAGCCGGGAGCGGCGGTCAGGTTGAGAAAGCTCATGCGTCCCTCGGCCGCCCGGTAGGAGATCCACACCCCGCGGTCGTGGGAGTCGTCGATCTCGATATCGGGAGTGACCTGGATGGTGTCGGCTTGGGCGAAGGAGAGCTCGCCGAAGCCGGGGTGCCCCATCAATACCAGGTCGCGGTGCGGGTCCACGGTGTAGAACTCGGTGAACATGCCGATCCGGCCGGCGCAGCGGCCGGCGATCACGGTAGCCAGCACGCCCAGCACGTCCGCCTCCAGGCCCACGGTGCACAGCCGCTCGCCCAGACCCGGATGATACAGGTGCGGTCGGTAGCCGAAGCGGGTGTAGAACTCCGTGTTGAAGTCCTCCATGGCGATCCCGGACAGGCCATGGCGCTCGGCCATGGCCACCAGGGCCAGGCTCTGGCGGGCGGCGGCGCTCAGGTGCTCCTCGTCGACTTCCGACACGGGGTAACGCTTGAGCCAGTGCACGGTGTCGCGCACCTTCGCCTCGGACACGCTTTTCAAGAGACCCTCGTACTCGGCCACCGAGACGTACACCAGCTCCACGCCGAAGCGGGCGGAAAGCTCCAGCTCGTCGAACCAGGTGGACACCACCACCCGGCAGGGGGAGGGGAAAACCGCGATGCGCGTCCCGGCCAGGCTGCGGCGCACCGCAGCCGCGCGCACGAAGGCGGTCAGGGCGCGGCGGGTCTCGGGCCGGCGCTCGTTGCCGAACACGTGGGCGTAGGGCCTGCCGAAGCGCTGGAAAATGTTCGTAGATTGCTGGATGCTCACCGGGGCGCTGGCCCGCAGCCAGTCGGAGATGCTGTAGTAGTCCAGCACCCGGTCGTAGGGGTCGTAGGACCACAGCAGGAGCGGCACCTCGGCCAGCTCGCGCAGGAAGGCGACCAGGGGCTGGTCGTTGGTCCAGATGATCGGCACGTACAGCACGGCGTCCACACGCGCCTCGTTGAACAGGCGGGCCTCGGCCGCCGCCGCCTCGACGGTGTGCACGATCCCGGAGCTGACGACCTGGAAATCCGCGGCCAGGGCCTGCCGGATGTTGCTAACGTCCTGCTGGACCTTGCTCAGGAAGCCGGCGTACCGCCCGGTGGTGGCGTCGCAGACCCCCATTTCCCACCAGGAGTCCCCGGCGAGCACGAAAAGTCCCACGGTCGGGCGCGGGTCGGGCGCGGCGCTCATGCACTACCTCCTCTTGCGGACGATGTCCATGTACACGGTCCCGATGCTGGTGCCCATGCCGCGCTCCCCGCTTCAGAGGGCGATCTCGTGGATCTGCCCGATGGGCGAGGAGAGCAGCTCGCAGCCCTCCTTGCGGACCACGATCCCCGTTTCCCAGCGGATCCCGAACTCTTCGCCGGACACGAACGTGTCCACCTGGAAGGTCATGCCCTCCCGCAGCCGGTATTCGGAAGAGCTCTCCATCCACGGGGCCTCGACTTCGATCAGGCCGGTGCCGTGGCAGGGCCCGTAGACGTAGTTGGCCATGTAACCGCGCCGGCGGAACAGCTCGACGTAGCCCTTGGCCACCTCGGCGGCCACAACCCCCGCGCGCAGCTGGCCGTAGGTCCAGCGGTGGGCCTCCAGCCCGAACTCCACGATCTCCCGCTTGCGGCCGGTCAGCGGCCCCATGCTCACCGGCATCCCGATGCTGGGCGAGTAGCCGTCGATCTTGGCCGAGAGGTTGAGCTGCACGATGTCGCCGGCCTTGATTTCCCGGTAGGTGGAGCGGGAAATGGCGTGCCGCGTGGACTTCTCGCTGAACACGTACATCGGCAGGCCTTCGTATTCGGCGCCGTGTTCGTAGATCGTCTTCTGGGCGATGCCCACCAGCTGGAGCTCGGTCATGCCGGGCCGCAGGGCCTTGATCACCTCGCGGGTGGCGATCTCGGTGATCCGGAAGCCCTCCCGCAGGCAGGCCAGCTCGTTCTCCGACTTGACGCTGCGCAGGTCGACCATGATCTGGTCGGCGCGCACGATCTGGGCCCCGGGGAAGCAGGCCCTCAAGCCCTCCAGCTGAACGGGATTGGTGACCAGCCAGCCGCCGACGCCGATTTTCAGCTTCTTGCCGCGCACGCCCAGGAAGGCGAGCACCTCCGTGTAGTTGGAGGACTTCAGCTCCGGGTAGGCCGGGTCCGCGGACTCCCGGTACTCCATCAGCTGGAAGATGTCCGGCAGCACGCTGCGATCGGCGGCATACTTGGCGCTCTCCGGGCCGACCATGAGCGCCGCCTTGCCCGATGGGGCGATCGCCACTCCCGCGGTCTCGAACAGCGGCCAGAAGCCGCTGAAATAGCGCACGTTGGCGTAGTCGGAGTCATTGGAGTTCACGATCAGGACGTCCAGGCCCTGGGCGGCGGCCAATTCCGCGGCTTTTTTCCGTCGCTGTACGTATTCTTCTTCCGGTATTTTCACTCTGTTTGCCATCGGCCTTCCCTCGGTAGCTGATTGTAATCGTTGTCGGCAACGATTACACTGTATTATACCCTCCCGGGAGGAATTGTCAACCGATGCCTGCGCTGTCGGTAACGCTGTTTTCCCTGTTCTTCACTCTCTCTGCCTTCGCCATTTCGGCCAATGCGGTCCCCCCGCTCATATCGACACTGGCAGGGGGCTTCGGGGTGAAAGCCTCCAGCTTCGGGTTCTTCATGACCCTGCAGTTCGTTTCCTTCGCTGGGGCCTCCTTCGCCGGGGGCTACGTGAAAGAGCGGCTGCGCCTGACCAACTACCACCTGGTGACCGCAGGCCTGGTCATCATTATTGCCGCCTTTTTCGCCGGCGCCGTGCTGCTGCACTCGGCGCTGTCGCTGGTGCTGTGGGTCGTGCCTTTGGGTCTGGCGGGCGGCGCGGTGGAAACATTCTCGTCTATCCAGATCTCGGCGCTGAGCGCCCCCGGGTCCAGCAAGAACCTGTGCCTCTCCCAGGTTTTCTACTCGATCGGAGCCTTCGCGGCGCCGCAGCTGGTGTACCTGTGCTTCGGGGCCGGGTTGGGCTGGCAGGCCACCTTTCTCCTGTTCGGGCTGTTCTCGGCCGCCGTGAGTCTGTTTTTCGTGCTCGGCAACGCCGGGAGAGGTGGCTTCCGGATGTCCCCGCAGGCGCAGGAGCCGGGGGCGGAGGAGGGGAAGCCGTATCCCCGGGTGTTCGCTTTCCTTCTACTTCTCATGCTGGTCTATGTGACCCTGGAGAGTCTCTCGGCGGCGTGGCTGTCCTACATCTTCGAAGTCCGCTACCGCATCGGCGTCCGGGAGGCGGCCGTGGCGTTGATGCTGTTCTGGGCCGGGATGATCCTGGGGAGGTTCTCCATCACCCTGCTGCCCGTCCGCTGGACGCTGTGGCCGGCCCTGCTGGCCGCCTCCCTGGCCACCATGGCCGCGACCCTGCTCCTGGCCCTGGTCGACCTGAGGACCGTGAGGTACGCGGGCGCCCTGTTGTTGGGAGCCGCCGCCGGACCGCTGTGGCCGATCATCGTCATGACCACCAGCGTCACCTGCCGCTGCGAGCGGCGCACCTCCATGGTCATCGGCATCGGGGCGATCGGCTTCGCCACGGGTCCGCTCCTGGGCTCGCTGCTGCTGAGAACCGGCTTGGAGGCGCGGTTTTTCACGGTGCAGCTGGCGCTGGGTGTGCTGGTCCTGGTCCTATGCTTGCTGGCGGCGCTCAGCTACCGGGTCCACGCGTCCGCCAGTTCGCCGCGATGATTCCCGCTAGGACCAGCGCCGCGCCCAGCCAGAACGTCCAGCCGAAGCGCTCGCGAAGAATAGCCAGCGACAGGACCACCGCGAAGACGGGTGTCAGGTAGATGAATACCGAGGCGTGGGTGGCCGGCATTCGTTTCAGGCAGGAGAACCACAGCGGGTAGGCGATCCCGATCATCGTCACCCCCAGCAGGATCATCAGGGCCCAGATCCCCGGCGGGGCGGCCGCCAGAGCCCGGAACCCGACGGTCGCGGCGCTCAATGCCGTGAGCAGCAGGGCGCCGGAAAACATAGCCAGGGCCGCCACCACAAGGGGGTCGTTGCGGCTCAGGATGCGCTTGCTCAATACCGTGTAGAGCGCAAAGCTCACGGCCGCGGCGATGGAAAACCCGCAGCCTGCCAGGTTCAGCTGTCCCCGGACCAGCACGCCTCCCCCGAGGGTCACCAGCACCACGCCTCCCAGCGCGATCGTGATCCCGACCGCGCGGCCGGCGGAGACCCGCTCCTTGTACCCCAGCACGGAGAGCAGCGCGATGAAGGCCACGTTGGTCGCCACCAGTACTGCATTGATGGAGGCGGGGATGCGCGCCAGCGCGCTGAAGGTGCAGATCTGGTACACGAAGAACCCTATCACGCCCAGGAGCAGGGAACCGGTCAGGTCCCCGGCGCTCATGCGGGCCAGCCCGCCGCTTTTCCCGGAGACCAGCAGGTACCCCACCAGGCCCAGCCAGCCCGCCACCAGGTTCACGGCGCCCAGCTGGAATGGATGCACGGTGGCCAGGATGATCCGCCCCAGCGGGTGCCCCAGGGCCCAGAACAGGGTGGTGATGAGCATGAGCAGGTATTCGCTTCGAAAGAAGCCCGGTCTGGTTTCCATGCGCCTCACCCGCACCAGCCGGCCGCCAGCTCGGCGAAGACGCCGGTGAGCGCGTAGATGTCCTCCAGCAGGACCCACTCGTCCGGGGCGTGCAGGTTGTCGCCACGGGGGCCCAGGAGCAGGCACGGCATGCCGCCGGGGTCGCCGTACAACCCCAGGTCGCAGGAGAAGGGGGCGCCGCCGATCGCCGGCTCCTCCCCCGTGAACCGCCGGAAAGCCTGCGCGACCTCCTGCACCGCCGGATGTCCGACTGGCGTCTCCCAGGGGCGCACGAAGTGATAGGTCGGTGTCAGCTCCAGCTCGAACGGTGCGAGCTGCGGATCCGACGCGGCCTTCTCGCTCCAGAAGGCGCGGAATCCGCGGTAGAACTCCTCTTCGCTCATGCCGGGGTAGCACCAGACGATCCAGGAGATTCTGGCCAGAAGCGGGGTTCCCATCTGGGTGAACTCGCCGGGGGTTTTGGAGCCGATCGCCCAGGGCAGGACATTGAGCTCCTTGCCCGGCTCCCGGAACAGGGGGTGGCGGTTGCGCTCGCGCCACGAGGCCTGCCATTCGCGAAACAGCGCCAGGGCCCGAGCCGCCCCTTGGAGCGGGTTGGGAATCTCCGCGCCCATGTACGGCATGCCCGCCCGTCCCTTCAGGGTCAGGTCCCCCAGGAAGGCCCCCAGGCACGCGGGGCAGACCTGCATCCGGGTGGGCTCCGTGACCACGGCCAGGTCGGCGTTGAAGCCCTTGAGGCGGGCGGCCAAGGTGCCGTTGCCGCCGGCGAACTCCTCGTCGACCACACTTTCGAACAGCAGGTCCCCGGCAGGCTGGAAGCCCAGCTCTTTCAGGATTTTAAGCGCCCAGAAGGCGGCGGCCAGGCCGCCCTTGAGGTCCGCCGCCCCCCGTCCGTACAGCCGGCCGTCGCGCACGACCGGCTCGAAGGGGCGGCAGACCTGCCAGTTGTCCGGCTCGAACGGGGCCACATCGGCATGGCCGCTGAATAGCAGGGACCGGCCCCTGCCGCCCTGCGCCCCCCCGGCGGTCCAGGTCGCCACCACGTTCCGCCGGTTTCCGGAGTACTCCCGGCCCTCCAGCCAGTAGCGGTGGCTGCGAATGCCCGGGACCTCGTCGGGGGCGAACTGGTCGACCCGCCACCCTTCGCGGCGGAGCTCGCCCGCGAGGAACTCCTGCAGCGGGCCTTCGGCGCCGGCCGGCGGGCGGTTCTCGCTGGCGAAGCCGATCAGAGTGCGGGTCCACTCCAGGATCCGGCCGCGGCGCTCGGCGACGGCGCCCCGTATGGCTTGCGTGTCGATCACAGCACGATGACCTCGCGGCGGAAGGAGGTGAGCTCCCGCAGGCCGTCGCTGGTCGTGAGCACCCCGTCCTCGAAGCGCAGCCCGTAGGTGCCGTCGGAAAGCCAGATGTCGATGTTGAAGAGCATGTTGGGCAGGATGGTGAACTCCGCCTGGCGGGCCAGCCACAGGCCCTCCACCTCGGAGTGCCCGGTCCCGTGTGCCGGCCCGTACAGGGTGAACTCTTCGAATCCGTAGCGCGCCAGGATGTCGAAATAGCCAGCGAACACCTGCGAGGCCTTGACCCCGGGGCGGATGGCCGCGAGGGCGTAGTGCACGGCCTCCAGGGCCGCCTCCATGAGCTTGCGGGCCGGCGCCGGGGCCTGCCGGAGCGCAAAGGGGCGGCACATGTTCCCGCAATAGCCCATGTACTTGGCCCCGAAGGTGAACTGCACCAGATCCCCCGCCGCGATCGGGCGGTCGGTGGAACGGCAGAGGCTCAAGGGGGTGGTGGGGCCGGAGCAGACCCAGGCCGGGTAGGAGAGCCCTTCGGCACCCAGTTTCAGCATCACGGAACGGGCCGCCGCTTCCAGTTCCCACTCCCTCTTCCCCGGCCGGGCCTCGGCCAGTGCCGCCTTCATGGCCTCCTCGGTGATCCGGTAGGCTTCGACGATGAAGGGGATCTCCGCGTCGGTCTTGACCGCCTGCACCCGCAGGAGCAGGTCGTCGGCGGGAACGTATTCCGCCCCGGGGGCCGACTTGCGCAGGTCCTCGAACAGCACGTGCGGGAAGATGTTCCAGTTGCCCACCCCGACCCGCTTGGGCACGAAGCCGCAGGCGCGCGGGAGGATCGCGGCGAAATCCTCACCGCTCACCTCTGGCACCCATTCCGGCGGGCTCGATTCCACCAGCAGCGGGTTGATGGCGATCTGGGCGGCCTGCGAGAAACCCCGGGCGAAGGCGTAGGACTCCGGCCCTCCGGTCACCAGCACCGGCTTGCCCTGCGCCGGCACGACCACGCCCGCGAAGTCGAAGAAAGGCCAGAACCCTGTCAAGAAGCGGGAGGTGGCGGATTCGCACTCGCTGGAATAGCCCACGAACACGTCGAGCTGGGCCCGCCGCAGCTCCTCCTGCAGGCGGCGGACCCGCCCCTCGTACTGGGCCGGGGGAAGAGGTTGGAGTCTCATGATGGTTTGTCGAACCAGCGGTCCTTGCCCTGCAGATACTGCATGAGTTCCACGACGCTGCCGTCGGTGTACTCGTAGAACCCGACCCGCACGAACCCTCCGACCTCGAAGGGTTCCATCAGCACCTTCAGCCCTTTGGCGGCCTCTTGTAGATTTTCCACGCTGTAGGCCACGTGGTCCTTTTCCCGAACGGGCCCCTTCACCGGGCTGTCGGGCTCGTAGCGCAGCCACTCCACCTGGAAGGGATGCTGCTTGGGGTTGGTCACCCAGACGCGGGTAGCTTCCACGAAGTCCTCACCCGCTTTCTTCTGGCTGGTGATCAGACCGATGTGCTCGAACTTCATATTTCAATCACCTTGTTTTCCTTCGCCGAGCGCTCCGCCAGGCGGATGGCGTGAACCACCGTCTTGGACTCCTCGGGGGTAATCACCGTGGGACGCCGCCCTTGCAGGATGCATTTCACGAAGTAGTCGAGCTCTTCTTTGAGAAACCCCCGGCGCATGCCGTGGATCTTGGGCCAGTAGGTGGACTGCGGGTAGCTCCACCCTTCCTTTTTCAAAACCGTGTAGCTGGGTCCTGAGTTGTCGATGTAGATGGCCCCCTTGGTGCCGATGATCTCCATGCGGGCGTCGATGGCGAACGGCACGTTCTCCGGCAGGCACCAGATCGTCTCGATGACCGCCACCGCGCCGTTGTCCAGGCGGAACATGGCCCAGCCCAGGTCGTCGTTGGGCAGCTCAGGCCGGGTGTTCATGCTCTGGGCGTACACGCTTTTCGGTTTTGCCCCGGTGTACCACAGCATCAGGTCGAAGTCATGCACCCCGTCGCCGAACAGGGCGCTCAGCTTCATTAAATGGCTCGGGGTGATCCACTTGGCCAGGTTGCGCTTGGCGTGCATGGAGATGATCTGGCCCAGGTTACCCGCTGCGATTTCCTCCTTGGCCAGGGCGTACACGGTGTCGAACCGGCAGATATGGCCGACCATGAAGGCCTTTTCAGTTTTTTTGACGGCCGCGATGATCTTGTCGCACTCCTCGGCGTTGTCGGCCATGGGTTTTTCCAGGAAGACGTGTTTGCCCGCTTTCAGAGCGGCCACGGTCGGGGCCACGTGGTCCTTCACGTGGGTGACCACCGTGACCATGTCGATGCTCTTGTCCGCCAGCAGGTCGTTGTAGTCCGTGTAGGTCTTCGGGACCTTGTACTTGGCGGCAATTTCCTTGAGGCGGCTCTCCGTGCGGGTGCAGACCGCCGCCACTTCCACCGCCGGCAGCTGCTGCAGCGCGTCCACATGGTGCTCTCCGAACCACCCCAGCCCGATGACCGCGCATCTGATCCTGTCCATGTTCCTCTCGCCCCCTTCCTCTTGATCTGTTCGTCATTATAAACCCGCCGCCCCCTGAAAGCAAAACAATGTGGTGCGGGTTTTTCTATTTGACTTCACACCGGCGGCTGATATAATTGACCGTCGCAATAAAATCTTCCAAGGAGGTACGGGTATGCGCAGAGTGATCCTGTTCGCAGCGTTGTTTACGCTGCTGGCCACCGCCGGGCTGTTCGCCAAGGGCGACGGGGAGGCGGGGCCCGAGAAGCTTACCACCATGACCTTCATCACTCCCCGGGGCACGGTGGAGGTCATGGACGACTATTTCCTGTGGGTGGCCATCGAGATGGGCTACTTCAAGGAGATGGGGCTGAACGTGGTCATGGAGCCTGGCCCGCTGGACGGCTTCGCCTGCACCAAGTTCGTGGACCAGAAGCAGGCCGACGTCGGCTATCCTTCCCCCGGAATACTCACCGCCAGTGTGGACACCGGCATGGACGTGATCATGGCCTACGAGATGATGATCGACCAGGTGTTCGACTTCGCGGTACGCAAGGACAGCCCGATCCAGGGCGTCAAGGATTTCGCCGGCAAGACCATGGCGCTGGGTGATGCCGGCTGGCAGGTCATCGTGGATCCGGTCCTGATCGAGGTGGGCGTGGACCCCAAGAGCATTGAATACGTGTCCGTCGGCGCCCAGTGGGGCCAGGCGGTCTCCCTGGGCAAGGCCGATATCGCGCTGACCTGGAAAGGCCTGCGCGCCCAGTGGGATGCCCAGGGGTTGGGGTTGCGCTACTTCCTCGGGGAAAGCTTTTCCAAGATGCCCGCCAACGGGCTGGCCGTCCGCAAGTCCGACCTGAAAGACCCGGCCAAGAGGGACCTGCTGGTCAAGTTCCTGCGCGGCGCCTCCATGGGCATCCACTTCGCCCGGAACAACCCGCGGGCGGCAGCCCAGATCGTGTACAACAAGTTCGCCGCCATCCGCGAGCAGATGAAACCCGACCTGGCCCTCCAGTCGATGCAGCAGCTGCACTGGGGCTACACCAAGGGCGAGCGCCTGGGCAAGGGGTACGGCTGGTTCGAGATGAACGGCTGGAGCACCTACCTGGACATCATCTATAAGCTCGGGCAGATTAAAAAGAAGCTTACCCTGGAAGAGGTGGCTACCAACGACCTCATCAAGGACGTCAACAAGTTCGACCGCGGCCGCGTCGAGAAGGACGCCAAGGCCTTCAAGCTCAACGACACCTGGAAGGACATCGCAGTCGTCGGCGACTGGTAAGATCGATTCATTCCCCGTAGCCCTCTCGTGCGAGGGCTACGGGATTCAGTTCCAGGGGAGAGGCGATGAAAACAGTCATCGATGTGCAGGGGGTCAGCAAGGTATACGCCAGCGAGCGGGGGCCGGTCCACGCCCTGGAGAACTTCTCGATGCAGGTCGAGGAGGGGGATTTTGTGGCGATCGTGGGTCCCAGCGGCTGCGGCAAGACCACCCTGCTGTGGGGGCTCACCGGCCTGCACCCGTTGACCGCCGGGAAGGCCTTCATTCTGGGGCAGCAAGTAGCCAAGCCGCGCCGGGAGGTGGGCATCATCTTCCAGCAGGCCAACCTGCTGCCCTGGCGCAACCTGCTGCAAAACATCACCTTCCCCCTGGAGATCATGAAGGAGAGCGTGTCCGCCTATCGGGAGCGGATCGGTGAACTTCTGGAAAGCGTAGAGCTCGTGGGCTTCGAGCACCACTACCCGCGGGAGCTGTCCGGCGGCATGCAGCAGCGAGCCTCGATCGTGCGGGCCCTTTCCTTCGACCCCCAGGTGCTCCTGATGGACGAACCCTTCGGCGCCCTGGACGCCTACACTCGCGACGAGATGGACACGCTGATCCTGGGCATCTGGAAGAAGACGCGCAAGACCATCGCCTTCGTGACCCACCGCATCGAGGAGGCGGTCTACCTGGCCAACCGGGTTTTCGTCATGACCCCCCGGCCGGGCACCAACTCCGTGACTTTCGACATCGATCTCCCCCGGCCGCGGCCGGAAGGCATCACGATGGAGGACCGCTACTTCAAGATCGTGGCGGAAATCAAGCGCAAGATCGTGCTCGACGTGGAACAGCAGAAGCGCGAAGGCACCTACCGCAGCCAGGCGTACAGCACGGTGACCTGAAGCGGTTCATTGGAGGAAGCATAGTCATGGCCAAGGAGCATGTCGACCAATACGAGAAAAAGCTGCAGGAGGAGGTTCCGAGCTTCGAGGAGCACTTACCCGAGCGGCACGGGCAGCTGGACATCTCGGCCACCCTGAGCGCGGTGAGCATCCACGGCTGGAAGCAGGTCGTCGGGATCGTCGCGGTGGCGCTGGTGGTGATCGGGGGCTGGGAGCTGGGGGTGCGCCTGCTCAAGGTGCCGGAGTTCGTGTTCCCCACCCCCAGCGCCATCGCCCGGGCCCTCGTGCTGTCCATGCCTACGGTGTACCAGCACTTCTTCATCACCCTGGGCGAGCTCGCCGCCGGCTATGTCATCGGCGCCGGCGTGGGACTGTTCATGGCCGCCGTGCTCACCCAGGCGCCGTTCCTGGAAAAGATCATCACCCCCTACATCCTGCTGCTGGTGACCACCCCGACCATCGCCCTGGTGCCGCTGCTGATGCTGCGCATGGGCTTCACCATCTGGCCGCGGATCATCGCCGTGGCCCTGGCCGCGGGCCCGATGGTGATGATCAACTCAGTGACCGGCTTCCGGCGCACCGACCTGGCCAAGATCGCCTTGGCCAAGTCCTACGGGGCCACGACCTATCAGATCTTCAGCAAGATCCGCTTCCCGCTGGCCCTGCCCATGATCAATGTCGGCCTCTTGGTCGGCGGGATCTTCGGCCTGATCACCGCCGTGGCCGCGGACATGATTGGGGGCAAGATGGGGCTGGGCAACAAAATTGCCTACTATTCTTCGCTGGCCCGCATGGCCAACTTCTTTGCCGTCATCCTGCTGGTTTCGGCGATCGGGATCTCCATTTGGATCATCATGGCCGCCGTCGGCAAGCGGTGGGCGAGCTGGGAAGAGTAGCCTAACGTTACAGGAGGATATCATGAGCACGCACAATGTCGGTATTGTCGGTTTCGGCTGGGTGGCCGGCGCGCATCTGAAGACCTTCTGCGAGCTGCCCGGCTTCAGGCCGGTAGCGATCCTCTCCCGACGCAAGCTGGACCCGGCGGGGATCAAGGCCCAGTACGGGGTGGAGGTCAAGATTTACAACGACTATGACCGCTTTTTGAAGGACGCTGACATCCAGATCGTAGACATCTGCACGCCGCATCCTTTTCACCCTGAACAGACCATCAAGGCAGCCCAGGCCGGAAAACACATCATCATCGAAAAGCCGATGGCCCTGAGCTTCGAGGACGGCGTGGCCATGGTCAAGGCCGTGCAGAAGGCCAAGGTGAAGACCTCCGTGTGCTTCGAGTGCCGCTTCATCTCGGTGACCAAGGCCCACAAGGCGATCATCGAGCAGGGTCTGATCGGCGACATCTACTACGCGGAGTGCGACTACTTCCACGGCATCGGCCCCTGGTACGGGCAGTTCGCCTGGAACATCAAGAAGGATTTCGGCGGCAGCTCCCTTTTGACGGCGGGGATCCACGCGCTGGACATCCTGCTGTACCTCGCCGGGGGGCAGGTGGAGGAGGTGTTCAGCTACCCGACTACGAACCCGCACGAGGTCTACAAACCGTACGAGTACCCCACGACCACGGTTACCCTGTTGAAGTTCAAGAACGGCCGGACCCTCGGAAAGGTCGCCTCGGTCACCGACGCCATGCAGCCGTACGTGTTCAACATGAACTTCGTCGGTTCCCACGGCGCCCTGAAAAACGAGCTGTTCTACTCCAAGAAGATCGGAGGACTACGGGACTGGTCGAAGCTCGACGTGCAGCTGGTCAGCTCGGGGGATGTGGCCCATCACCCCTACAAGGAGCAGTTCTCCGCCTTCGCCGAGTGCCTGGATGCCGGCAAGGAGGCGAACAACAACGCGGCCAGCGCTTTCGAGACCCACCGGGTGGTGTACGCGGCGGACAAGTCGGCGGCCACCGGCAAGCCGGTCTCCTTGAGCGAGTTCACCTACTGAGGGGACTGGTGCTTAGGCTTTCGAGCCAACGGGGCCGCCTCGATCGGGGCGGCCCTCTTGCTGTATAGTCCTTCCATGGACATTCAGGGAAGTTCTCACCCCCGGGCCTCAGCGCAGCGCCTGGAGGCGGATCTGCGCGTCCTGACCGAAGACATCGGCGTGCGGCTGGCCGGAAGCCAAGGGGAGGAGGCTGCCGCGCGCTACCTGCTGGGGCAGTTGGGCCAGACTGGCGCCCGGGTCCACGCGGAAAGCTTCCCCATGCGGGAGCGGCACGTGGAGTCCGAGGAGCTGGAGATCCTGCTGGGCGGAAGCTGGCAGCCCTTCCCCGGCTCCCTGTTCAGCAACACTCCCGGCACCGGGGGGCAGTGGCGGCAGGCGCCCCTGGTGTTTTTCGAGGCACCGGCGGAGTACCACCGTCCCGAACTGTCCCATTTAAAGGACAAGGCCGTGGTGCACCTGGGCTGCCACATCGAGTCCCGGGAGCATTACCGCCGGCTGATGGACGCCGGCCCCGCGTTCCTGCTTTTCGTGGACATCCGCTACCCGGGGACGGTGCCCCTGGCCGACGGGATGTTCCCGGCCTACACGGACGCCCTGGGTGCGGTGCCCACGGTGAACGTCGCCTACATGGACGCCTGGCGCTGGAAAAAAGAAGGAGCGGCAGCCGCCCGCCTGCGAGTGCGCGGAGGCATGCGGGAGGCCGAGTCGCAGAACGTGATCGCCGAGTTCCCGGGTACCGGCCCGGAGGTTCTGCTGGTTGGCGGCCACCATGATACGCAGGCGGCCAGCCCCGGGGCGGATGACAACGGCACGGGCACCGCGGCCGTGCTCGAGCTGGCCCGCCTGCTGGGTGCTATCGCCCCCTTGCGCCGCACCGTGCGCCTGGTGAGCTTCGGGGCCGAAGAGCAGCTTTCGGTAGGCAGCGCGCAGTACGTGCGCCGGCACCGCACCCACCTGGGGGAGCGGGGGAAGTTTCTGCTGAACTTCGATTCCTTCGGTTCCCACCTGGGCTGGCTGGAGCTGATCGCGGGCGGTCCACAGGCCATGGTCGACTACCTGCGCGGCGTCTACGCGCGCCACGACCTGTACCTGGCCGTCACCACCCGGGTCATGCCATACGCCGACCACTTCCCCTTCGTCGCCGCCGGCCTGCCCGCGGCCAGCCTCCTGCGCAGCAACTGCACGGCGGGGCGCTTCTTCCACCACCGCCCGGACGACGACTTAAGCCGGGTGTCGACGGACCTGCTGGCGCGCGTACTGGACGCCTCTCTGGAGGCGCTGCTGGAGCTGGCGGACGCCGAAGTCCTGCCGTTTCCCGCGCAGATCCCCGGCGAGCAGGCCCCGGCGGTGGAGCACTGCTGGAACGATCTGTTCGGCGGCTGGCAGCCGCGATCGGGGGAGGTGAGGCGTTGAAAGCCAAGGACTTCCG
>CAZMWZ010000043.1:0-12048 GCA_964570045.1 uncultured Spirochaetaceae bacterium
CGTGGCCACGCGGATGGGGTACAGGGTGGCGATCACGGAGACCGCGATCACGATGACCAGGGCCTCCAGGAAGGGGGCCGCTGCCAGGCGCAGCGGCAGCGCCCCGCCGCCGATCAGGTACTGGGAGATGCTGTCCGGGAGGGGCAGCCCGCTACGCCCCGCGGCCAGCACGGCGATCAGGCTCAGGACCATGGCCCCCAGGCTGAAGGGGATGTTGAGCAGCAGGGTTTCGGCCAGGAACAGCCTGCGGATGAAGCTCTTCTCCCCGCCGATGGCCCGCATGGTCCCGATCTCCGAGGTGCGCTCCACGATGTTGATGATCAGGGTGTTCATGAAGATGAAGGCTACGATTAAAAATATCAGCCCTGTGGCCAGGATGATGAAGGCCTGCAGGGCCGAGGCGATGCGGGCAAAAAAGCCGGAGGCCTCGTCCCAGCGCGCCGCTTTCACACCCAGGCCCGCCGCGGCCACCTTGGCCATCACCTCGTCCACGCTGCGGTGGTCGGCCAGGAGCACGGCGATCATGGTGTAGCCGGAGAGGGTCTCGGAGCGCAGGCTGGACAAGTTCAGTTTGCCGAAGTCGGCGTCCTTAGCAAGATCGAAGATCGCCTCCTCGTCCCCGGCGCTGGCCTCCAGGCCGCGGGTCAGGCTCTCGGGAAGAGAATCGGCGGCCACGCCGGTGAAGTTGTACAGCGCGGAGTAGCTCTGAATGTCCACGAAGTTGATGTAGTTGAACACGTTCTTGAAATACCGGGGCTCGAACAGCCCCAGCAGTTTGGAGCGCAGCGCATTGACCGAGCCGCCCTCGGTGAGCCCCAGCACGGTCACCGCTTCCCCCGCCGCCAGGCTGACCCCGTAGTTCTTCTGGTACTGGGCGTTCTGGTACTCGCTGATCAGGATCCCCTGACCCGCGACTCCGCCTTCCACGCCGAAGAACTCCCCCTGGCGCATCTGGGCGTTGCGGAAAATCCGGCGGTAGGTGGCCGGCTCCACGGCGTAGAAGATGAAGGGCAGCTCCACGCTCTTGCCGTCCTTCTGTGTCTGGATGATGGCATAGTTCTGGGCGAAGGGTACGACGGCCTCCACCTGGGGAAGAGTTTCCAGGTAGGCGCGGATCTTCTCGACCTCCGGGATGACGGGCAGGGGCGTGTTGAAGGCGAAGGGGGAGGGCTTCTCCTTGGAGCGCTCCGAGTACAGGATCAAGTCCCCGGTGAAGTTGTTGATGATCGAGTCGCGGGAGGCGATGCCGGCCGAACGGGTGAAGGTCTGCCCGAACACCAAGAGCAGGGTGCCGAAGGCCACCAGCGCCCCGATGGTGAGCGCGCGGCTCTTGCGCCGCAAGAGCGAGCGCAGTGCGATCTTAAATATGATCATGTCAGCCTTTCGCCTTGTCCCCGGTAATCAGCCCGTCGCGGATGCTGATGACCCGGCGGGCGTGCTCCATGATGTGCTCGTCATGGGTGGAGAAGATGAAGGTGGTCTTCTCGTGCTCGTTGATGGCGCGCATCACGTCCACGATGCGGTGGCCGGTCTCGGAGTCCAGGTTGGCCGTGGGCTCGTCGGCCAGCACGATCAGCGGGCGGGTCACCAGGGCGCGCGCGATGGCCACCCGCTGGCGCTGCCCGCCGGACAGCTCGTTGGGCTTGTTCTTCAGCCGGTCGGCCAGCCCCACCTCCTCGATGAAGTGCATCACCGTCTTTTCCCGCTCCTTGCGCGTGAGGGAGTTGCGCAGCAGCAGCGGGAACTCGATGTTCTCGAACACGTTGAGCACCGGGATCAGGTTGAAGGACTGGAAGATGAAGCCCAGCTTCTGGCGACGGTAGCGGGTCAGCTCCCTGTCCGACAGGTGCTCCACCTCCGTGCCGTCGATCAGCACCCGACCCTCGGAGGGGGTGTCGATGCAGCCGATCAGGTTCAGGATCGTGCTCTTCCCGGCGCCGGAAGGTCCGGCGATGGCCAGGAACTCGCCCTTCTCGATGTGGAGGGAGACGCCCCGCAGGGCCTCCACCCGGGTTTCGCCGAGCATGTAGTGCTTGCGCACGTCGATCAGTTCTACAACGCTCATGGTTTCCTCGTGGATTTGATTTTCTTTAATGTACGGAGGGAACCCTGTGAAGTCAAACACAAAATGAATTAGCAAAATCACACCCTGTGCCTCTTGCGGTCGGCGGGCCTTCCTTGACCCCCTCGGGGATTTCCACTACACATGAAGCGTCATGGACGAAGCCAAACTGCTCGCGGGGATCGACAAGAACGAGCTGGTAGCCCTGACCCGCGACCTGGTCCGCATCGACTCGGTGATCCGGCCGGATACGGGCAACACGGAGAGCCGGGTCGTGGAGTTCCTGCGTTCCTGGGTGGAGCGCGAGCTGGGCCTGGAACCCACCGTGGAGACGGTGGAGCCGGGCAGGGAGAACCTGTTCTTCACCCTGGACTCCGGCCGCCCGGGGCCCTGCCTGCTGCTGGAGGGGCACACCGACGTGGTGTCCGAGGGGGAGCGCAGCCGCTGGAGCGTGGAGCCCTTCGGCGCGGAGCTGAAAGAGGGACGCATCTACGGGCGCGGCGCCTGCGACATGAAGGCGGGGCTGGCGGTGAACCTGGTCACGGCCAAGGCGCTCGCCGCCTCGGGGGCCGGCTGGAAAGGGCGCCTGGCCCTGTGCTTCGTCTGCGACGAAGAGGGGATGATGATCGGGATCAAGGACTTCATCCGCAAGGGGCATGCCGACGGAGTGAATGCCTGCCTGGTGCCGGAGCCGGAAGACAACCAGCTGTGCCTCAGCATGAAGGGAGCCATCCGCGCGGTCGTGCGGGTGCGGGGCCGGATGGCCCACGGGGCCATGCCGCGCACGGGGGTCAACCCCAACACCCGCCTGGCCCGGGTCATCCTGGCCTTCGAGCGCTACGAGGCCGAGGAGATCCGGCGCTGCGGCCAGGACGAGTTCCTGGGCTACCCTTCGGTGACCTTCACCGTGCTGCGCTCCCCGCCGCCGGGAGCCCCCGCCCAGCTCAACGTGATGCCTGGTGAAGCCGAGGCTTTCGTGGACATCCGCACCGTGCCCGGGCAGGACCACGAGCAGGTCCGCGCCGGCCTCCGCCGGATCCTGGGCCAGCTGGCCTCCGGGGACCCGGACTTCCGGGCGGACATCGAGTTCATCGAGGACCGCCCCGTGGTGGCCGTCGGCAAGGACGAGCCCATCGTGCAGGAGGCGGCTGGCGCGTACCGCGACGTCGCTTGCCGGGAGCCCGTCTATAATGGAGTGCCGGGGGCCACGGACGGCACCTTCCTTTCGGCCTGGAAGGGCATCCCCTGCCTGGTGAACGGGCCGGGGCCCCGGCACATCCCGCACCAGGCCGACGAGTACGTGGAGGTGGGGCAGCTTCTGGAGGCGGCCCGGGTGTACGCCCTCACCGCCTTCCGCTTTCTCAACCGCCAAGGAGCCCAGTCATGAACTACGTGGACACCATCGACGACCTTGTGCCCGTCCGGCAGGCGCTCATCAGCGTGTACGACAAGCGGGGGCTGGATCTGCTGGTTCCTGGCCTGCTGCGGGTCAATCCGGCCTTGAGCATCCTGTCCACCGGGGGGAGCTTCGCCGCCGTGGCCGCCCTCCTCGGCGCGCAGCCCGGCGGAGCCGGCGCCAAGGCCGCGGGCTGCCTGAGGCAGGTTTCAGACTACACCGGGCAGCCGGAGATGCAGGGCGGGCTGGTCAAGACCCTGGACTTCAAGATCTACCTGGGCCTGCTGTCCGAAACCTACAACCCGGAGCACGCCGCGGACTTGAGTCGGACCGGGGCAACCCCGATCGACCTGGTGGTCGTGAACCTCTACCCCTTCGCGGATACGATTGCTCGGCCCGGAGTCACGCCGGAGCAGGCGCGCGCCAACATCGACATCGGCGGCCCCTGCCTGGTGCGTGCCGCGGCCAAGAACTTCCTGCGCGTGGCCGCGGTCGTGGACCCCGCGGACTACCCGCCGCTCCTGGCCGAGCTGGAGTCCGCAGGCGGCGCCTTGGGCCTGGCCACCCGCTTCCGCCTGGCGCAGAAGGCCTTCGCCGCCACGGCCGACTACGACCGGGCCATCGCCGGCTACCTCGACGGCCGCTCCCCGGGCGAGGTGGCCGCAGCGTATGCCCGGATCCGCGGAGGGGGGAACGCATGAGCGCCCGGGATTTCAAGGCCGCCTACCGCACCGTGCTGCGGGAGCATTTCCCTGACACCCTGGAGCTGCGCTTCGGGGAGGGCCCCGCGGCCCAGTCCTTGAGCTACCGCAAGGTCACCTGGGTGATCGCCGGGCAGCGGCAGGGCCTGCGCTACGGCGACAACCCCGACCAGGAGGCGGCCTTGTACCGCCTGGAGACCGGCAGCCTGGCGCTGGGGGAGGTCCGGACCATCCAGCCGGGGAATCACCTGGTGTCGGACGCGGAGCTGCTGCAGTCCGGCAAGCACCCGGGCAAGACCAACCTGACCGACATCGACAGCGCCCTGAACATCCTGCGCTACCTCGCCCGCACCCCCTGCACGGTGATCGTGAAGCACAACAACCCCTGCGGCGTGGCCAAGGCGCAGAGCCTGGCCGAGTCCTACCGCCGGGCGTACCTGGCCGACCGGATCGCGGCCTTCGGCGGGGCCATCGCCGTGAACCGCGAGCTGGACCGGGAAACCGCGGAGCTCATCGCCGGGCAGTACTGCGAGGTGGTCGCCGCGCCCGCTTTTGCGGCCGGGGTGCTGGACATCCTGGGGCGCAGGAAGAATCTGCGGGTCATGCGCATCGGGGCCATCGAGCGCCTGGAGGCCTTCGCGGGCTTGAGGGTCCCGGACCTGACGAGCCTGATCGACGGGGGGCTGGTCGTGCAGTGGTCCTATGCCCCCATCACCCTCGGGGTCGAGGACTTCCTGCCCGCCGTGGCCACCCACCAAGGGCGCGAGTACCGGGTCCACCGTCAGCCCACGCCTCAGGAGGCGGACGACCTGCTGTTCGGCTGGCTGGTGGAGGCGGGGGTCACCTCCAACTCGGTGCTCTACGTCAGGGATGGGGCCACCGTGGGCATCGGCACCGGGGAGCAGGACCGGGTCGGGGTGGCCGAGATCGCCCGGGACAAAGCCTACCGCAAGCTGGCCGACCGCCTGGCCTGGGAGCGGCACGCTAGAGCCTACAGCGCGCTGCCGGAAGGCCGGGAGCGGGCTGCCATCGACGAGGAGGTGCGGGAGCGGCGCGGCGGCCTGGCGGGAAGCTGCATGGTCTCCGACGCCTTTTTCCCCTTCCGCGACGGGGTGGACGTGGGCCTGCGCGAGGGGGTCACGGCCGTGATCCAGCCCGGAGGCTCCGAGCGCGACCACGAGGTCATCGAGGCCTGCAACCAGGCGGGGGCGGCCATGGTGTTCACCGGCCAGCGCAGCTTCCGGCACTGACATGAAAAACATCCCCGTCCTGTGCGTCGCAGGCCGCACCCTGGCCGAAGCCTACGAGCGGGCCCTCGTGGCGCTGTACCGCCGGGGAGTGCCCATGGCCACCCAGTACGACCGCCCGGGCGACCCGCCCAGCCTGGACGCGACGATGAACATCACGATCCTGGAGCCCTGGGCGGACCCCATGATCCACAAGGCCTTCCCGGGGGGGATCGAGGATCTGCGGGAGTACGTGCTGGAGCTCGGCGGGGCCAAGGACCACTGGGTCAAGAACATGAACGACCCGCAGGACACCCGCTGGGAGTACACCTACCACGGGCGCCTCTCCGCCTGGGGCGCCTGGCGGGAGCTCGCGGGCGGGCTTTCCCAGGCGGCCGGCGCCTACCGCATCGACCAGATCGAGCAGGTGGTGGCCAAGCTGGCGGCCCAGCCGCACACCCGCCAGGCGCAGATGATCACCTGGATGCCCAACCTGGACTTCGACTGCTACGACCCTCCCTGCCTGCAGAGCCTCTGGTACCGCATTGTGTACGACGAGGGCGGGGTGGGGTGGCTGAACTGCAACGTGCGCTTCCGCTCCAACGACGCCTGGGGCGCCAACTTCATGAACATGTTCGGTTTCGTGCAGTTCAACCGCACGCTGATCGCCGATGAGGTGGCCCGCCGCACGGGCCGGACCATCGAGCTGGCCCGCCTCAACTGGCAGGCCGACTCCTACCATATCTACGGGCGGAGCCTGGCGGAAGCCAGGGCGCGGCTGTTCGACCGCCTCCAGACCTCGAGCTTCGAGGAGCGGGTATATGACTTCCGCGACCCGCTGATCCGCCAGATCTACGATGAAGCCCGCGATAAAGTGCTGGCCAAGATCCGGGCGCTGGACGAGCGCTGAGGCGCCTCCCGCTTCGCCTTGACGCTGGCGCGGGTGAATGGCTATTGTGGGGCATGTACGAACGCAACGTCGCTCAAATCGAGGAGCTGGTCCGCAAGCAGAACGAGTGGCGCTCCGGCACCCTGAACCTTATCGCCAGCGAGAACCTGTTGAGCAGGCGGGCCCGCGGAGTTATGGGCTCGGACTTCGCCCACCGCTACGCCGAGGGCCACCCCGGGGAGCGCTACTACCAGGGCACCGAGATCATCGACGAGATCGAAAGCCTTCTTAAAAAGCAACTGAAGACCCTTTTCCGCTGCCGCCAGGTGGACGTGCGCCCGATCAGCGGCACGGTGGCCAACGACGCGGTGTTCAGCCGCTACCTCTCCCCCGGCGACGTGGCCATGGTCAACTCCACCCCGGGGGGCGGGCACATCAGCCACCACCGCGTGGGCTCGGTGGGCAAGTACACCCACAACATCGTCGACTTCCCGCTCACCCCCGACGGCTACCACATCGACGTGGGCCGCTCCGCCGAGCTGATCAAGGCCCTGGCCCCCAAGGTCCTGATCCTGGGCAAGAGCCTGTTCCTGTTTCCGGAGCCCTTGCGGGAGCTCGCCGAGCTGGCGCGCGACCGGGGCGCGGTGGTGCTGTACGACGCGGCGCACGTGTTGGGGCTGATCGCCGGCGGCTGTTTCCAGGACCCCCTGGCCGAGGGGGCCCTGCTCATGACCGCCAGCGTGCACAAGACTTTCTTCGGCTCCCAGCGGGGGATCATCCTGTCCAACGCCGGCGAGAGCGAGTGGCGCCGGATCGACAAGGGGGCCTTCCCGGGCTCCTCCTCCAACCACCATCTGGACACCCTGGTGCCCCTGGCCGTGACGGTCTACGAGATGATGGAGTTCGCTCAGGCCTACGCCCGGCAGACCATCGCCAACGCGAAGGAGCTGGGGCGCAGGATGCACGATTCGGGCTTAAAGGTGCAGGGGGCGGAGTTCGGCTTCACCGAGAGCCACCAGCTGGCGCTGGACGTACGCGAGTTCGGCGGCGGGGACGAGGTGGCCCGCCACCTGAAGGACAACAACATCATCCTGAACATGAACCTCCTGCCCTTCGAGCCCCTGGAGAACGTGGCCAACCCGGCGGGCATCCGCCTGGGGGTGCAGGAGATGACCCGGGTCGGGATGAAGGAGCCGGAGATGGGTACCATCGCGGGCTTGTTCCAGAAGTGCCTCATGGAGGGGAAGTACGTCGGGGAGGAGGTCCGGGAACTGCGCAAAGGCTTCCAGCAGGTGCGCTACTCCTTCGATGAACCCGGGCAGTCATGAAGGACGTGCAGAACCAGAAGGACCACCGCCGCATCGACCTCCAGAAGGTCGGGGTGAAGAACGTGCAGTACCCGATCGTGGTCCTGGACAAGAAGAACCGCACCCAGACCACGGTGGCCACGATCAACCTGTACGCCGACCTGCCCCACGACTTCAAGGGCACGCACATGAGCCGCTTCATCGAGGTGGTCAACCAGTACTACGTGGACATCTCGATGAACAACTTCCTGTCCATGCTGGACAAGATCCGCCACCTGCTGGACGCCCGCCGGGCCTACGGGGAGGTTCTATTCCCCTATTTCATCGAGAAACAGGCGCCGGTGTCCGGCGAGAAGAGTCTGATGAGCTACACCTGTGAGTACCTTGGGGAGGTGAGCGACCACAAGCGCCACTTCTACGTGGGCATCCACGTGCCGGTGGCCACGGTCTGCCCCTGTTCCCAGGAGATCAGCGAGCAGGGGGCGCACAACCAGCGCGGCATCGTGAAGGTGAAGCTGCTGTTCGGCAGGTTCTTCTGGATCGAGGACGTCATCCGCATCATCGAGCAATCCGCCTCCAGCGAGGTTTTCACCCTGCTGAAGCGGGAGGACGAGAAGTACATTACCGAGCAGGCCTTCGCCCGCCCGCGCTTCGTGGAGGACGTGGTGCGCGAGGTGACCCAGAAGCTGGAGGCGACCGGGGATTTCGGCTGGTTCAGCGTGGAGGCGGAGAACTTCGAGAGCATCCACAACCACAGCGCCTACGCGTACGTGGAGCGCGGCGCGGTGGGCTGAGGCTTGGCATGGCGGGCCCGACGGCGATCACAGGCACGCTTCCGGCCGCCTTGGCGCTGGCGGGGCTGATGCTGGCCGCCTCCCGCCGCGCCGAGCTCGCCGGGCTGGTGACCTTCGCCTTCCTGACGGCGGCCCTCCCGCTGGAGCTGGGCCCGACCGTCCCCGGGCTGGCTCTCGGCGGCCTGTTCCTGCCGCTGTCCGCATTGTTCCTGTGGCTGTGCCTGCGCCGCGGCCTGTTCCGCTTCCCCCCGGGGAGGGAAATGAAGTGGTGGCGGATCATCGCCCGCCCCTTCGCGCTGCTGTTCATCCCCATCGACCGCCTGTTCCAGCGCACCCCGCTGCTGTTCCTGCTGGGAGGTCTGGCGCTGGCCTTCGCCGGGCTGGACCTGGTGCGCCTGTTCACCCGCTTCGAGCTGCGGCAGATGTTCAAGCGCTCCGAAGGCAAGCGCTTCTCCTCGATGACCAGCTTCCTGGTCTCGATCTTCCTGATCTTCCTGGTTTTCCCGGACCACGTGCCCTACCTGGGCCTGACCTTCATCACCATGGGGGACCTGTTCAGCAAGATCGTCGGCATCCGCTTCGGGAGGCTCAAGCTGCTGCGGGGGCGCACGCTGGAGGGGACGCTGGCCTTCGCGGCAGGAAGCTTCGCGGCCGCCTGGCTGCTTCACCTGGCGCTGCGGGGGACCCCGCACCCGGTGCCCCTGTATGCCGTGCTGGGCGGCCCGGCGTTCGCCGCGCTCGGGGAGCTGTTCTCCGGCACCCTGGACGACAACTTCGCCGTGGGACTGATCTCCTGCGGCTTCCTGTACAGCTTGCGCTACTTTTTGCCGGGCTGAGCCCGGCGTTTGCGCCACAGCGGCCGGGAGCCCACCACCGCCAGGTACACGGCGCCGGACAGAATGATGATGGTCGCCCCGGCCGGCAGGTTGGGCTTGTAGCTCAGCGCCAGGCCGGCGGTCATGAGCACTCCGGACAGGATCGAGGCCACGATCATGGTGTGCCACAGGCGGCGCGTCAGGTAGGCGGCCGCGGCGGCCGGCAGCGCCAGCAGCGCGATCACCATCACGATGCCGACGACTTGCAGCAGGATCACGATGGTCAGGGCCGTCAGGCAGAGCAGCAGGATGTAGTACAGCTCCACCCGTAGCCCGCGCAGGCGGGCGAACTCCTCGTCGAAGCAGACGGCTTCCAGCTTGTAGTAAAAGAGGAAGCTCACCAGCACGACCAGGGCGTCCAGCCCGGCGATCAGCGCCAGGTCGGCGCGGCGCACCATCAGGATGTTGCCGAACAGGTAGCTCATCAGGTCATCGTTGTAGCCGGGGGTGCGCGAGATAAAAAAGATGCCTACGGCCATGCCGATGGACCAGACCGCGCTTAAGACCGTGTCCTCCCGCTCGCGGCCGTACAGGGTGACCGCCCCGATGATGATCGCCGACAGCAGGGCCGAGGCCACCGCGCCGACCAGCGGCGTGACGAACTCCCAGCCCAGCACGCGCTGCAGGTAGCGGGCCAGCCCCATGCCGCCCAGGACCGTGTGGGCGATGGCCCCGGCGATGTAGCTGATCCGGCGCACCGTGATGAAGCTGCCGACCACCCCGGAGGCGACGGAGGCCAGCAGGCCGGTGGCCAGGGCGTATTGCAAAAAGGGGAAAGCCAGCAGGTCGCGCAGGAAGTCCATCATAGCTCGTGCTCGTGGCGCACCAGGGCGATGTCGGCGCCGTACAGCTCGCTCAAGATCTCCCCGGTCAGGCGGCTCACCGGGTGCTTGACCACGGTGCGGTTCACGCACAGCACGCCGCTCACGAACTGGGACACCACCCCGGTGTCGTGGGAGACCAGCAGGATGGTCAGGCGCCGGGCCAGCTCGACCAGCAGCTCGTAGAGCTTGGCGGTGGCCGCGCGGTCCACGCTGGCCGTGGGCTCGTCCAGCAGCAGCAGCTCGGGGTGGACGGCCAGGGCACGGGCGATGAGCACGCGCTGCCGTTGGCCGCCCGACAGGTCGGCGAAGGGCCGCCGGCGCAGCTCCACCAGCCCGACGGTCTCCAGGGCCTCCTCGGCCGCCTGCCGGTCATCCCGGCGGTAGGGTCCGGCCGCGAAGTTGCCCACCCGGCCCATGCGCACCACGTCCAGGACGGTGACCGGGAACAGGGGGTCGAAGCGCGCGTACTGGGGCACGTAGCCCACCCGGCTGCGCGCCCGCTCGGGGGGACCGCCGAACACCCGCACCTCGCCGGAATCGGGGCGCGCGGTGCCCAGGATCAGGCGCAGCAGCGTGGTCTTGCCTCCACCGTTGGGCCCGACCGCGGACACGAACTCTCCGGGAAGCACATTGAAGGAGACTCCCTGGAGCACCGGCTCGCCGGTGTAGGAGAAGCTCACCTCGCGGAAAGCGATGACCGCCGGATACGCGCTCGCCGTGCCTGCCATGCTCGCGTCGTTCATTGCGGGCGTAACGCCTCCTGCACCTTGCGGCTCAAGTCGCGCAGGTTCGCCAGGTAGTCGCGGGGCAGGTCGTCCAGCGGGACCACGGCGCCGCCGATGGCCTCGGCCACCGCCCGGGCGCCGGCCTGGGAGAACTGCGGCTGCACGAACACCACGCGGATACCCCGCGCCCGGGCCAGCTCGATCAGGCGCGCCAGCTCGCGGGCCGAGGGCTGCCTGCCGCCGGTCTCCACCGCCACCTGCTTCAGCCCGTACTCCCGGGCGAAGTAGCCGAAGGCGGGGTGATACACCAGCAGCTCCCGGCCGCGCAGGGGAGCCAGGGCGGCGGTGAGCTCCGCGTGCACCCGATCCAGCTCGGCGGCGAAGCCCTCGAAGCCGGCCCGGTAGGCCTCCTCGCCAGCCGGGTCCGCGCGGATCAGGGCGTCCCGGATGCTTTGGGCCTGGCGGCGGGCCAGCGGCGGGCTCATCCAGACGTGGGGGTCCCGGCCTTCCTCCCCTTCGTGTTCCTCCAGCAACTCGATGCCCTCGCGTGTGTCCACGATCGTCAGGTCGGGCATCGTGCTTTCCAGGCGGGGGACGAGCGCGTTTTCGAAGGGAAAGCCGGCCCGGAAGAACAGGCGGGAACGGGCCAGGCCGGCCACCTGCTGTGGTGTGGGCTCGTAGGTGTGCGGGTCCTGCCCTGATGTCACCAGCGCCTCGACCTGGACCCGCGTTCCCCCTATGCGCTCCACGAAGTACTGAAGCGGCGGGATGCTCACGAAGACGCGCAGCCTGCCTGCAGTCACCGGGGAGCCACCGCGGCTGCAGCCGGAGGCCAGGACCAACGCGCCCGCGATCAGGGCGCCGGCCGCCAGCGCGACCGCCACCGGCATTTTCACCGAACGCCGTGGTTTCATGTGCCGGACCCGCAGGTCAGGTACAGGGCGTCGCACTCGCGGCAGTGCTTGACCGCGTGGTCCCTGGCAAAGCCGTCCCAGTGCTTCTTCTGTTCGGGGGTCATGATCCCGGTGCCCTGGCACAGGGGGCAGGCATGGTCCAGGGCCGAGAGGATGGCCGCCCGGATGAACTCCGAGCGGTTGGGCAGGCGCCGGATCGCGCGGGCCAGCGCCGGCCCGACCTTGAAGGTGATCACCTCGTCCTTGTTGCGCAGCAGGCGGGTTCCTTTCGGTAATACTTCGTAATATAATCTTCCCAAACCCCGGGCTTGTCAAGAGCGGCCAGCGGCGGACCC
>CAZMWZ010000043.1:12148-17013 GCA_964570045.1 uncultured Spirochaetaceae bacterium
GAGCTTGTTGCGGGCCGGCCGGGATGCTATATTCGCCCTCGGAGGCGATCGGGATGGGGAAGAAAACCCTGGTGGCTTTGCCGGCGGTGCTGCCGGCCTGGCTGCTCCTGCTGCTGGCCGGCTGCACGAGCCTCTCGGATTCGAGGTTCCTGAACGGTCTGGATGACCCCGTAAAGTCGCGGGCCGTGACCGAACAGGGCATCGCCCGCTACCAGCTCGCCCTGGTCACGCGGGGAGAGTACGAGCGCGTCGAGGAGGTGCGGCGCTACTTCGAGGTCGCCCTGCGCTATGACCCCAACAACCGACAGGCCCAGGCCTATTTGGACCTGGTGGATGGCTACCGGGATGCCGAGACGCGCAAGCGCGTCCGCGAGGCGGAGCAACTGCTGAAGAAGGGCAAGCGCGGCCAGGAGGAGGACTACGCCCTGTGCCTGGCGGTGGTCCGGGCTGGCCAGCTGTCCCCGCAGGACGAGCAGGTTGCCGCGCTGCGCCGCCAGACCGAGGAGGTGCGGGGCACGCTGGTCGCCCTCTACCTGGAGCGCGGCCGCGACGCGCGGGCCCAGGCCAAGGCCAGCTCCTCCGCGGCCGCTCAGGAAAAGCTCTATCTGGAGGCGTTCCGCAGCTTCAACCGGGCTCTGTCCATCGATCTGCTGAATAAAAACGCCCAGGCCGAGAAGGACTCCCTGCGCACCGCGGTCAACGACATCTTCACCGAGCGCCTGGCCGGGGCCGGGCAGATGGTCGGCAAGTCGAAGTTCGCCGAGGCGCGCAAGGAGGTGGTGCTGCTGGAGGAGCTGAACCGCCGCCTGGGCCACCCCTTCGACGACGAAATCGGGGACCTCAACTACACCCTGCACTTCCGTTGGGCCCGCAGCCTGTTCGATCGGCGGGACTACCCGGCGGCCCAGACCCGGGCGGACGCCGCCCTGGCCGTGCGCAAGACCGAGGAGGCGGCGGCCCTCCGGCGCAAGATCCAGCAGGCCCGCCAGCAGAGCGAGAGCGGCGTGTCCTACGAAGCGGCCCTGGAGCAGGCGGATCGGGCGCTCGAGCAAGGGGACCTGGCCGGGGCCTACCGCCGGTTCAACGCCTTGACCCGCGGGACCCAGGATCGCGCCAGGCTCGCCGCGCTGGAAAGCCGCCGGGAGAAGGTCCGCGTCCAGCTTCCCGCCCTGTACGAGAAGGCCGTGGGCTACTACCGGGCGGAGGAATTCCAGAAGGCCGTCGAGCTTCTGGAGACGGTGCTGGGGATCGACGTGGAATACGAGCAGGCGGCCGAGTACCTGGACAAGGCCAGGACCAAGCAGAAGCTGCTGGAGCAGTTCGGAGGGGAGGGATGAAGCGGGAGAATGCCCTCCGCATCGTGCTGCACGCCCTGGAGGCGCTGTACAGCCTGGTCCTGCTGGCCTGGTTTGCGGCGCCGCTCTACCGGCCGCTGGCGGGGTTGTTCGCCGCCGTGCGGCTGCCCTCGGTGGCCCGTCTGCCCGCCGAGTTGGCCGAGGCGGTGAGGGGGGGCGCGGCGCTGCCGATCGCCACGCTGCTGGTGTACCTGATTCCTGCCATCCGGCTGTACAAGCTCGCCTGCCTGTTCCTGGATCCCGCCCTCCCCGGGCTGGCGGACTCACGGCGCAGTTTCCCCATCCTGGCCAGCCTGGCCAGCTCCGCCCTGGCGCTAGGCGCGATCCTGGCGCCCGTGATCCGCCAGGCCGCCTCCTGGCGCTACTTCGCCGGTCTTTCCCCCGCCCTGATCGCCCTGTTCTTCCTTTCGTTGGCCCACAATGCCTTTTTCCTGTCCATGCTGATCGCGCGTCTGAACAGCAAGGACGATTCCTACCGGGAATACCTGGAGTTCCGGCGCGCCGCAGCGGGCCGCGGCTTCCTGCGGACGCTGCTCGCGCAAGGCATCCAGAAACGCCTGGTCCTATCCTTTACCGCCCTGATCCTGGTGGTCATTGTGGTGTTGAGCCTGGTGCTGATGCGCAACTTCAGCCGGACCCTCCTCGCCGCTTTGATCGAGAACGGTAACGGGCTGGCTGAACGCACGGCCAGCGTGATCCGGGCCAACTTCGGCGACGATATCGCGCTGGACGACTACTTCCGGATCGAAGCCCGGAAGAACGCCGAGGCTACCTTCCGCTTCGACGAGCTCACTTATTACCGGCGTGGCGCAGCGAGCGGGGAGTTCCGAGTGACGGCCAGCACGGCGCCTGCCTGGATCGGCGAGTCCCTGTCGGAGCCGGACTTCAGCCTGGAGCGCACAGGGTACCGCTTCGACCCCGAGCGCCAGCTCGACGAGTTCCGCGCCCCCGTGCTGGTGCACAACATCCTGATCGGCTTCGTGCGCCTCGCCTACGCCCGGGAAGTGATCTACGAACCCTTCATCCGGGCCCAGCTCCAGGTCATCCTGATCGCCGCACTGTTCCTGTACGCCACCGTGTTCCTGGTGTACGTAGTCGGCCGGGGCATCGTCTTCCCCATCCTGTTCCTGCGCATGAGCGTCAACTCCATAGCCCGGACGCTCGCCGGGATGATCAAGGGCAATGTGCGCATCTCCAGCGAGCTGCTGCAGTACCAGGACCGGGTGCGCACGCGGGATGAGATCAAGCTGCTGTCCGACGAGATCGGCAACATGACCACCGTGATCCGCGGGGTCATCCCCTATATCTCCGCCTCGACCCTGAAGCACTCCGAACGGGAGAATCCCACCACCGAGCGCCGAGAGCTGGCCTTCCTGTTCACCGACGTGCGGGATTTCACGACCCTGTGCGAGGGCCTGCCCCCCGACCAGGCGGTGGAGCTGCTCAACCACTACCTGGACCTGCAGTCCACCGTGATCCTGAGCAATGGCGGGGACATCGACAAGTTCGTGGGCGACCAGATCATGGCCGTGTTCGAGGGCTCCCGCAAGGAGCTGGCCGCCTGCAAGTCGGCCATGCAGATCCGCGCGGCCATGGCCGAGGACACGGAACAGCGCCGCCTGGGCGGCGAACGCGCCCTGTCCATCGGCATCGGCATCCACTCCGGCCCCGTGGTGTTCGGCAGCGTCGGGGCCAAGGACCGCATGGACTTCACCAGCATCGGCGACACGGTCAACCTGGCGGCCCGTCTGGAGGGCGCCAACAAGATCTACGGCACCAAGAGCCTGATCACCGGGACGGTCCAGGCCAAGGTCCGCGAGCAGTTCCTGTGCCGGGAAATCGACCTGCTCACCGTCAAGGGCAAGCGCCAGCCGGTGCGCATCTTCGAGGTGCTGCAGGAGCAGAAAAAGGCCGAAGAGAAGCTGCGGGAGATCAGGAAGTACTTCGAGGGGGGCCTGTCCTTCTACCGCCGGCAGCTCTGGGCCGAGGCTCAGAAGGCCTTCGGTTTCCTGGTCCGCAAGTACCAGGATGAGGCGAGCGAGGTGTTCCTGCGCCGCGTGGAGCTTTTCCGAAAAAGCCCGCCCCCCGCGAACTGGGACGGCGTGTTCAGCTTGACTGTCAAATGAATCCGGTCGAGGGACCGCGAGGGGGGCGGGCCTTACCTGGCCGGCAGGGCGCCCAACTCCTCCTCCAGGCAGTAGTACAGCGAGTATATCGAATCCTCCAACTCCACCTTCAGGCGCCGCTTCTCCTGTAGGAAGGGCAGGCTGGAGTCGAAGCGGATCGGCTTGCCGATCTTGATGCCCTTCACCTTCTGGTTGACGGCCACCGGCAGGAAGCTGATCGCCTTGCGGGTTTTCTCGTAATACAGGCGCGCCATGGCCAGGAAGCCGGTGGAGAAGTCCCCCAGCACCTCGTTGATCGGGTGATCCTTGTTTTCGGGGAACACCAGGATGTTCCTGCCCTTCAGCAGCAGCTCCAGGCTCCTCTGGAGCGTATCGCGGATGCGCCGGCTGGAGGCGTACACCGGGATGGCTTGAAGGTCTTTCATGATGAAGACGCAGATCCTGCCGATCAGCCGGGCCAGCCAGACACTCAAGGGGGGGCGGAGCTTCAACTCCAGCTCCGTGAACTCCTTCTGCAGGCGCCGGGCCACCTTCCGCAGCTCCGTCACCTCGTGGCCCACCCAGGGGTATAGCTTCAGGGGCAGGGAGGAGATGATCGACAAGGGGCCGAAGGAGCCGATGTGGTTGGACACAATAATGAGCGGCTCCCCGGAGGCTAGGCAGCGGAAGACATTGCCCCGGCCGCGGATGCGCAGCTTCAGGATCAGCTGCTTGAACAGCTTGCACAGGACGAGCACGAAGAGCCCGCCCTGGATTCGCTCCCTCTCCATACTTAGCCTGTCTATGCTAAAAGGTAGTCCAGGGCTGGCGGGTTGTCAAGAGCGGTCGGAGCCTTCCGGCCCCCTGGCATGAGTATGATTCCTTGCTTCTATACCTTATAATCGCGCCAATAGCCATGACCGCAATGAGCTGGCAGTTCACTCCATACACGGTGCCGATCCTCCTGGCCGGGGCCGTAACCTTCTTCTGTGCCACGCTGCTGTGGCGCAATGCGACCAGCCGCAGCAGGTATGCCGCGCTCCTGCTCTGGGACCTGACCGTATGGATGTCCGGCTACGCGCTGGAGCTCACAGCCACCGGCCTTGGCCTCAAGCTGGCCGGCCAGAATCTGCAATACGCCGCCGGCGTGTTCATCTCCCTCGCCTGGATCGCCTTCATCACCACCTATTCGGGTCTCGGGCGCTGGCTGCGCAAGGAGGTTCTGATTCCCCTGGCGATTCCTTCGCTGGCCAGCATTGCACTGCTGGCCACCAACCACTGGCACGGGCTCGTGGCCTACGACCTCCATCTCGATGCTTCGGGACCGTTCGTGCTGCTGCAACGGTCCTGGGGACCCTGGTCGTACTTCATATTTGCCTACACCTACCTGCTTCTCCTGCTCGGG
>CAZMWZ010000044.1:0-16993 GCA_964570045.1 uncultured Spirochaetaceae bacterium
GGTGGGCGGGAAGAAATACAGCTTCCCCCATACCGAGCTGCCGGTGAAAGCGTTCACGACATCCACCCCGAAAAGCTTCGCGGCCTTCGCAGTGTTCTTCATCTCCTCAGCGCAGCGCTGGCGCACGCCCTCGGGTTTCCCGTCGCCCCACAACCTCGGCGACAGGATGGCTTTGTGGCGCTCGTCGATCAGATCGCAGACGCATTGGCCGACCAGATGGGTGCTGATGGAGAAATACTTCAGCTTGTTTTTTTCCAGCAGGTCCCTCTTATCCTTCACATAGGAGTCCTTGGCGAGGGCCTGCTCCACGTCGAAATGATCGCCCCAGCAGGCGAGCTCCAGGCCGTCGAAGCCCCACGCGCTGGCCTTCTTGGCCAGGGTCTGGAGGGGCAGGTCGGCCCACTGCCCGGTGAAAAGGGTGACTGGTCTCGGCATATCCTATCCTCCTCTTTTTAAGCCATCAGTTTTTTAAGAAAAGCCAAACCGTCCATGGCCAGGCCGTCCATGGTGGGAGCGAGCGGCCGCCAGACGGCCGCTGCACGGGCGATCTCCTTCACCTCGGTCGTGAAGCTCTCGATCGACAGAGTGCCGCTGAACTTCACCTTCTTCAGCGCGGCCGCGATCTCGGCCCACGCCACGTGGCCGCTGCCCGGCGTGCCGCGGTCGTTCTCGTTGGCGTGCAGGTGGACGAGGTCCTTGCCCGCGGTCTCGATCGCTTTGCCCAGGCTCTTCTCCTCGATGTTCCCGTGGAAGGTGTCGATCATGAGCTTCATATTCGGGCTGTCCACCATCCTCATGAGCTCGACGGCCTGCTCCGTGAGGTTGATGAAGCTGGTCTCGAAGCGGTTGAGAGGTTCGATGGCGAGGGTGACACCCTTGTCCTGGGCGTGGCGCGCCACCACCTTCAAATTCTTCGTGCAGCGCTCGAGGTCCCTCCTGCGCTGCTCGGGGGTGGCCTGCCACTGCCGTCCCACCGCGGAATAGACGGGGCCGGCGACGAGCGTCCCCCCCATCGTCGACACGGCGTCAATGAGGTGCTTCAGGTACGCCACGCCGCCGCGCTGGAGCGCCTCTTCCTCGTGGGAGGGGTCGCGCCTGGAGCCCATGACCGCGCAGACCACGCACTTCAGGCCGGTCTTCCGGTAGGCTTCTGCGGCCTTCGCGTAGTCGACGTCGGTCTCCGCCTCGATGGGGATCTCCACGATGTCAAAGCCCATCGCCTTGGCCTTCTCCAACAGGTGGAGGTCCTTGGTCCTGAAGGGGGAGGTCCAGGAAAACGTGTTGATGCCGTAGCTGATCATGGGGTCACCTGCACTTTTACCGGATCGTGCTCACGCTCCTTGAGGGCACGAATGGCCGCGCCGGTCTTGGGCAGCGGCACGGTGCTCGTGACCAGCGATTCCACCTTGACCAGCCCTTCGGCGATGGCGCGGATGGCCGTAGGCCACATGAGCGGAGCCAGCCAGGAGAAGCGGATCTCCTTGTCCATCGTGTGCGTCGAGAGGGCGGGGACCTTGATCACGTCCCCCGTGTTCGGCAGGCCGAAGTGGACGAGAATGGCGGCGTTGCCGGTGACCTCGATGGCCTGTTCGAAGGCTTCATTGGAGCTGGTGGGCACGATGGCCCGGTCCGCCAGGGCACCGTGGGTCAGGTCCGCAATGGCCTTCTTGAGGTCCTTCACGAAGTGCTGCGACTTGGCCTCCTTCGTGTTGAACAGGTAGTCAGCACCCCACTTCTTGCCTTCCTCCAGGCGGTAGTCGCGGGTGCCGATGAAGGCCACCTTGCCGGCACCGACCGACTTGCACAGCTGGATCATCATGAGGCCGATCGCCCCCGGGCCGAAGATGGCGACGAACTGCCCCGGCTCGATGGCCAGCTTCTTCACCCCGTAGGCGGCGCAGGCCAGCGGTTCGATGAACGCACCGGAGGCGTAGCTCACCTCATCGGGAAGCTTGAACAGGCCCGTGTAGCGCGACAGGCAGTACTCGGCGAATCCGCCGTTGGCCGTCACGCCGGGCACAAAGAGGTTCGCACAGAGGTTGGTGTGGCCGGAGGCGCAGGCGTAGCAGGCGTTGCAGTTCTGCACGGGGTTCACCACCACCCGGTCCCCCGGCGCAAACAGCTTCAGCGACTTCGCCACCGCGCCTACCTCGACAACCTCGCCTGTGAACTCGTGGCCCAGGACCAGCGGTCCCTTGCCGGAAGCGGTCCCCACGGGGCTCAGGCCGTAGTAGTAGGAGATGTCGGAACCGCACACGCCGCAGTTCTTCACCTTGACGAGCACGTCGACATCAGTCACCCGGGGGATGGGGATATCCTCCAGCTCCATCTTCTGGCTCTCGTAGAAAACCTGGGCCTTCATCCTTTCCGCCATGACGATCCTCCTAACCCCGCCCGTACTTGGCCACGAGCTTATCCATGAACTTCTTGGTCGGCGCCGTGGCCTCCAGGGCGTTGGACCAGAAGCACAGGTCGATGGGCCACCACTCGTCGTTGTAGCCGGCCTCCAGGAAGGCCTTGGTGATCGCGTTGAAGTCCAGCACCCCTTTGCCGAACGGGGCGTGGGTGCTGGTTTCGTTGTCGTGCAGGGTCCCGTCCGAATCGATGAAGTGCACGGCCCCGATCTTGCCCGTAAGCATGTGGATAAACTGGACTACGCCGCCGGGAAGGGTCTCCTTGCTGCCCATCTGCCGCGCCCCGACTACGGCGCACATGTGGCCGTGGCAGGAGTCGAACATAATGGAGAAGTTCGGGTGGTCGACCTTGTAGACCATCCGCACGACCTCGCTGGGCTTGTTGAAGAGGAACCCGGGCTCGAACTCCCATACCAGCTTTACGCCCCTCGCCGCGCACAGCCCCGCGGCCTGGTTCCAGCGCTCGGCCACGGTCGCGAAGCACTTCTCGTAGTCCATGCCGCCCGGGATGGCGGTGGGGGGGTCCACGGCGTCCACCCGGAGCTTGCCGATACCCATATCCTGGCACATCTCGAGGTGGCCCTTCACGGTGTCGAGGTACTTGTCCTTGGGCGAGGTGGCGGGGGAAGGAAAGGGGGCGGCGACCCCGGAGATGCCCAGGCCCGCATCGTCCAGCATCTTTTTCAGCTCCAGGCGTTTTTCCCTCGTGTTGGGCTCCAGGTGCGGGGGGAAGGCTCCGAGCTCGATGCCGTCGAAATTCAACTCCTTCAGCCGCTTGACCACCGTCGGAAAGGGGATGGGCTTGTCGGAGTACCCGCCCCAGATGTACGCCCAAGTGCCAACCGAAATCTTCTTCTTGCCCATGATCGCTTCCTCCTTACTTTTCCAGACCTTTCCATTCCCCGTACCGGGGAATCATCGGGACGTCGAGATTGATATCCGGCCCGAAGAACTTGATGATCAGGAGGTTGTCGCGGCCCGTGTTCTCCACCACGATCGGCGTGGTGGCACGGGCATGGGACACCAGCAGCTCGTCCCTCCTGAAATCGCCCGCCGCGACCTCGTGGCCGTCGTAGCGGCCGCTGCCGCGCCAGACCAGGATGTTGTAGACGCCCTGGTCGACGCTCGTGAACTTCTGCCCAGGCTTCACCACCAGTCTCTTTCCGCTGAACTTGTGGGTGTTGTAGTAGATCCAGTGCTCTTCGCCCCCGGGTTGCCGGGTTTCCGCCACGGGCTGCGGCGAGGTGTGCCGGTTCTCGTAAAAGTACGGGTCGCCGCTCAGCTGCCAGTCCACCTGGTTGAGGACTGCCCGCTCGCCCAGGCGCTGGCGATCCTCCTGGCGGACGTCCTTGTACAGCAATTCCTTGGGCACGATCTTCCCCGCCACTTCGGCCTGGAGGAAGGCGAAAACGTCGGAATCCTCCTGCAGCTCGATGGTGAGCGCGGTACCGGGGGCGTGCAGCCCGCCCGCCGGCAGGTGGAACCCCTCCCCGGGGACCAGCAGGTACGCCCGCGAGTGCCGCAGGATCAGGTCGTTCTTCCACTCCACGAGGTACGGCAGAAGGATATCGAACTGCTTTTTCTCCACGATCGAGGGGTGGACGCCGAAGAACGTCTCGGGGTGCGGACCCACCTCCACGTCCTCGGGAAAGTAGTAGGCCTCCTCCTTAGAGTTATGCCCGACCAGGGCGGCGTCCTCCTGGCGCTGGTGGAGGTGATAGGGGATGCGCGCGGCGAAGTCATAGATCTTGGCGAGCCGGCCCAGCCCCCGGTGGGTTTTCGAGTACGCGGCGCCCATGACCAGGTCCCCCGCGACCTCCACGGCCTCCTTGAGGGTCACCCGCTCGCCCCCCAGGGCGAGGTAGCTCAGCCCCTCGTCCGGGGGGCTGATTTTGTTGTCCGCCTTGGTGGTGGAGCCCAGCCAGCGCTCGCTGATCCAGCCCCGCTCTCCTACCGCGTACTCGCGCTCCTTGAGCCCCAGGCGGCGGCCCGGCGGCAGGAAGGACCGCGCCACCCAGGCCGGCTCCAGCCGGAGGATGCCGTTGCCCTGAGTCAGAACTTTCTCGACGATGGACCGTCTGTCTGTCACCACCGACCTCCCCTCCCCTTCCGCGTGCGCCTCAGCGGCGCGCCCTCTTCATCGCGACGTGGCTCCACACCATAAACCCGAGCAGGGAACCCAGCAGCACGAAGAATCCGATCCTGAACAGTCCGAACACCCAGGGCTGGAACATCCCGACGATCCCCAGAACGATGCCCGCGATGAACACGTACTCGATGATCTTGTACGGGGTCTCGGCAACGCGCAGGTGCAGGAGCTTGCCGACGAATACGATCACCGCCATGAACGTGAGGATAATGGGAACGAAAACCAGCAGGAAGGGGATGGCGATGATCAGCACGTTCGAGGAGGTCTCCACGTCGGGCACCAGTACCCTGATCACCGGTCGTGCCGCGAAACTCAAGCCGAACAGGACTGCAGCCGAAACGAGGAGCTTCAGGGGTATGAGGGGACGGATCTTCGCCATATGCTCTCCTGGGGCTAGTGTCCTGCCGCGGCAATCCGCCTGTTGTCGGTGCCGAAGAAGTGCAGCTTCTCCTGCACAATGTCGAAGCGGATCTCCTCGCCGACCCGCTGGGGGGCCATGCCCGGTACGAGGCTGAGCAGCGCGAGCTCCCCCGAGCTGAGGTGCAGGATGGTCTCCACCCCGAGGGGCTCCGTCAGGCTCACCCTCCCGGTGAACCTGCCCTTCGCTTCCGGCCTCACGTCTTCCGGCCGGATGCCCAGCAGGAACGATTCCGGCAGCGCCATCCGGGGAGCGGGAACCGACAGCCCGCTGTTCTTGACCAGCACCGTGCCCTCCTTCCTGGCGGCGGGCATCAGGTTGATCCTGGGCGTGCCCACCAGCTGCGCCACGAAGGTGGTCGCGGGCCTGTCGTAGATGTCGTCCGGCGTTCCCAGCTGCACGATCCGGCCCTCGTTGAGCACCGCGATGCGGTCGGCCATGGTCAGTGCCTCGATTTGGTCGTGGGTCACGAAAAGCGTGGTGCTCCCTTGAGTCTTTTGCAGGTGCTTCAGCTCCACGCGCAGCGCCTCGCGCAGCTTCGCGTCCAGGTTGGACAGCGGTTCGTCCATGAGGAACAGGCGGGGGTCGCGCACGATGGCCCGGCCGATCGCCACGCGCTGCATCTCGCCGCCCGAGAGCTGCGCGGTCCTGCGCTTCAGGAGGTGGGTTATGCGCAGCTTCTCCGCCGCCTCCTCCACCTTCGCCTTGATCTGCGGCTCGGGGATCCTGCGCAGCGGCGAGCGCAGCGGGAAGGCGAGGTTGTCATAGACCGTCATGGTGGGATACAGGGAATACTGCTGGAACACGAACGCCACGTCGCGCTCGGCGGGGGTGCGCGAATCGATCGGCTGCCCGTCCAGGAGGATGGACCCTTCGTCCTGGCGCAGGAGCCCCGCGACGATGCGCAGGGTCGTCGTCTTTCCCGCCCCTGTGGGGCCCAGCAGGACGAAGAACTCCCCGTGTTGGAACGAAAAGGACACGTCCTGCAGGGCGGTTACCGTCGGGAAGCGCTTGCTGATGTGCTGCAACTCAACCTGGCTCATCTGGCCGCCTCCTGCCGCACGGCGGCTTCCGTCCGCGGGTTGAAGAATCGGACCAGCTGGAGGTCCAGGTCGAAGCGCACCGGCGTCCCGATCGCGTAGCTCGCCTGCCGGTCGCCGCGTATGTGCACGATCTCGTTCCCGTTAATGTTCACGTGGATCACCGTGTACGCGCCGTGCATGTCCGACGCGTACACTTCGCCGGCCAGCGCGCCGTCCCGGGCCACCCGGGCCGCTTCGGGACGGAAGCCCAGCACTACCTCCTCCTGGCCCCCCAGTCCCTCGGCGAGCGCTTTGTTCCACGCGGCGGGTACCGCGTAGCGGTTTTTCCCCGACATCTGCACGGCGCCTGCCGACAGGCGGCCGCTGACGAGGTTCATCCCCGGGCTGCCGATGAACCGGGCCACGAAAAGATTGGCGGGGTTGTAGTACACCTCCACGGGCGTGCCCACCTGCTGTACCTCGGCGCTGGACATCACGACGATGCGGTCGCCCATGGCCATGGCTTCCACCTGGTCGTGGGTGACGTAGACGGTCGTGGCGTGCTGGGCGATGTGCAGGTTCTTGATCTCCGCGCGCATCGACTCGCGCAGCTCCGCGTCCAGCGCACCGAGGGGCTCGTCCATGAGGAACGCCGCGGGGCGGCGCACGAGCGCCCGGGCAAGGGCCACGCGCTGCTGGTCGCCGCCGGCGAGCTTGCCCGGCCGCGCCCGCAGCAGGTGCCCGATCCGCAGAATGTCCACGACTTCCTGCAGGCGTTTCTGGATCGCGGCGCTCCTCATGCCCTGGGCCTGCAGGGGGAAGGCGATATTCTGACGCACCGACAAGTGGGAGTACAGCGCGTAGAACTGGAACACGAAGGCCAGGTCGCGCTCGCTGGGGTGCTTCCAGGTCACGTCCGTGCCGTTGAGCAGGATCTTTCCGCCCGTGACGGCCTCCAGCCCCGAGATCATGCGCAGGGTGGTGGTCTTGCCGCAGCCGGAGGGGCCGAGCAGGGCCACGAACTCGCCGTCCTTGATCGTCAGGTCCAGCGGTTTCACCGCGTGCGTGTCGCCGAACCTCTTTTCGACTTTTTTCAGCTCTATCGTTGCCATCTCTGGTTACCCGCGGATCGCACCGAAGGTGATGCCGCGCAGCAGGTACTTGCGCAGCGCGAAGGTGACGATCACCACGGGGATCAGGAAGCCCAGCGACCCGGCCGCGATGGCCGTCCACTCTATGCCGCCTCTGCCCATCATGGTGGCGATGCTGACCGGCGCCGTGCGCGCGCGCTGGCTCGTGAGCATGAGGGAGAAGGCGTACTCGTTCCACGCGAAGATCAGGCAGAACACGGTGGTGGCCGCGATGCCGGTGACGGCCTGCGGCAGGACGATGCGGAAAAAGGCCTGCAGGCGCGTGTAGCCGTCCACCAGCGCAGCCTCCTCGTATTCCTTCGGGATTTCGTCGATGAACCCCTTCAGCAGCCACACCGAGAAGGAGAGGTTGAAGACCGTGTAGAGGATGATCATCCCCAGGTGCCTGTCGTGCAGGCCCAGCTGCCGGTACATGAGGAACAGCGGTATGGTCACGACCACCGCCGGCAGCATGCGCGTGCTGAGGATGAAGAACATCAGGTCGTCCTTGCCCGGGACCTTGAACCGGCTGAAGGCATACGCCGCGAACAGCCCCAGCACCACGGAGCAAACCGTCGAGATGCCGGCGATGATGACCGAGTTCAACAGCCGGAACACATAGGAGCTGGGTCCGGTGATCTCCTGTCCGCTGGCCAGCGCGATCCGGTCGAAGAGGCCGATCTTGCCCTCCATGGCCTCCTTCTCCAGCACCTCCAGCCGGGCCGCGTTCGCCACCGCCCGCTCGGTGAACAAGTACACGAAGCCTTCTATGCTGGGCTTGAAGAGCACCTTCGGCGGGCTGACCATCACGTCGCCGCGCGTCTTGAAGGCCGTGATGCCCATGATGAGCACGGGCAGCAGCATGATGATGGTCACCAGGAGCGCGACGAAGGCCACGATGCGCCGAGCCGCGCGCGCGCGCGGGTGCACTTTGTCGACGCGGGTGGGATGAGCCACGGGGAAGCGGGGTCCGCGTTCTTCGAATCGGGACATGGCTCACGCCTCCCCTTTGATCTGGTTGAGGTACTTGATGTACATGTTGCTCGCCGCGATGATGATGATGAGGATGATGTAGGCCAGCGCGCTGGAGTACCCGGTCTTGAAGGTCCCCAGGAACGCCTGCCTGTAGAGATTGACCGCGATCAGCTCCGTCTGTTCACCGGGACCCCCGCCCGTCATGCCCATCACTAGGTCGAAGCTCTTGAAGGCCTCGATGGTGCGGAACAGCACCGCGATCAGCAGCAGTGGCGCCACCTGCGGCAGGGTGATCCGCCGGAATTGGAACCAGGGGCTGGCACGGTCGATCGCCGCGGCCTCGTACAGGTATTCCGGGATGGCGTTGAGGCCGGAGAGCACCAGGAGCATCACGAAGGGGCTCCACTGCCACACGTCCACGATGACCACCGCGAACAATGCGAGCCCCGGGGTGGAAACGCCGAAGAACTTGCTGGCCAGCATGTCCACCCCCTTGGCGGGGTCCCCCGCTCCGAGGATGAAGTTGAAGAACCCGAAGTTGGGGTTGTAGATCATCTTCCAGAACATCCCCACGACCACCGGGGAAACCATCATCGGCACCAGGATCAGGGTCGTGATCAGCCCGCTGCCGAAAAACTTGCGGCGCACCAGCATGGCGAGGCTGAAGCCGATCACGGTCTGGGCGCCAACGGACATCAGGGCGTACCGGCCGGTGGTGGCGAAATAGCGCCACATGTCGGGAGTGTTCAGGATGGAGCCAAAGTTCGCGAACCCGACCCAACCGGGCGGCTTGTTCTGTACCGCCAGGAAATTGGTGAAGCTCAAGTAAAGGCTGTACAGCAGCGGGAACAGGTTCATGGCGATCAGCAGGAGCAGTGTGGGCCAGATGAACAGGTTCTGGATGGCCCTGTCGCTGAGGTGCCGGCGGGACTGGCCAATGGGACCCGTACCGTACGTTCTCCGCTGGGCATTCGCTGAGGGCATATCCCTACCTCTCTCGTTCAGTACTAATTAAGCGTGCCGGTACGCGACGCCACTTTCGCAGCATATTAGGCTCTAAAAACCGGGGGGAGCGGCCCCGCCGCCCCCCCGGTTAGCACTCTAGAGACCGGTTACTTGATGTAGCCGCCTTCCCGCAGTACCTTGTCCTGCTCGGCGGCCATGGTATCCATGGCTTCTTTCGCGGTGCCCACGTTTTCCACGATGTACTTGTGCAGGTTCTTCTGCGCGGAGGCCAGCAACGGGCCGTAGGCCGGGATGTTCCAGAAGTCCTTGACCATGGTCATGGTCTTCGCGAACGCCGGGTTGTACGGCTGGCTCTTGAGGAAAGCGTCGCTCTGGAGGGCCTTCACGTTGCAGGTGTAGCCGCCCAGCTCCGCCCACCTCGCCTGCGTCTTGTCCTTGGCGAACCACTTGATGAAGTCCAGGGACGCCTGCTGGCGGTCCTTGCTGATGTAGCTGATGATGCTCATCCCCTGGCCGCCCAGGGCCGCGAACTGCTGCCCGTCGGGACCGGCCGGGTTCACGAAGTAGCCGACCTTGTCATAGTACTTAGGATTCGTTCCCTTGTTGGCTAAGGCAGGCAGGAAGGCGAAGTAGTTCATGATCATGACCGCCTTGCCGCTGGTGAAAGCGTCGTTCATCTCGGGGAAGAATGCGTTGGAAAGCCCGGGAGGCTGGAAGTTCTGGTACAGGTCGTGGTAGAGCTTCACCGCCGCGATGGCCTTGGCTGAATTGACGACGCCGAGGACATTGTTGTTCTTATCCTGCCAGTCCACGCCATACGAGAACAGCGCGCTCTCCACGCCCATGGTGAGCGCGTCATAGTCCTTCTGGGTGTAGATGGCGCTGCCGTACAGGCCCTTGTCCTTGCGGGTGAAGAACTCGGCGATGTCGTAGAACTGCTTCCAGGTGTTGGGTACGGCCAGCTCGTAACCGTACTTCTTCTTGAAGTTCGCCTTCTCGGTGGCGTCATTAAAGAGATCCGCGCGATAAGCCCAGCCGCACGCGTCACCTTCGGTCGGGAACGCCCAGTACTTCTTGGAGCCGGTAGGGTACTCGCCGTAGTACTTCAGGGTGGCAGGAGTCACCGAGTTGACGAGTTTGTTGTCGTTCATGAACTTCGTCAGCTCGACGTACTGCCCGCTCGTGGCGCCGGTGCCCAGCCACTGGCTGTCGCCGATGACCATGTCCCACTCGGTTCCCTTGGCCGCCATGGCGGTATAAAAACGGTCGCCGAAGGAGCCCCAGGGTTCCTGGAGCACCTTCACGGCGATACCGGTTGCCGCCTGGTATTCCTTGCACAGCTGCTGCAGGTAGTCAGCAGGGTCCCACTGCGCCCACAGGATGCTCAGCTCCTTGGGGGCTGCGAACAGGGTCGCGCCCGCGAGGAGAAGAACAAGCGTGAACAGAACGATTCTCGATCGCTTCATGCTTCTTCCTCCTTAAAGATTGTTGAAATAAAACATACAGGAACCGTGGATACCGGCGCCCACTGTCTTGCCTGTGTGCGCTAGGCATCCATCCTATTCTACACGAGCCCAATCTTGAATGCAAGGTGTATTGCATCCCTACTGTAGACCGAGTATCTTTCGGTTCTGGAGAGGATCCGAGGCGCCGCCCGCAAAATCATCAAAAGCGACCTCGGTGACGTCGATGAGATGGCGGGCGATGAAAGGCGCTCCTTCTTTCGCGCCCTGCGCCGGACTTTTAAGGCAGCATTCCCATTCCAGGATGGCCCATCCGCGGTAGTCCGCAGCGGTGAGCAGGCTGAAGATCCTCCTGAAGTCCACCTGCCCGTCGCCCAGGGACCTGAAGCGTCCAGCCCTGCCCACCCATGGCTGGTAGCCGCCATACACCCCGACCCTGCCGTCGGGGTGGAACTCGGCGTCCTTGACGTGAAAGGACTTGATCCTCGCCCCGTAGCGGCGGATGAAGTCCAGATAATCCAGCTGCTGCAGAAGGAAGTGGCTGGGATCGTAGGTCAGGCAGGCGGCCGGATGGTCGCCAGTCCGGGCGAGGAACATCTCAAAGCTCGCCCCGTCATGAAGATCGGAGCCCGGGTGCAGCTCGTACCCAAGGGTCACGCCCCTCTCCGCGGCGAAATCCAGCAGTGGTTTCCAGCGCTTCGCCAGCTCGCCGAAAGCCTCCTCCACGATGCCCGGCGGCCGCTGCGGCCAAGGGTAGACCAGGTGCCAAAGAAACCCGCCCGATAAGACGGCGACGTTCTTCGTTCCCAGGTTGACCGACGCGAGGACCGCCTTGCGCAACTGGTCCGCCGCCCATTCGCTCACCTCCTGGCCCGCGAGCCCCTGCGGATGGAAGGCCCGGAAGCCTTCCGCGTACGCAGGATGGAAGGCGAGCACCTGCCCCTGAAGGTGGGCAGACAGCTCAGCCACCTGGATTCCGAGGGCGGCCAGCTTTCCCCGGTACTCGTCGCAGTACGCCCTGGAGGAGGCGGCCCGGTCAAGGTCGATGGCTCGCGCGTCCCAGGAGGGGATCTGCACCCCGACGTACCCCAACTGCGCTACCCACTGCGCGATGCCCAGCAGCGTGTCAAATGGCTTCTCGTCCCGGAAAAACTGGGCGAGAAAGATTGCGGGACCCCTGATTTTATTCATCCCCATCTCCTTGACGCAGCGCCATCGGCAATGCGTCCTGTTGGCGCCGCAGCCTGACCACGGTGCTCCCCTCGTCCAGCTTCACGTGGTCCCAGGTGATCACCTCATCCTTACGCGCGGGCTTCGTCATGATGGCGGCCGGTGCCAGGCCTACGGGGAGGGCGTTCAGCTTCCTGGCTTCCTCCGCCCTGTCCATGCTGCCGCGGAAAGCATACCCGCCGAAGGCATCGAGGCGCTCGCCGGCGGCAAGATCCTTCTTGGCGATCGTAAGCACGTCCACCACGGGCCTGTCCAGCGGCACCAGCCAGGGCTGCCGCAGCAGATAGGCCTGCGCCACGGAAATCGGCGCCTCCAGGAACCAGAGATGGTAGGGACGGAAGAAGGTGGCATAGCGCCCTTGGCCGACCTTCAGGTATTTCAAGTCAGCGGCAATCCTCCTGTTTTCGATCCGCACGGTCAAGAACACGCCCCCGGACATGTCGCTTCCCTGAACGAAGTCGACCACGCCGGGAAAGGGCACAATGCCGCCATCCTCCTGCAAGGCGAAGATGTCCGACACGGTCTTCCTGTCCGCCACGGGCCCGACCATGCCGCGGGTGATGGGCAGGCAGCCGGTGGCATTGGCGACACAGGTCATCTCGAACATGGTCTTGGTCCCGTCCACGTAGGAGGCGACTTGAAAGGGGTCTTTCCCGTCCCTCTGCGCAGACTCCAGGACGGTGTCGGGCGTCGCCGCGGTGTTCAGGGGATTGTTCTTCCCCTTGCCGATCGCGATCGGCTCGAAGCCGAGCGTGGCCACGTACTCCCACAGCTCCATGAGACAGCCGGGTTCATCGCCATTGGAAACGGTGTAGAGGATGCCCGCCTGGTCGGAAAGTTTCTTCAATATTCTCCCCACGGTCACATCCGCCTCGATGTTCACCAGGACCACGTCCTTCTGGCACTCGATGCACGACCAGGCGGTCTCGGCGCCCACCGCCGCCGAGGGGGTGACATCGACAACAATGTCGATATCCCGGCACTGGGCCGCCAGCTGGTAGGAGCCGGTCACCACCCGCCTGCCCCGGGCGAGGGCATCCTGCGCCCCGGACAGACTCGCGGCTTCCACGATGTAGTCCCGCGGCACGCCGACGGACTCAAGCACGGCGCGGGCTGCTCCGACATCCTCGTCGGCCAGCAGGACCACCTCCATGCCCTTCATGCGGGACACCTGCGTAACAAACCCGCTGCCCATCCAGCCCGCGCCGCTCACTCCGAGTCTTATTCGCTTCCCGGCGCTCTCCCTTTTGATAAGCTCCCGCAGCACCACCTCTTTAGCCTCCCCTCTTCGCCCGCAGACAGTCCTGCGCGGCGTTTACCAGATGGCCGGTGGAGAAGCCGTACCTCTCCATGAGCTCCTCCACGGACCCGGATTCCAGGTAGGTGTCCCGGATGCCGACGAAGCGCATCGCTACCGGGCACTCCTCGACAACGACCTGCGCCACCGCCGCGCCCAGGCCGCCCCGCACGAGGTGCTCCTCCGCGGTGACGATGGCCCCGGTCTGTCTAGCCGCCGCGACAACGGCCTGCCTGTCCACCGGCTTCACCGTGTGCATGTCCAGCACCCTGGCCTGGATTCCCTGCTCAGCGAGAATGGCCGCCGCATCAAGGGCCACCCCCGTCAGTAGACCACAGGCGATAATGGTAACATCGTTTCCCGGGCGGACCAGGTTGGCCCGGCCAATCGCGAACGGGCATCCCCTTTCACCGTAGACCCGGGGAAACTCGCCGCGGCTGGAACGGATGTACACGGGGCCCGCGTGCTCCGCCGCCGCCCGCACGGCTGCAGCCATCATGGACTCGTCGCTGGGCACGAGGATCACAAAGGGGGGAAGGCCGCCGAGGAGGGCGAAGTCCTCGATGCTCATGGACGTCGGACCCTCGCGTCCCGTGGAGATGCCGGCATGGCTGCCCAGCAGCTTCACGTTCAGGCCCGCGATGGACACCTGGAGCCTGAGCTGGTCGTACGCGTTGGGCAGCAGGAAGGAGGGGAGGCTCCCGACAAAGGGTATGTAGCCGCTCGCGGCGAATCCCGCGCTCACGCCGATCAGGTTCGCCTCGGCGATGCCGAGGTCGAAAAACCGTTCGGGGAAGGTCTCCCGCATTGCGGCCATGCCGGTCGAACTGGACAGGTCCCCGTCCAGGGCCACGATTCGCTCGTTGGCCTTCGCCACCTCGACCAGGGCCGACCCGAAGGCGTCCCGCATTTGTCTGGTCCCGGCCAGGAGGCCGGCCTTTTCGCCTATCCGCATAGTATCTCCTCCCGCGCTTTCGCGTACAGCTGGCCGGTAGGAGACTTCGCGTGGTAAGTGAAGTCCTTCTCCATGAAGGATACCCCCTTGCCCTTCCGGGTGTGGGCGATCACCACCTGCGGTTGGCCCTGGACCTCAAGAACCGAAAGCAGTCGCTCGCGCAGGCTCACCAGGTCATGACCGTCGGTCTCCACCACATGCCAGCCGAAGGCGCGCCACTTGTCGGCGAAAGGTTCGAGAGCCATTTCGCGCTCGATGGGGCCGGTCTGCTGGTACTTGTTGTAGTCGACGATCGCGGTCAGGCGGTCCGCAGCGTAGTGGGCAGAGGCCATCGCCGCCTCCCACACCTGCCCCTCGTCACATTCGCCGTCGCCGGTGAGCACAAAGACACGGAAGTCCCGCTTCGCCAGCCGCCCCGCCAGTACGGTACCCAGACCGAACGAAAGACCCTGGCCCAGCGAGCCGCTCGTGACCTCCACCCCAATCGCCGTGTCCTGTTTCGGGTGCCCCTGCAAGGGGGAGTCCAGGGTGCGGAACCGGGCAAGCTCGGTGGGATCGAAGTAGCCTGCGCGGGCGAGCACCGAGTACAGGGCGGGAGCGGCGTGCCCCTTGCTCAGGATAAACCGATCCCTGTTCGGCCACGCGGGATCTTTGGGCCGGTAGCGGAGGATCCCCCCGAAGTACAGGACAATAAGGATCTCGACTGCCGAGAAGCAGCTGGAGGGATGTCCTCCGAACCGCGAGGTCATTTCCAGCACGTCCAGACGCACTTCCCGCGCGATCTGTTTCATTGCCGCGAAGTCCGCCTTTTTCATCATCGCTTCAGGCATGTGAACCCCTTTTGCCGGTTTAGACTCTCAAGCGCCGCGCAGGTACGCCTTGATCTGTTCCTCGGTCGGTTGCACGCAGTCCGGCTTCAGGCCGGGGATGTACCGCGTTGCCTCGTACAGCGCCGGGGCAAGTGCGCCATGGATGCCGGCCACGTGGTGGATGTAGGGGCCGCGGATGATGCGCTCCTCCCACAGGGGCCAGTCGGGCACCTCGACCCAAAGGTACGTGCCGAGGGTGAACGGTCCCTGCGTACCGCGGCCGTGCCCCATGAGCAGGGAATACTCGCCCTGCAGACCATCGAAACGGGCGATGGTGATCTCCCCTCCCCTGATCTCGAAGTTGCCTGTGCCCGGCCGGTGCGGGGGGATGATAAAATGCGTGCCGAGGAAGGATTTCCCGGGATCCTTGGCGAGGGCATGGGGAAAGTTTCCGCAATGCCACAGGAGCTCGGCATTATCATGGGTAGGATGCCGCACGGTGAGGTCCGCGAAGAAGGGAGGCGTCGCTCCTCCGGCCGCCGCCTGCAGCATGATCGCGCTGAGGGCGCCGTGGATGTCCGTCTCGCAGGTAACCGGGACTCCCAAGCTGGCCAGCTCCCCATTCACGAAGCAGGGATAGATCCCCAGCATTTCCGGCAGGTCCTCGTGGCACTTGAAGGCGATGGCCTGAAGCTCCTCCTGCGCAGCCCAGTCGGCGAGGAAGAGCTTCAGGGCGGCGATCTTCCTCAGCGCCTCGTCGGCCACGCCCTGGCGGGATAGGCGGGTACGCAGCGCCTCGGCCTCGGCGGACACCCGCGCGTCCCGGGAGAGCATCTCCAGGAGGTTTCGCTCCAGCCGCGCGATGTCCAGCGGCACCATCTCGATCCCCCAGCGGGCCAGGAGCTCCTGTTCATTGATGATCACGGTATAGAAGTTCGGGGGCCGCGTGCTGATCTGTCCGATGCGCGCCCGCGTGAACGTCCTCACCACGGCGGCCGCGGCCAGGAAGCTGCGCAGTCCCCTCTCGAAAACCGGATCTTCCAGGCGGGAATTGATGATGTAGGTGAAGGGCACGCCGTACTTCTTCAGCACGTTCGCCGTGGCGAAAAGCCCACACTGCGTGTCCCGCAGCCGGTTGCCGTTCGGCAGAGGCGCCTCGTCCCGAGGACCCCAGAGCAGGAACGGCTTGCCCACCTCACGGGCGAGCTGGGCCACCACCTCCTCGGTGCCGAAGTTCACGTGGGGGGCGAAAACCGCGTCCACGCCGGCCTTCCTGAACACCTCGGCCGCCGCCCGCGCGTCGCTGCGCTCGAATAGCAGTCCTTCCCTGTTTACCGAATCGATGGTGACGAAGTCCACCTGCCACTCAGTAAGCTTGGCCTCCACGAGTTTCTTGTACTGCGCCGCATCCTCGGCGGAGAACACGAATCTCCGCGTCGGGGCCAGACCCAGAAGGAGCCTCCGCTGTTTCATCCGCTACCCCCCGAAAGATCGTTGTAGAGAATGTAACGGTCCGCCCTGTAGAACACGCGCAGGAACTCGACGGGGATGTCGTTCTGCGAGAAGGAAACCCTCTCGATGTGCAGGAGGGCCGCGTTCGTCTTGATCGAGAGCAGATGGGACAACTCCGGCGGCGCGAGAATAGCCTGGATGGTCTGCCTCGCGCGCGACCAGCGAATCCCGTATTCCGCCAATTTCACCTCCCGCAGGGAGCGGGCGGCGAAGTCGTGATTGAGGATTCCCGGCATCAACGCGTGTACGATGTAGGATTGCTCAACGCACATCGGCTCGCCGTCCGCCAGGCGCAGCCGATCGATGCGGGCCAGCTCAGCGCCCTCCCGGATGCCAAGCTGCCGGGCGATTCCCTCGGGGGCGGGCAGGAGACCGGCAAAAAGCACCTTGGTGCCAGCCTCGAAGCCCCTCTGCCGCATGTCGTCGGTGAAGCTCACGATCCGCGTCATGACGTGTTCCAGACGCGTGTGGGCGACGTGGGTGCCCCGTCCCCGTTCCCGCACGATGAGCCCTTCCCTGACGAGCAAGTCCAGGACCTTGCGGATGGTGATGCGGCTGATCTTGTACTGGTTGATGAGCTCCGACTCGGGCGGGATCATGTCTCCCGGCTTCCACGTACCGGTGTTGATCTTATCATGGAGAAGTTCGAAGAG
>CAZMWZ010000045.1:0-16841 GCA_964570045.1 uncultured Spirochaetaceae bacterium
GCCGCGACAGCGGGCTGCGCGCCGCGACAGCGGGCTTCGCGCCGCTCTAGCGGCGTGTCAAGGCGGATGCGCAGAGGCGGATGCGCAGGGAGGCACGGACGGGGTATAGTAGGGGCATGCAGATCGGCATCATCGGTTTGGGAAAAATGGGTGGCAACATGGCCCGGCGCCTTTTGGCCGCCGGGCACCAGGCAGTGGTGTATGACCTGGCCCGCGATAAGATCGAGGCCCTCACTCGTGAAGGCGCCGCCGGGGCGGGCTCGGTGCAGGAGCTGGTGGGGGCCCTGGCCCCCCGGCGCAAGGTCCTGATTATGCTGCCGGCGGGGGAGCCGACGGAAGCGCAGGTCACGGGCCTGGCCCGCCTCCTGTCCCCCGGGGACATCCTGATCGACGGCGGCAATGGCTATTACAAGGACGACGTCCGGCGGGCCGCGGCGCTGGCGCCGCGCGGCATCCGCTACCTGGACGCCGGCGTTTCCGGCGGCATCTGGGGACTGAAGGAAGGGTACTGCACGATGGTGGGTGGCGAACGGGAAGCTTTCGAGCAGATCGAACCGCTTTTAGTAGACTTGGCCCCGCCGGGTGGGTACCTGCACTGCGGCCCGGCGGGCGCGGGCCACTTCCTCAAGATGGTCCACAACGGCATCGAATACGCGCTCATGGAGTCCTATGCCGAGGGCTTCGAGCTGCTGGAAGCCTCTCCCTATGGGCCGTCCCTGGACTTCGCGCGAGTGGCCGCCCTCTGGAACCGGGGCAGCGTGATCCGCTCCTGGCTCCTGGAGCTGCTGGAAGGCGCGTTCAAAAAGGACCCGCGGCTTCAGGACATCCAAGGCTACGTGGAGGACACCGGCGAAGGGCGCTGGACGGTGCAGCAGGCGGTGGAATCCGGGGTGGAGGCCACCGCCATCGCGCACGCCCTGTTCAAGCGCTTCGACTCGCGCAAGCCCGACCTGTTCGCCAACCGGGTCCTAGCGGCCCTGCGCGCCGAGTTCGGCGGGCACGCGGTGAAAACCTCATGAAGGGCATGGCACCTCCCGCGCTCCGGCTGGAAACCCCGGACGTGCGGGGTTCTTTTTGCATCGAGGAGATCCCCCGCGAGGCCGGCTTCGTGATCTTCGGGGCCTCAGGGGACCTCACCTCGCGCAAGCTCGTGCCGGCTCTGTTCAGCCTCTACAAAAAGAGTCGCCTGCCGCACGGATTCTTCCTGGTGGGCTGCGCCCGCAGCGCGTATGACGAGCACTCCTTCCGCGTCCGGTTGAGTGAAGCGCTGCGGCCCCAGGCGCCGCCTGCGGAGCTGCTGGAGGGCTTCCTCGAGCGCTGCTTCTACCGCAGCGGCGACTACCGGGGCCCCGCGCTGTACGCGGAGCTGGCCGTCCTGCTGGCCGAGCTGGACCGCCGTTTCCTGCACGAGGCCAACCACGTGTTCTACCTCGCCACCCCGCCGGACCTGTATCCGGCGGTCATCGAGCGGCTGGGCGCCGCCGGGCTGGCCCGCGAAAGCGCAGGGGCCGCCGCGAGGGTGATCATCGAGAAGCCCTTCGGAAGGGACCTGGCCAGCGCCATGGAGCTGGACCGCTGCCTGGGCGCGGTGTTCGCCGAGCAGCAGGTGTACCGCATCGACCACTACCTGGGCAAGGAGACCGTGCAGAACATCCTGCTGTTCCGCTTCGCCAACGCGATCTTCGAGCCGATCTGGAACCGCCGCTACATCGACCACGTGCAGATCACGGTGGCCGAGGCGGTGGGGGTCGAGCATCGGGCCGGCTACTTCGAGCAGGCCGGCCTGCTGCGCGACATGTTCCAGAACCACATGCTGCAAATGCTCGCCCTGGTGGCCATGGAGCCGCCCCCCTCCTTCGACGCCGACCGGGTGCGCGACGAGAAGGTGAAACTGCTGCGCTCGGTACGCCCCTTCGAGCCCCGCGAGATCGACGAGCGTTTCGTGCGCGGCCAGTACCGGGGCTACCGCGAGGAACCCGGGGTGGCACGCGACTCGAAGGTGGAGACCTTTGTGGCCGCCCGCCTGCTGGTCGACAACTGGCGCTGGGAGGGGGTGCCGTTCTACCTGAGGTCCGGCAAGGGCCTGAAGCGCAAGGCCAGTAAAATCGTGGTCAGCTTCAAGAGCGTTCCCCACTCCATGTTCCACCCGCTCACCCCCGCGGACTTGAGCCCCAACACCCTCACCTTCCACGTGCAGCCCGAGGAGGGCATCTCGCTGCGCTTCCAGGCCAAGCGCCCCGGGCCCAAGCTGTGCATGGACACCCCGGAGATGAAATTCCGCTACCAGGAGCTGGTCGAGGGGGAGCTGCCTGATGCCTACGAGCGGCTTCTGCTGGACTGCCTGCTGGCCGACCCGACCCTGTTCATCCGGCACGACGACATGCAGGTGTCCTGGTCGCTGATCATGCCGGTGCTCGAGCGCTGGGCGGAGGAGCGCGCAGGGACTGCCGCGGGGCTGCTGCACCCCTACCCGGCCGGCTCCTGGGGCCCGGCCGCCTGCGAGGCCCTGCTCGCCCAGGACGACAGGTCCTGGGTGCGTATCTGAGCGTGGAGCTGCGCCCGTTCGCGCAGGCGGCGACGTACATTGCCGAGGAGGCCCGCCGCAGCGTACAGGAAAGGGGCTTTTTCAACCTGGTGCTGGCCGGAGGAGCCACGCCGCGCGGCGTCTACGAGCGGCTCGCCAGCCACGAACTGCGCGCCCAGGTCCCCTGGGAGCGCGTGCGTGTATTCTGGGGCGACGAGCGCCGCGTGCCCCGCGACCACCCGGCCAGCAACTACCGGATGGCCCGGGAAGCCCTGCTCCGGCGCGTGCCGCTGTCGGAGCAAAACGTGTTCCCCGTCCCGGCGGACGCGCCCACCGCCGACGAGGCGGCCCGGAAATACGAGGGCACGCTGCGCGAGCTGTTTCCCGGCGCAGTCTTGCCCGCCTTCGACCTGGTGCTGCTGGGCATCGGCGCGGACGGGCACACGGCGTCGTTGTTTCCCGGTGGGCCGGAGTGCGAGGAGCCCACGCGCTGGTGCGTTGCCTCCCTCGCCCCGCCGGAATCACCCCCGCGAGAACGGGTGACCCTCACCCTGCCCGCCCTCAACGCGGCCCGCACCGCCGCGTTCCTGGTGGCCGGCGAGGAAAAAAGAAGCGTGTTGACGGCGGTACTGCACCCGGGGCCCGAGGCGGAGCTGCCCGCGCAGCGCATCCGCGCCGCTGAAGGCGGCCTTCGCGCCGCCGGCGCCGTGCTGCTCTTCACGGACCTGCTGCCGTAGCCTCAGAAGCGCGGGCCGAGAAATCCCCCGAACTGGCATCCCGCGTCCGCCGCTTGCGCCGGCGGCCCGTTCGCGGGTAGACTCGAACCCGCCAGGAGGCCTGGAGTGCAGGAACCCGTCAACGAGGTGCGTCCCTTTCGCGTCCTACACTACGACCCGCAGAAGATCCCCGACATCGGTCTTTGCCTGAGCCAGCCGTACGACGTCATCTCCGCCGAAAGGCAGGAGGCCTACTACCGGCAGCACCCCTACAACGTGATCCGTCTCATCCTGGGCACGGAGCTGCCCGGCGACGGGGAGCCCGACAACCGCTACACCCGAGCCCGGGACCTGCTCGCCTCCTGGAGGGCCGAGGGCGTGCTGCGCTCCACCCGGCGGCCTTCCTTCTGGGTGCTCGAGCAGGAGTTCGGCGTGCCGGAGATCGGGCGGCGCAAGGTCAGGGGCTTCATCGGCCTGGTGCGCCTGCAAGACTACGGCAGCGGCCGGATCCTGCCGCACGAGAAGATCCTCGACCGCCCCCTGGCAGACCGCATCCGTCTGACCGAGGCCGCCGGCACCCAGTTCGAGTACATCTGGAGCCTCTACCGGGACGACGCCTACGTCATCGACAACGTCCTGGACCAGGCCGAGGGCAGCCCGCCCATCGTGAGCTACCTGGAGCCGGAGACCCAGGTGCGGCACCGCCTGTGGCGGCTCACGGAGGAGCGGGCCTGCGAGATCATCCGCCGCACCATGGATCACCTGAGGATCTACATCGCCGACGGGCACCACCGCTACCAGGCCATGCTCGTGCACCGCGACCGCATGCGCGCCCTGCACCCCGAGGCCGGCCCCGACGCGCCCTGGGAGTTCATCATGATGTTCCTGGTCAACTCCCGCCACGAGGGGCTCACCGTCCTGCCGACGCACCGCCTACTCCACGACCTGGACCTCAAGCGCAAGGGCCTATCCGACCTGCACCTGGGCATCCTGGAACACTTCCACGTGAAGAGCTACTCCTTCAACGGCGGTGAGGACCTCGCCGCCCGACGGCGCTGGCTGCGCGACCTGCGCGACACGGAGCCGGGAGTACACAAGTTCGGCGCGCTGATCGCCGGCATGAACCGCTACTTCCTGATTACCCTGAAGGACGCGGAGGCCTACGAGGAAATGGTGGAGATCGACTCGAGCTCGGCCTGGAAGATGCTGGACGTGAACATCCTGAACACCCTGATCCTGAACCGCATCGCCGGCATCACCGAGGAGGAGCTGGCCGCCCAGGTCAACGTGGAGTACACCAAGGATTTGGATTCGGCCCTGGAGGCGGTGCGCGCCGGCCGCAGGCAGGCGGCCCTGATCCTGAACGCAACACGCCTGGAGGACATCTTCACGATCGCGGACGGCGGCGAAAAGATGCCGCGCAAGTCCACCTACTTCTACCCCAAGCCGCTGTCCGGTCTGGTGTTCTACCCCATGGACGCGGAGTGAGGACGGCGGGGAGAGGGGCCGTGGGCTAGGACAGCTGGGCGAGCCGCCGGATGATGTTGTAGGTGCCCTGGCGCGGGGCCCGGCTGAAGCCGTTGAAGGCGGCGCGGGCGAAGGCCCCGGAGCGCAGCAGCTCGAAGAACCACCGCTCGAACTCCCGCATGTCGCCCTGGTCGATCCCGGCTTCCAGCCCCAGCAGCCATTCCCGGTTGAAGTCCTCCTGGGAGCCGATCGTGGGGGCCATGAGGATGGGCAGGCCCAGGGCCGTGTAGAACGACAGCTCGGAAGGCTTGGTCCAGAGGATGTCCGTTCCGCGCAGGGCCAGGTTGAACTTCTGGAAATAGCGTTGCTTGTCCGGTTCGTAGAGAATCTCCAGGCCCTTCAACCCCTGCAGGCCTGCCGCCTCCAGGCCGTTGCGGAAGATTTCCAGCACGCGGGGGCTCACGCCAGCGACCAGCACGAGGCGCAGCTCTCCGCCGCGGATGCGCCCCGCCAGGAGGGAGGCGGCCTGCAGGCCGATGTCCGCCTGAACCCCGGCGCCGCCCACGGCGAACAGGACGGTGAGCGGCCGCGCGGGCCTCTCGGGGGGGCGCCCCGGCGCCAAAGCCGCCAGCACCTGCTCGGCGTTGGGACCCAGGAAGCGCCGCTCGGGGTCCAGAATGGCCAGGCGGGAGGCGGTATCGGCGCGCAGGATGTCGAAGCCGGGGTAGCCCAGGTTCTCCTCCGGCAGCGGAAAACCGGTGAGCAGCATCCGCTCCGAGGGCACACCGTACAGCTTCAGGCGTTCGCAGACGCGCGGGGTCGGGGCGAAATAAAAGATCCGGCTCGACCGAGGGTTCGCGGCCACCCAGTCGCGGCTGCAGTCCGCGTCGCAAATGACGCAGTAGATCGGGCCCGGGTAGCCGTGCACGTCCGCCATGTGCGCCGTGGAGAAGAAAGTGGAGAGGAAAGGCAGCTGCTGCCGGGCCCAGAGGCTTTCGATGAGGGTTCGTCCCCAGCGCCTGCGGCGAATCAGCCGCGTGGCCCCGCGCACCTGGAGGGTGGGCCGGGACATGTCCCGGCGGGGGTCGAAGGGGGGGATGGCCTGGAAGCGGTCGTAGACCCGGAAGGCCAGCGGCCCGAGCAGGGGCACCTTCTTGAAGCGCGACACTGCGTTGTAGAAGCGCTCCAGGTCGGCGAATACCTTCCGGTCGGAGTCCGGCATGCCCGGATACTGGTTGGCGTTGATCACCCCGTCTCGGGCCACGCGCTGGAGCGGGTAGGCGGCTCGCTGGTGGCCGTAGCCCATGTCCACGGTGACCAGCCAGGCCTGCACCTCGGGAAGATCGCTTTCGGGTTCGCTCATCAGGTCCCTCCTGTATCGGGGCTGCCTCAGCGCATGATCGAGTACTCCCCCTGACCCCGCAGCTCCAGGATCACCCGGCTCCCGTCGGCCTCCTCCAAGTAGCCGTGGAAGTCGCCTGCCAGGCGATAGATGACCGGCCTGCGAATCAGGGCTTCCGCGACCGCACGGAAGGCGGGGGGGAGCCGGCGGAGGATGTCGTTGAGGTGGAAAAGCCTTGAGACCACGAACTCGCCGTCCAGAGTCCGGCCGTCCTGCCGAGCCCGGACCCGGAAACGGTGCGGAAAGGCGAAGGGCACGCCCGCTTCCCGGTAGTACTCCTCGGCCCGGGATTCGTGGTTATCGGTGGCCAGAAGCCACTCCCCGCCCCTGGCCACGAGCAGGGACGCGACCCTGCGGGAGCCGTAAGCCCTGGCGCTGACCGATTCCAGCAGGCTCAGCATCCAGGGCTCGCCGTCTCCGGCGGGGCCGAACACCCGGAACGAGAACTGCTCCGGGTTCATCCGGGACAACGGCATGGCTACAATGCCCCGGTCGGCGTAGCACCAGCCCTCCGCGGGGCGCCACCGCCCGCGCACTTCCAGGCTCCCCGAAACCTCGGCGAACGGCGAGGTGACCGAGTGGCGCGTGTACACGTCCCGCTGCCTGCTGAGGTACACGTACCCGTCTCCCGGCTTCCAGGGGTTCAGCAGGTTGCGGATCTCCAGGTCGCAGGAAAAATCCGGAAGCCGCAGGCGCACGCGCGCCCCTCCCGCATCACCCTCCAGCAGGCTTTCGCCGAAGCGGTAGTGCAGCCGGTCGCCGGCGACTTCCAGCTCGTCGAGCTTCGTCTCCAGGACGTAGGTCTCGGCTCCGGGCTGCGCGCAGAGCACCAACAGGCCGGCGTCGCCGAGCAGGCCGTACCGCCACTGGAACAGGCTCACCGTCAGGGCCGTCCCATCGACCAGCATGGCGTTGAAATACCAGAAGCGGCTGCGAAAATGACCGGTGTAGGGGTCCTCCAGCAGCAGCTCCTCGTTCGTGAGGGTCACCTCTTCGGGCGGAGGCCAGGAAGGCCCGGCGCCGGCGAGCGTCGCGGCGAAAAGGAATAGGGAAAGGAGCAGCGCGCGGACAGGGGGCCGCAGCATGGTCGTGGCCCAGCATAGGGTGAGCGCAGCCGGCGGGTCAAGGAAGCGGGCGTGATCCCGAAAAAAAACCGGGGAGCTGAAGCCCCCCGGTCAATGTTTTCCGCCTGGCCGCCGGGAGACCGGCAGCCTGCCTTGCTTCAATACATGTCCTCGTCCATGGGCGGGCCCGCCGGCGCCTGTTCCTTCTTGGGCTTGTCGGTGACCAGGCTCTCGGTGGTAAGCATCATGGCCGCCACGGAGGCCGCGTTCTGCAGCGCCGAGCGGGTGACCTTGGCCGGGTCGATGATCCCGCTCTTCTCCATGTCCACCCACTCCATCTTCTCGGCGTCGAAGCCCACGCCCTTTTTTTCTTCCCTGGCACGGTTGACGATGATGGCCCCGTCCAGCCCCGCGTTGGCCGCGATCTGACGGATAGGCTCCTCCAGGGCGCGGCGCACGATCGCGAAACCCACGCGCTCGGAATCCGGGAGGCTCTTGGTGTCTTCCTTTTCCAGGGCCTTGGCCGCCTGCACCAGGGCCACCCCGCCGCCGGCCACGATCCCTTCCTCCACGGCGGCCCGGGTGGCCGACAGGGCGTCCTCCACACGGTGCTTCTTCTCCTTGAGCTCCACCTCGGTAGCCGCTCCGACGTTGATTACGGCCACCCCGCCGGCCAGCTTGGCCAGCCGCTCCTGCAGCTTCTCGCGGTCGTAGTCGGAGGTCGTGGCGTCAATTTCGTTCTTGATCATGCTGATCCGGCCCTTCAGGTCCTTGGGCTTGCCGGCGCCCTCGATGATGATCGTGTTCTCCTTGTCGACCTTCACGGTCTTGGCCCGCCCCAGCTGAGCGAGCTCAGTGGACTCCAGCTTGGAGCCCAGCTCCTCGGCGATGACCTGCCCGCCGGTCAGCACGGCGATGTCCTCCAGCATGGCCTTGCGCCGGTCCCCGTAGCCGGGGGCCTTGACCGCGCAGGCCTTGAAGGTACCGCGCAGGTGGTTGACCACCAGGGTGGCCAGAGCGTCGCCCTCCACCTCCTCGGCGATGATCAGCAGGGGCTTGCCGGTCTTCGCCACCTTCTCCAGCAGCGGCATGAAGTCCTTCATGGCTGCAATCTTTTTATCGTGCAGCAGGATGTAGGCGTCCTCCAGCACCACGGTCTGGCTCTCGCGGTTGGTGACGAAGTAGGGGGAGACGTAGCCGCGGTCGAACTCCATGCCCTCCACCATCTCCAGGTTGGTCTCCATGGACTTGGACTCCTCGACCGTGACCACCCCGTCCTTGCCCACCTTCTCCATGGCGTCGGCGATGAGCTGCCCGATCGGCAGGTCGCCTTTGGCCGAGATGGCGGCGATGGCCTGCATCTCCTCCTTCTCGGTGATCTTCTTGGCGTTGGCCTTGATGTTGGCCACGGCGATCTCCACTGCCTTGGCGATGCCGCGCTTGATGCCCATCGGGTCGATCTCGGCGGCCACGGCCTTGAGGCCTTCGCGGATCATGGAGAAAGCCAGCACGGTGGCCGTGGTCGTGCCGTCGCCGGCCACGTCATTGGTCTTCTTGGCCACCTCCTTGATCAACTGGGCGCCCATGTTCTCGAAGGGGTCCTTGAGGTCGATCTCCTTGGCGATGGTCACCCCGTCGTTAGTGACGGTCGGGGCGCCGTACTTCTTGCCCAGCACCACGTTGCGGCCCTTGGGCCCCAGCGTCACGCGCACCGCGTTGGCCACCTTCTCCGCGCCGTCCATCAGGGCCCTGCGCGCGTTCTCCTCGAACAGCAGCTGCTTTGCCATCGGTTCCATTCCTCCTTGTAGTGTTTGGGTCCCCTCGCAATCTGCACGGCGCCAGCCCGATTCCCTCTCCTGGCGGGTACATTGGCGGGACGTATTTGCTGAGTGCCACGCCTAATTTAATGAGAAAACGCGCCGCCGGCAAGGGCCCACAGTCCGCCCAGGACGCTGGCGAGGCGCGCCCCGAGCCCTTCCCGCCTGGCCTGGTCAGGTCGTCCGCTCACGGGGTGTTCAGGCGCTCGAACAGCTTGTACAGGCTGTGGGTGCCCAGGTTCTCCTGCCCCACGGCCATGGCCGCCACGTAAAACTGGTGGGCCAAGGCCAGGCCGGGCAGGGCGAGCTTCATGCGCCGGGCCTCCTTCAACGCGATGTCCATGTCCTTGACGAAGTGCTTGATGAAGAAGCCTGGATCGAAGTTGCCCTTGGCGATGCGCGGGCCGTAGTTGTTCAGGCTCCAGGAGCCAGCCGCGCCCTTGCCGATCACCTCGATCACCTCCAGCAGGTCCAGCCCCGCGCGGTGGGCGTACAGCAGGCACTCCACCACCCCGATCATGGTGGTGGCGATGTGGATCTGGTTGACCATCTTGGTGTGCTGCCCGGCGCCGGGACCGCCGAAGAAGGCGATGTTCTCGCCCATGTGCCGCAGCAGGGGCAGCACGCTCTCGTAGACCGGCCGCTCCCCCCCGACCATGATCGCCAGCTTGGCGTTGCGCGCGCCAACGTCCCCGCCGGAAACCGGGGCGTCCAGGGCTTCCACGCCCTTCTTTTTCGCCTCGGCGTGGATGCGCTGCGCCAGGGTGGGCTCGGAGGTGGTCATCTCCACGAGCGCGGAGCCGGCGGAGGCCCCAGACAGGGCCCCGCGCTCCCCCAGGATCACCTCCTCCACGTCCGCCGGATAGCCCACGATCGTGAAGATGCAGTCGCTGCCCCGGGCCACCTCCTGCGGGCTGTCGCACCAGACCGCCCCGGCCTCCAGCAGGTCCCGGGCCTTCTCCCGGGTGCGGTTGTACACGCGGGCCTTGAGGCCGCTCTTGTTCATCACGTTCAGGCACATGGACCGGCCCATCACCCCGGTGCCGATCCAGCCGACGCTACGGATCTCCTTCATTCGAACCTCCCCGACCAAGCCTATGGCGATTTTGCTGGAGTATAGTTGAAAAGCTTACGCGGGCACAACAGCACCGCTGCGCGCATCATCCCGGCAGCAGCCAGCGGATCGCAAACTGCCAGAGAGTCACCCCCGCCAGCACCAGGAGCGCGGGCGGGATCAGGCTGGTCAGGCCGTGGAGAAGGCGGGTTCGGAAGTACTCCGCAGAGACCACCAGGCAGACGTGCACTGGCGAGAGCAGCTCCCCCATGAAACCGAAACCGTAGGCCAGCACGGTCGTGGCCAGCAGCCGGCCCAGGGCAGGCTCGGGTCCCAGCAGGCTCAAGGCCAGGGGGAAGCTGGCCCCCACCAGCCCCACCGTGCTGCCCATGGTGAACCCGCAGATGAACGGCAGGAAGGCGATGAGCAGGGCATCAGGGATGCCCAACAGGGCCAACTCCCGCCGCAGCAGGACGACCGGGAGGATCCCGCCCGGGAGCGGCGCCTCGAGCACCGCCCCGTAGATGCGCACCACCACGACCAGCAGCGTGATCTGCAGCGAGCGCCAGGAGACCACGGCCCGCAGCCAGGCGCTCAGGGGCTGCCGCCGCTGAAGCTGCAGCACCGCCAGGGCCAGGCACAGGCCGGCAGCCATGGGGATGTAGCGGCTCACCCGCTGCAGGCCGGGAAAAAGAACCTGGAGCAGGGCGAAGACGACCACCACGACCAGGATCGGCGCCATCAAGCCCAGGAAGGAGCGGCGGGCGTACGGGGTCGCGGCGCCTGCCGGCCGTGAGGTCTCCACCCCCTCGCGCTCGCTGCGCGGGATGCGCCGCAGGAGCAGCAGCGCTCCGCTGCCGGCGGCGATGAGGGTCACCGGCAGCTGGACCAGCACGAACTGCCAGATCTCCAGCCGGGTGAGCTCCAGGGCCAGGATCACCCCGGGGTACAGGGGCCACCAGTACTCCCAGATGTGGCGAAACCAGTGGTTGGTCTGGGTCTTGAGCAGGCCGCTTAAGGCGCGCTGCGGGTCGGCGCTGTCCACCATCGGGGCGGAGAACAGCGCCCCCCCGGGCATGGGCAGGAAGCCGATCACCGCGGGCAGCGCGGCAAAGGCCAGGCGCCTGGACACGCGGGAGCGCACCACCTCCACCAGGTCCCGCATCACCCCCGCTTCGGCCATCAGGCTGCTCAGCCAGATCACCAGGAGCAGCACCACGACCAGCAGCAGGTTGTCCGGCTCGCTGAAGCGCCGCCAGGCGATGCCGCCCACGGCGGGCAGGCCGTGCCCGAACCACAGCCCGAGCAGCAGCGTGCCGACCAGCACCGAGACCAGCAGCTCCTTCACCAGGCGGTTTAAGAGCAGGATCAGGGCGAGGGTGGCCAGGACCTTGGCGAGCACGGGCGCGGCCAGCAAAGGGGCCAGCAGGGCGTGGAGCATGGCTGGGCTCTGTTATAGCAGATCGCGCGCGGAAGGTCAGCGGTTGATTTATTGCGTAAGAATTCATATCATAAAAGTATGAAAACAACCGTGTCGGAAAAAGGGCAGATCACCATCCCCAAGAAGGTACGTGAGCAGCTGGGGATCCGGCCCGGCACCGTGCTGGAGGTTTCCGCCGTCGCCGGGCGTCTCGTGGCGGTGAAGCGTGAACGGCAGGATCCCTTCCACAAGTGGCGCGGGAAGGGCCGGCTTCCGGGCGGAGTCTCGGTAGACGAGTACCTGGAGCGGTCGCGCGGATGATCACCGCGGTCGACAGCTCCATGATCCTGGACGTGCTGACCGGTAGCCCCCGCTTCGCCGAACCTTCCGAGCAAATGCTGCGGCGAGCTTCCGCTGAGGGCAGGCTGATCATCGGGGAGTGCGTGGCCGCGGAGATCCTGCCCGCCTTCAGAAGCAAAGGGGATTTTCCTGAGTTCCTGCGCGACTGGGAGATCGATTTCGTTCCCAGCTCGCTGGAAAGCAGCCTGCTTGCCGGGGAGTACTTCGCCAGGTACCTGCAGCGGGGCGGCAAGGCAAAGCGCGTCCTGGCGGACTTCCTGATCGCCGCCCACGCCTGCCTGCACGCCGATCGCCTCCTCGCCCGCGACCGGGGCTTTTTCCGGGATCATTTCGCGCAGTTGAAAGTGATCGGACCCGCCTAAGAGCCGAAAACTCGCTACAGCGCGCGGCTCTACAGCAGGCCCATGCGCAGCCCGAAGGCCAGGCGGCTGGCAGTACCCCCCTCCACGTCCGAGGAGATGAACCACAGCTGGTACTCGGTGTACAGGGCGTACGAGTTGGCCACCCGCCAGCCGGCGATCTGGAAGCGGGCGAACTCCAGCTGCGCCACCATGCCCCCGAGCACCAGCCCGGCGTCGCTGAAGGCCACGCTGTCCTGGGACATGGTGAAGTAGGAAAAGTTCGCGCCTACCGCCAGGGACATGGAGAAGAAGTCCCAGGAAGGCCCGAACAGGAAGCCGAACGGCAGGGTAGCGATGTTGGCCAGGAGCTTGGCGCCCAGCACCAGGCCGGAGAAGCGCCCCGGCGGCGACATGCCCACCTGCACCTGCAGCTTCACGTTGTCGTCAAAGAAGGTCAGGCCCAGGCCCATGTCCCAGTAGGTGGCGCCCATGGTGTGCGCGTCCAGGTACAGGCCCTGGATGAAGGAAGGCACCTGGTAGCGGCTCTTGTCCCCCTCGCGCAGGCTCACCGCGACCTCCGCCAGTCCGGACTCGTCACCGGCCGTGCCCGAGAGCTGGACGGAGGCATTGAACCGCCCGCCCTCGGAGGGTTCCAGCAGCTTCACCTGCGGCGCCTGCGTGTCCACATTGAGCTGGGTGCGCGTCACCGCGACGCGCTCGTTCTGGAAGGTAGCCCGGACCAGGAGGCGCAGCGTGCCGGAGGCCAGCTCCTGGGTTTCCAGCCGGAAGCGCCAGGACTCCTTGCCGTCGGCCTTGCGGAAGGACCTGCCGTTGTCCATGCTGAGCTCGACCAGCCGGACCCTGTGCTCCGCGCGCAGCCTGGCCGCGCTCTTGGCATCCCCTTCCGGCTCCCCGTCCTCTTCGAACCAGCCGGCCTCCCCTTGCAGGAACGGCCGCCCGCTCACGTAGTCGCCCGGGTCCAGGGAGGAAATGCGCGCCCAGGGGCCGCCGGCCAGGTACTGCACCGCCCGCGGCCCGGAGCTAAGGCGCACCTCCTGCGCCAGCACGGCCTGAACCTCCAGCGTGTGCCCGCCCACCCCCAGGGCCGCGGCCTCCACATCCAGGCGGAAGTAGCCCTCAGGGCCGAGCGGCGCGGTATCCAGCGGCTGCCCGTCCAGCGTCACCAGCACGTTTGCCGGCAGCACGCGCGCCGCCACCCGCCCGCTCACGGAGAACGGCCCCGCCAGCGTCTCCCCGTCCGCCGGGTAGAACAGCTCCACCCGCTCGGCCTCCGCCCTGGCCTGCCTCAGGAAATTGCGGGAGACATAGCTGCGGTTGCCGGCCCGGTCGGTGGCCTCCACCCGCAGGTTGTACCACCCGCCCGGGAGGTCGAGCAGGTCCAGCTCCTGCAGGAGAACGCCGCTGGCGCTCAAGGGGACCTCCATCAACCCACGGCCGGGACCCTGGGCCGCGGAGACCGGGGTGATGGAGACCGCCAGGGAAGCCACGCCGATGTTGTCCAGGGACCGCCCGCTCAGGCTCAGGGCATCCGTGAACACCTGCCCATCCCGGGGAGTGTCCAGGACTAGCTCCGGCGCACGGTTGTCGATGTTGATGGTGGTGGTATAAAACCCGACCGCCCCTGTGGAGTCGTGCGCCCGGACCAGCACCGCGTGCGTACCGTCGGCCAGCAGGCGGGTGTCCAGCCGGTAGCGCCAGGACCCGGTGCCCGCCGCCCGGTAGTAGCTCAGTCCGTTGTCGAAGGACAACCAGACCTCCGCGATCCCGTTCGGGTCCTTGCTGGTCCCGGCCAGCTCCACCACGCCGCGCACCTGCTCGGCGATGCCGGGGGAATCCAGCGCCGACACCGGGTCGGAGGTGGACACCTTGAAGCTGGACCTGGCGATCTCCCCGGTCAGACCCCCGATGTCCTCGGCCTGCACCTCCACGGTGTGCTCGTTGTCGCCGATCTCGGCCAGGGAGACCGGGATGCTGAAGGCATTGCCCCCCTCCAGGCTGCGGAACTCCCCGCCGTCGAGTCGGTAGCGCACGGCCGCCACCCCGTCGTCGTCGAAGATCATGCCCGAGATCACGAAGTCGTCGCGTAGCAGCTCCCCGGCGGCCGGCAGCTGCACCTGCACGGCGGGCTTGTCGGCTTCCAGGTTCAGAGCCAGCTCCGGCCGGGTCTGGCCTACGTTTCCTGCCGCGTCCATGCAGCGCAGCAGCAGCTTGCCGGCCGGCAGGGTGGACAGGTTCAGCTCCAGTCGGAACGAAGCTTCGCGAGCGACCTCGCGGAAGGTCGACCCGTCCTCGCTCACCTCCACCCGGGCGATCCGACCGGCGTCCTCCGCACGGCCGATCAGGCTCGTGAGGCCGTTCACCGGATCCTGCGGCCTCGGGGCCAGAAGTACCAGCGTGGGGGCGGTGCTGTCTTTATTAAATGCCACCTGCCGGATCACCGCATTGCCAGCCCGGTCGACGGCCCGCACCGTGAGCAAGTGGGGTCCGTCCGCCAGCGCGCCAAGGGGCAGCGTGGCCGCGAAGCGGTCCGGCTGCCCGGCGCCAGGCGTCTGGATGGCGGTGAACTCCCCGCCGTCCAGGGTATATTCAATCGAAGCAAGCCCGCCCGCATCCGCGGCACGCCCTTCCAGGCGCAGCTCCGCGGCCAGCCAATCCCCGGTGGCCGGCCGCTGCAGCTCCAGGTTCGGGGCCTGGAAATCGCTGGCGAAGCGGATGGGGTCGCTCGAATAGCGGCTGCCGTCCGCGGCGGTGACCTGGATGCGCACCGGCTCGCTCACCCCCGGCTCGCCGGCCTCCACCCGGAACAGCGCTCCCTCGGTACTGACCCGTACCCGGTCCGTCGGCGGGTCGATCGACGCCGCCTGGATGGCGCCCCCCGCCACGTAGCCCGCGAGCGGGCTTCCAGTCTCTAGGCGCACGGGTCCATCCCCGCCGAGCCGGCCATCAACCAGGATGATGCCTGCAGCCCCCTGTTCCGCACCGCGGAAGAAGAACGACCGGTAGTCCCCGGTTCCCCCGAACCCATCGGTCGCCCGGATGACAAGGTCGACGCGGCCAGCCGCAAGAGCCCGCGGGAGCGGTACGTCGAACCCCCGTTCATCCTCCGCCGTCCCCTTCTTCAGCGTCAGCGGCTTGGGTGCCCCCCCCGCCAGGCTGTAGTCGGCCTTCAGGCTCGCGCCGGCGAAGCGGATCGTGCCGGCGAGGCGCCCGTCCTTGTCCCCGGCAAAAACGACCCCCGGGGCAAAGGCAGAGGTGCTGACAACGGTCAGGCTATCCAGGGTAATGTGCGGCGCCGGGCCTGTGACCGTGAAGCTCACCAGTACCGGGGCTCCGGCCACGTCCCCGACGTCCACGGCTTTGAGGGACAGCTTGTGCTCCCCCGGGGCAAGCCCTTCCAACGGGAAGTCGAAGGCCGATTCGGCGGGCACCTCTACCGGGGCGCCACCGTCCAGCGAGTACTCCAAGCGCGCCACCGCGTCGTCGTCGCGCACGAATCCGGACACCAGCACGGTGCCGGACGTCTTGCCCCCCGGCTGTGGGGAGGCGAGCGTGAGCTGCGGGCGATCCGACTCGGGGTCGACTTTCAGCCGCAGCTTCACCGATTGGCGGATGCCGGTCAGATTCTCCAGGGTGAAGCTCACCTGCACCAGCCCGGCCTTCCGGCCGGTGAGGGCCAGCTCCTGAGCCCAGAAGGGGTTCCCCGGGGTTAGCGGCACTGACCCCCTGGTTCCCTCCCCGGCGTCGAACTCGAGGCTGCGCAGGCCGAGCTTGTCGCCGGCCCGCCCGACCACCAGCACCCGTCCGTTCACCGCCGCATCGGGGGCGGGGGAGAGGAGCTCCAGGACGGGCGCCTCGTTGTTCACGAAAAGCAGGAAGGCCTGCCGGGCTGTGGAGCCGGTGCGGTCGCCGGCCTGCAGCCACAGCACCAGGGGGCCGTCGCCTGAGGAACGGGTGTCCAGTTCCACCTGGAAGCTGGCCCGCCTCCCGGGCTTTTCTAGCGAAAGACGCACCGGTTGAAAGCTCTCGCCCCCGTCACGGCTCCAGGCCAGGCCGGCCACGCCATTGGGGTCTTCGACTTCCCCCTTGAGTTCGACCTGCCCGGACACCAGCGCCCCGCTGGAATGGTTGAGTATCCGTATGACCGGAGCCTTTTTATCGACGTGGAAGCGCACCATTGTCGGGGGCCCTTCGGTGCCGTTGACATCCACCCCTACGGCGCGCAGGCTGTGCTCCCCGTCGTTCAGGGCGGCGACATCCAGGGCCAGGGACCAGAACTCCGTGCCCTTGGCCGCAGCCGGCTCCCCGTCATCCAGGCGCACTTGGACGCTCTGCACCCCGTCGTCATCCACACAGGTGCCCACCACGTCCAGCTGGCTGGCCACGCGCGCGCCGGCCGCAGGGTGCGAAATTCGGGCCACCGGCAGGTCGGAGCGGGGATCCACGAAGATGTTGTAGGGCCCCTCGTAGCGCACATTGCCCGCCTCGTCGCTGGCGCGCACGATGAGGTTGTACTTGCCCTCCTTCAAACCCTCCAGCTCCAGTCGCGTGTCCCAGTTCTCCAGCCCCTTCACGGGCTGGTATTTCCCCGCCTCGGGATTTCCCAGCGCGCCGGCCAGAGCGAGGGGCAGGGCCAGCAGGGTCGCGGCGAGCAGGCT